>JASHOI010000217.1 GCA_030041195.1 Streptosporangiaceae bacterium | reverse complement strand
GTGACCAAGCTTTACCAGAAGGGCCGGCGCACCGTCCCGGCGGTCCGCGACCTGGACCTGGTGATCGAGGACGGGGAGTGGCTGGCGGTGCAGGGCCGCACCGGCCACGGCAAGTCCACCCTGCTGAACCTGCTCGGCGGGCTGGACCGGCCGACCCAGGGAACGGTCGAGCTGGACGGCACCGGCCTGGGGTCGCTGCGCGAGACCCAGCTCACCCGGCTGCGCGCCGAAAAGATCGGGTTCATCTTCCAGACCTTCAACCTCATCCCGACGCTGTCGGCGGCCGAGAACGTCGAGGCCGCGCTGATCCCGCTGAGCATCGGCCACGCCGGCCGGGCGGCCCGGGTCGCGGCGGCGCTGGATTCGGTCGGCCTGGGCGACCGCGCCGCGCACCTGCCCACCGAGATGTCCGGCGGGCAGCAGCAGCGCACCGCGATCGCCCGGGCCCTGGTCAAACAGCCCAGGGTGCTGCTGGCCGACGAGCCCACCGGCAACCTGGACGAAGACACCCGCGATGAGATCATCGCCCTGCTGGGCAAGCTGTGGCGCGAACGCGGGCTCACCCTGGTCCTGGTCACCCACGACAGCGGCCTCGCCCGCCAGGCACAACGCGTCGGCGTGATGACGAACGGCCACCTCACGACCGGGCCGAATTCCCCGAACCGTTGACGCTTGCCGGGCTGCGGCCATCGGCGTGGCTCGGGCCACCGCTGGCGTATCTCGCTAGGTTGGGGGTGCGTTCGCCGATCGTGCAGCGGCAGCTCAGCGGGCAACGGAGGATGACATGGCCCGGTTCCTCAAGGCGTGCCTCAACGGCCAGCGGGAGCCGTCGGAGCATCCGGCGCTGCCGGTGACGCCCGCCGAGATCGCGGCCGACGCCGCCGCGGCGGTTGCCGCGGGCGCCGACGCGCTGCACATCCATCCCAAGGATTCGGCCGGGCACGACACGCTCGATGCGGGCACGGTGGCGGCGGTGCTGGAGGCGGTGCGGGCCGCCGTGCCCGGCGTGCCCACGGGACTGACCACCGGGGCCTGGGCCGCGCCCGGGCCCGCGGAGCGGATCTTCCAGGTGCGCGCCTGGACCGTGCGGCCCGATTTCGCGTCGGTCAACTGGCACGAACCCGGTTCGGCGGAGCTGGCCGAGGCGCTGCTCGACGCCGGGGTGGGGGTGGAGCCCGGCCTGTGGACCGCGGACTCGGTCTGGGCCTGGCGGACCTGGCCGCACCGGGGCAGGTGTGTGCGGTTGCTCCTCGAGGTCACCGACGATCATTCCCGTGATGGGGCCGTTGCCGCTGCCCTGCTGCTCCGCACGGCTCTCGGCCCGGACGGCGACGGCATCCCGGTGCTGCTGCACGGCGAGGGCACGTCGGCCTGGCCGGTGTTCGAGGTCGCGGTCCGGGAAGGGCTGCAGGCCCGCATGGGCCTCGAGGACAGCCTCGTGCTGCCGGACGGCTCGCCAGCCAGCGGCAACGCCGACCTGATCACGGCGGCGCGGGCCCTGATCGGCGGAAGTGGCTGACCGCGAAGTCGCGGAACCCCCGTGCCGCCGCTGACAGGTAGGCATCCCGGCGCCACACCACGCTGAGCGTGCGCCGGCATCCGGGGGTGTCCAGGTGCAGCCAGGCGACCGGCGGATCCGGTACCTGCCGCCCCATCAGCGGCAGCAGGCCGATCCCTACACCGGCGCTGATCAGCCCGCGGATGGCGTACGGCTCGTCGCCTTCGCAGGCCACGGCGGGCGCCTGGCGTCCCGCTGAGGCGAACAGCCGGTCGGCGAGAGCCCGCTGCCAGTAGCCGGGGCGGGTGGTCACGAACTGCTCGCCGGCCAGGTCCGCGATCGTGACCCGGCCGCGCCGGGCCAGACGGTGCGCTGGCGGGACGCAGAGCAGGACCTCCTCGCGGAACAGCTCGGCCGATTCGAGCGCGCCCCCGTGCATCGGCTGCGAGGCGAAGCAGAGATCGACCTCCCCGGCCTGAAGCTGCGCGGCCATGGCCGGGGCCGACGACTGGCAGAGCCGGAAGCTCACGTCGGGGTGCCCGGCGAGGAAGGCCGCGGTGAGGCCGGTGACCGTGCGGAGCGTCTCGGCCGCCACCGCCACGCTGCCGTGCGCCAGCCCGGCGGCGTCGTGCAGTTCGCTGCGGGCCTGGTCGAGCTCGCTGAGCGCGACGGCGACCCGGGCGCCGAACGCGGCGCCGAACCGGTTCAGCGTCACCCGCCGGCCGTGCCGGTCGAACAGCGGGACGCCCAGCTCGGCCTCCAGCCGGGCGATCGACCGGCTGAGCGCGGGCTGCGCCACGCGGAGTTCCTCGGCGGCGCGGCTGACGTGCTCGTGGCGGGCGACGGCCTGGAAGTAGCGCAGTTGCAGCAGGTCCACGGCACTCTCGCTTCTTCATTCCCGTGACGCATAAGCATATCGATTATTGGTCTTGGACGGCATAAGCGCGCGTCTCTAGCGTGGTTCCATGACGGGCGTGGACCAGGCTGCAGGCCGCAGGACGGCCGGCCCGGCGGTGCTGGTGGCGGTGCTGGTGTTCCTGGCGGTGGAGTCCACCGCTGTGGCCAGCCTCGGCACGCCGCTGCTGCCCACGGTGCAGCGGGCCGACCACGTGTCGCTCGCGGCCTCGCAGTGGGCGCTCACGATCACGCTGCTCGCCGGGGCTGTCGCCACGCCGGTCATGGGCCGCCTCGGCGACGGGCGGCTGCGCCGCCAGACCACGCTCGGTGGCGTGGCGTTCATGCTGGTCGGCTGCGTGCTTTCGGCACTGCCGGCCGGCTTTGGCGTGTTCCTGGCCGGCCGGGCGCTGCAGGGCGCCGGGCTGGGCCTGGTGCCGCTGGCCACGGCGGTGGCCAGGGACGACCTGCCCGCGGGGCGCGCCAGGCCCGCGATCGCGCTGATCGGCGTCACCACCGCGGCCGGGATCGGGATCGGCTACCCGCTGGTCGGGCTGCTCGCCGAGTACCTGGGGCTCGGCGCGCCGTTCTGGCTCGTCGCGGTGCTCAGCGCGCTGGCCCTGGTGGCGGCCGCGGCGGTGCTGCCGCCGAGCCCGCGGCGTGAGGCGCGGCTCGACGTCACCGGCGCCGTCACGCTCGGGCTCGGGATTACCGGCCTGCTGCTGGCGCTCGCCGAGGGCCCGGTGTGGGGCTGGGCCTCACCGGCGAACCTCGGCTGCGCGGTCGCGTCGGTGGCGCTGCTCGCCGCGTGGGCCGTGGCCGAACTGCGGGCCCGCCGCCCGCTGATCGACCTGCGGCTGCTCCGGCACCGCCCGGTGCTCGCGGCGAACGTGACCGCCTTCCTGGTGGCCGTCGGCTTCTACCCGCTGGCGTCGCTGGTCGTCCGGTACGTGCAGACCCCGCCCGGGGCCGGTTACGGCTTCGGCGCGTCGGTTGTCGTCGCCGGGCTGATGCTGACGCCGTTCTCGCTGGCCAGCTTCGCCGCCTCGAAGGTGGCCGGCCCGCTGGCCCGGCGCACCTCTGCCGAGCTGGTCGTGGCCGCGAGCTGTGTGCTGCTGATCGCCTCGATGGTCGCGTTCCTGCTCGCGCGCGCCGCGTACTGGCAGATCGTGCTGGCCATGCTGCTGGACGGCTTCGGCGTGGGGTGCGTGTACGCGGTCAACCCGCTGCAGATCACCGGCGGGGTGCCGGCCGCGGAGACCGGCAGCGCGATCAGCTTCTATCAGCTGGTCCGCACGGTCGCGTACTCGCTGGGCAGCACGCTGAGCGCGACCGTGCTGGTGCTGTACCTGCCGCGCGGCCGGGTGTTCCCTGACGACGCCGGTTACAGCGCCGCCGCCGTGGTGTGCACCGTGGTGCTGGTGGCCGCGCTCGCAGCCAGCGCCCTGTTCGCGATCGCCGCGCACCCCGTCCATGATCGCGTTACTGGGGAATCCTCTCAGTCGTATTGACTGGCGCGATGCCCCAATCCCCGGTGGCCAGAGCCCGCGCGGCGCTGGGCGGGTCAGCTGAGGTCGCCGGTGACCGCGGACACCGCGCCGACGAGTGCCCCGCCGCGCAGCAGGTCCTCGGCCGCGGCGAGCTCGGGTGCGAGGAACCGGTCCGCGTCCGGGCCCGGCACGCTCTTGCGCAGCTCCGCAACGGCCGCGGCGGTCGCCGGCCCGGGCTGCAGCGGGGCGCGCAGGTCGATGCCACGGGCCGCGGCGACAAGCTCGATGGCCAGGATCCGGCGCAGGTTCGCCAGCGCGGATCGCAGCTTGCGCGCCGCGCCCCAGCCCATCGACACGTGATCCTCCTGCATCGCCGAGCTCGGGATCGAGTCCACGCTGGCCGGGGCGGCCAGCCGCTTGTTCTCGGCGACGATCGCGGCCTGTGTGTACTGCGCGATCATGAGGCCGGAGTCCACGCCAGGGTCCTGCGCGAGGAACGGCGGCAGGCCGCCCGAGCGCGCGGGGTCAAGCAGCCGGTCGGTGCGCCGTTCCGCCATCGAGCCGAGATCGGCTGCCGCGATCGCGAGGAAGTCGAGCACGTAGGCGACGGGCGCGCCGTGGAAGTTCCCGTTGGAGCTGACCCGCCCGTCGCTCAGCACGACGGGGTTGTCGATGGCGGCGGCGAGTTCCCGCGCCGCGACGGTCTCGGCGTGCGCGATGGTGTCCCGCACCGCCCCGGTGACCTGCGGGGCGCAGCGCAGCGAGTACGCGTCCTGCACCCGCGTGTCGCCGTCGCGGTGTGAGGCGACGATCTGCGAGCCGGCCAGCACCCTGAGCATGTTGTCCGCGCTCGCCGCCTGGCCGGGATGTGGCCGGAGCGGCAGGTGCAGTTCGGGCAGGAACACCTGGTCGGTGCCGAGCAGCGCCTCGACGCTCATCGCGGCGATGACGTCGGCCGCGGTGCAGAGCGCGGCGAGGTCGGCGCAGGCGAGGATCAGCATGCCGAGCATGCCGTCGGTGCCGTTGATGAGCGCCAGCCCCTCCTTCGCCTCGAGGCGGACCGGGTCGATGCCGGCGCGCTCGAGGGCGGCCGCGCCGGGTACCCGCTCGCCCTCCCCGGTCATCACCTCGCCCTCGCCGATGAGCACGAGCGCACAGTGCGCGAGCGGTGCCAGGTCCCCGCTGCAGCCCAGCGACCCGTGCTCGGGCACCACCGGGGTGACCCCGGCGTTCAGCGTGGCCGCGAGCGTCTCGGCCACCACCGGCCTGATGCCGGTGCGGCCGGACGCGAGAGTCTTCAGCCTGAGGAACATCAGCGCCCGTACGACCTCCCGCTCGACCGGGTCGCCGGCCCCGGCGGCGTGCGAGCGGATGAGGCTCAGCTGCAGTTTCGCGCGCAGGTCGGGGGCGATGTGCCGGGTGGCCAGCGCGCCGAAGCCGGTCGAGATGCCGTAGGCGGGCACCGGCGCCGCGGCCAGGCCGTCCACAACGCGGCGCGAGGCGGCCATCGCCTCCAGTGCCGCCGGCCCGAGCCGGACTCTTGCATCGCGCCTGGCGACCGCCACAACGTCGTCGGCGGTGACCCCGGCCGGCCCGACCACTATCTCGTCGGTCTGGTGCGCGGGTGCGGCGTGTGTCGCGTCGGCGAGGGCAGGCTCGGTGGCAGGCATCGGCGGCTCCTTTGTCGTCGTCCCCGCTGCTGTTTAGGACATGGCGGTCACGCCCGTCAAGTCGGGAAACGCTCGGGCCCGATGCGCAGCTGGTACTCAGCCCCAGATGTCGCGGGCGGTTTCCACGACCAGACGGAGCTTGGCCACTTCCTGGTCGTAGGTGACGACGTTGCCCTCGACCGTGGAGGAGAAGCCGCACTGGGGTGACAGGCAGAGCTGGTCGAGCGGCACGTACCTGGCGGCCTCGTCGACCCGCCGCTTGAGCGCGTCCTTGGACTCGAGCTCGCCGCGCTTCGTGGTCACCAGGCCGAGCACGACCATCTTTCCCTTGGGCACGAACCGCAGCGGCTCGAACCCGCCGGAGCGCTCGTCGTCGTACTCGAGGAAGAAGCCGTCCACGGCCAGCTCGCTGAACAGCGCTTCGGCCACGAAGTCGTACCCTCCCTCGGCCACCCAGGACGAGCGGAAGTTTCCCCGGCACATGTGGGTGGTCACCGCCATGCCCGCCGGCTTGGCCGCGAGCGCGGTGTTGATCTGCTTGATGTACCGCAGGTGCAGGTGCTCAGCGTCCTCGCCGCGCTCGGCGATCTCGGCGCGCTGCGCCGGGTCGTTCAGGTAGGCCAGGCTGGTGTCGTCGAACTGCAGGTAGGTGCAGCCGAGGTCGCCGAGCCGCCGCACCTCCTGGGCGTACGCGGCGGCCAGGTCGTCCCAGAACTCCTCCATCCGTGCGTAGACGTCGGGATCGAGCACGGCGGGCCCGCCGCGGTAGTGCACCATGTTCGGCGAGGGGATGGTCAGCTTCGGCGTCTGCGAGCTCGCCGCCACCGACTGGAGGTAGGTGAAGTCCTCGGCGAAGATCGTCTTCTCCAGCCGGATCTTGCTGTCGATGTGCAGCGCGGCCGGGGTGAACTCGATCGTGCCCGACGCGTTGCGGAACCGCACCGCCATGTTGCCGGGGGCCTTGCTCACGCCGCCGATCTGGTAGATGAAGTCCATGTGCCAGGACGCCCGGCGGAACTCGCCGTCGGTCACCGGCTGCAGGCCCACCTGCTGCTGCATCCGGACCACGTCGCGGATTGCCTCGTCTTCGGCCGCGTGCAGCTCGTCGGCCGTGATCCGGCCGGCCGCGTGGTCTTCCCTGGCCTGCAGCAGCCGCTGCGGCCGCAGCAGGCTTCCAACGTGATCGGCGCGGAACGGCGGGCTGGTGCGCGCGGTCATGACTCTCCTCGGTGGCCCGTTCTGTCTTTTCCTGCGACGTACGTGACCAAGAATGTCATACGTCGCTGCGTCGCGGCCGCCGCGGGTAGGGTCGCGAGCAAGTTCCGGCGTGCGACATTGCGCGCTTGCGTCGGGTAACGGCCCGTGGACGTGATGGGAGTGCCAAGTGGCGGACCTCTGCGCTCATGACGCGGTCGCGCTGGCCGGGATGCTGCGCCGCCGGGAGGTGTCGGCCCGCGAGGTCATCGCCGCGCACATCGCGCAGATCGAGGCGTTCGACTCGGACGTCAACGCGGTGGTCACCCGGTCCTTCGACGAGGCGCTGGCCAAGGCCACGGCAGCGGACGCGGCGTTGCTGAGAGGGGAGGAGCCGGGCCCGCTGCACGGCCTGCCCGTGGCGCACAAGGACCTCCACGACACCGCGGGCGTGCGCACCACCCACGGCTCTCCGCTGTTCGCCGAGAACGTGCCCGGCCACGATGCGCTGGTGGTGCAGCGGATGTCCGGGGCGGGCGCGATCAGCCTGGGCAAGACCAACGTCCCGGAATTCGGCGCGGGCTCGCACACCGTCAACCCGCTGTTCGGTGCCACCCGCAACCCCTACGACCTGAGCCGGAGCGCGGGCGGCAGCAGCGGCGGCGCGGCCGCGGCGCTGGCAGCGCGCATGATCTGCCTCGCCGACGGCGGCGACCTCGGCGGATCGTTGCGCAACCCGGCCAGCTTCTGCAACGTGGTCGGACTGCGCCCGTCGCCCGGCCGGGTGCCCGGCTGGCCGTTTTCCGACGTGGCCGACGTGCTCGCGGTCGAGGGGCCGATGGCGCGAACGGTCGCCGACGTGGCACTGCTGCTCGCGGTCGTGTCCGGCCCAGACCCCCGGGTGCCGCTCGCCCTCGATGCCACGCCGCCGGCGGCCGGGCCCGATCAGATCGCGGGCCTGCTGGCGCGGGACCTGCGCGGGGTGAGGGTGGCGTGGAGCGCCGACCTCGGCCTGCCGGTCGAGCCCGCGGTGCGGGCGGTGCTCGCTCCCGCCCGGCAGGTACTCGCCGACCTGGGCTGCCAGGTGGTCGATGCGGCCCCGGACCTGTCCGGCGCCGACTTCGTCTTCCGCACCTGGCGGGCGTTCCGGTTCCTGACCAACCTCGGCCCGCTCCTCGACGAGCATCCCGGCCAGGTCGGGCCGAACGTGACCTGGAACATCGAGCGCGGCCGTGAGGTGACCGTGGCCGACCTGAGCCGTGCGACCCTGCTGCAGGCCGCCCTCGCCGAGCGGATCAGCGCGTTCTTCGGCACCGTCGAGGTGCTCGCCTGCCCGGTGACCCAGGTGGTGCCGTTCGACGTGACCCTCGACTGGGTGCACGACATCGACGGCCACCCGCAGCACACGTACCTGGACTGGATGGCGTCCGCGTACCTGATCTCGGTCACCGGGCTCCCGGCGATCTCCGTGCCCGCCGGGTTCACCCCCGAGGGCCTGCCGGTGGGGCTGCAACTCGTCGGCCGCAGGCGCGCGGACTGGGACCTGCTCGGCATCGCCCATGCGTTTGAGGCGGCCACCGGGCACGGCGGGACCATTCCACCGCTCGTGCGCTAGCCGTCAAGCTCACTCTGCGCTGCGAGGTCCAGCACCGCGGACATCCATTCCTGCAAGCCGAGCTCGGCCTTTGTGGCGGCATCCTGCCAGAGTTGCCTCCGCTCCCGGGGCACGCGCAGCTGCACCGCGGACACGCGCAGCGGCCGCACGTCCGCGCCGTCGTCCCGCTCGCCGCGTAGCTGGGCCCTGAGGACATTTCTCGACCAGCCGGATCGCTCGGCGCGCTCTAGCCAGAGATCCTGCTGATCCTCGGGCAGCGCGGCGACCTCCAGGTGGTGCTGGAAGCTCAGCGCATCCCGCCGGCGGGACGCATCGAACCGCCCGGCCACCCACGCGTAATTGCGCAGCGTCTGGTACTCGAGTGAGGTTTCCGCGAGAGCGCGCTTGTAGCGGTCCGGGTACTTGTCCCGGCCGAAGCGCAGCCAGTCTCCGATCCACCATGCGGAGGCGTCGGAGATCACGTGGATCTGCTCGCCGATCTGCTTCCAGCTGTCGAGCGGGAGATTTTCAGGCAGCAACAGCGCCGTGCGCTTGGTCAGCGCGACACGGTCAACGCGCAGCCTTCCGTCCTGATTTTTGGCTGGCTGAAGTGAGGACATGGCACCCCCAGATGCGCATGTGATGGCGTGCCGCCCACTGCGGCCCGTGACCCCGTTGCTCATAGTCTGGCCTGACGTCCCGGCTCATACGCGGCTCAATGCTGAAATAAGAGAAATCTGTCGCTGTCGCAAACCAGTGCTGCGGCCGTGCCACGCCCCGGCCATGGCACGGCCGCAGCGGCCCTTGGTGACCGCTGGTTACTGCCTTCCCGGGCCGGCGCTCCGCTCGTACCAGGGGAGGGCGTCGTCCGGGTAGGTGTCGGCAACTGGATCGTCATCGTGCTTGCGCACGTAGTGGCCGAGGATGACCCGGGCCAGCGCGGCGAGCACGCTGGGCGCCCTGCGGTGCTTGAGGGTCCAGTGACGCTCTTCCTGCCAGACCCCGATCGCCACCACGACAGTGGCGACGAGGACCAGTCCGAAGCCGGCGACGGTGATGAGTGCGAGTGCTCCGATGGCTAGCATGACCGGCCCTCCTTGTCCTGCGGGGTCTGGTTTGCTGGTAATGGGCTCCTATCTTGTCCCGGTATGTGAGTTATATTTCGTCTCGAGCAGTACGAATTCTTGGGATTGCCCTTGCGTCCCCAAGTACTCCAACCGCTAGGCTGAGTAGTATGGACCCTGCCATCCCAACCTTTCGGTCCTTATGGTTGCATCATCCCGGGTGAAAGGCAATGGGATAAGGCCAAAAATTCTGATGGCCAGAATCATGGGAATGATCCTCTCGTGCCCAGCAACCCCTGTCATCAGCATGGTAGGGATAGGTGGGTACGACCCATCGAGCGCATGAAGGCGCAGGTCAGAGGGTGTTGCTCAGGACCGCGGCAGCAACGGCGGGCTGCGCCGCTGTGCACGTCGGGCAGCGCGCGCCGTTGCCCGGGATGTTCAGCCAATAGCCGTCGACATCCGCCCGGCTTGCCCGGATCGCGGCGGTGAGCTGCTGGCTGTCGACGGCGGCGCCCGGGGGGTTCGTGGACAGGCCCGCGAGCACGGTCACGTCCGGGTTGGCGACCCTGGCCTGCGCGGCGGCCTCGCGCACGAACGTCGCATAGGCGGTGGGATCCCGCTCCAGGCTCTGTGCCTGCAACTCCACCGTGCCGGCGGCCCTGGCCATGGGCCCGACGATCTGCAACTGCAGGAACGTCTGCCAGCGCGGCGCCGAGTTGCCCGGATCCAGGACCGTGGTGAGGTTCATCGCCGGCGAGACGATGATCTTCAGGCCGTGGGCTCGCGCCAGCGCCGCGGCCTGGGTCGCGGCCTGGACGGGGTCGCGCTGCTCGGCGGCCGGGGTGTACGCCCAGTCCTCGGGATCGTAGAGAACGGCCCGGGTCCCGGCCGGCAGCGCGTTGCCGGCCAGCGTGCTTCGCAGCTCGGCGACCGAGGAGAAGCTGACCACCGGCGTCGCGTCCACCCCGCGCAGCGGCTGCTGCCCGGGCTGCAGCAGCTCATCGATGTGGGCTCGTTTCAGCCATGGGCCGACCGAGGGGTAGGACAGCAGCTGGGACAGCGCCGCCCTGGTCAGAATCCAGGTGCCCGCCGAACCCGACCGGCCGCCCGCGCCCGGCGAGGACGTGATGGACGGCGCAGAAGGGGCGGACGCGTGCTGCCCGGTGCAGCCGGCCAGCGCGCACGCCACGGCGGCCGCGCCTAACAGGCCGGCCGCCCGGCGCGCGGCAGGTGCCATCACCACGGCCTGAGACGACCTCCCAGCTGTCGGACACGCGGAGGGCGGCAACCGGCGACTCGATCTTGGGAACCGGTGGCCCCGAGGGAACTGGCCAGCTCACGTGGCTCGCCATTGACCGCCACCACTGTAGCCGGGGCCTGCCCGGTCAGGCCATGACCGTGCAGGAACATGAGCGCTCGGGGCGTCCAGCCAGGCCAGCTCGTGTCCCCCGTGAGACGTGTTCATGTCTAGGACGAGACTCGCGCATGGCCATGCCTTTACAGTGATTGGGATAAGGAGGCAGTAAGTTGCGAATTCTGGTGCTCGGTGGCGACGGTTTCTGCGGATGGCCAACCTCGCTCTACCTGTCAGACAAGGGCCACGACGTCGTCATCGTGGATAACCTCTCCCGGCGCAACATCGACAACGAGCTCGAGGTTGGCTCGCTGACGCCGATCTCCCCGATGAGCGTCCGGCTGCGGGCCTGGCAGGAGATCAGCGGCAAGGAGCTGACCTGGCATCGGTTCGACGTGGCCGAGAACTATTACCGCTTGCTCTCGCTGATTGAGGACTACCGGCCGGACGCCGTGGTGCACTTCGCCGAGCAGCGGGCCGCGCCGTACTCGATGAAAAGCTCGTGGCACAAGCGCTACACGGTCAACAACAACATCAATGCGACCAACAACGTGCTCGCCGCCGTCGTCGAGTCGGGCCTCGACACCCACGTCGTCCACCTCGGCACGATGGGCGTCTACGGCTACGGCACGGCGGGCCTGCGCATCCCCGAGGGATACCTGAAGGTCGAGGTGCAGACCGACGACGGCAGGCGGGTCGAGCAGGAGATCCTGTACCCGGCCAACCCGGGCAGCATTTACCACATGACCAAGACCCAGGACCAGCTGCTGTTCTTCTACTACAACAAGAACGACCAGGTCCGGGTCACCGACCTGCACCAGGGCATCGTCTGGGGGACCCAGACCGACCAGACCAGCCGTGACGAGAGGCTGATCAACCGGTTCGACTATGACGGCGACTACGGGACCGTGCTGAACCGGTTCCTGATGCAGGCCGCGATCGGCTACCCGCTGACCGTGCACGGCACCGGCGGGCAGACCCGCGCCTTCATCCACATCACCAACACCGTGCGCTGCATCGAGCTGGCGATCACCAACCCGCCCAAGCACGGCGACCGGGTCAAGATCCTCAACCAGATGACCGAGACGCACCGGCTCCGCGATCTTGCCGAGCTGGTCTCCACGATCACCGGCGCGGAGATCGACCACGTCGACAACCCGCGCAACGAGGCCGCGGAGAACGACCTGTTCGTGGAGAACCGGCAGTTCCTCGAGATGGGCTTGGACCCGGTCACGCTGGAGGAAGGCCTGCTCAAGGAAGTCACCGAGATCGCGGAGAAGTACGCGGACCGCTGCGACCGCGACAAGATCCCCTGTCGCTCGCGCTGGCGCTAGTCGCGCCGCCCCATTCCCGCGGCTCGCCAGCGGGCCATCGCTGACCCTTTGGCCGAAGGGCCAGAACGCTAAGCCCCGTGGCGGGTCTGCCTGCGAATCAGGGGGGTTAGCCTAACCTCGGTTCCGGGGGCCGACGTGATAGCCGGCCTGGTCCGCGATGACCTAGCGTCTCTGGTATGTTCCTCATCCCCGGCCTGGTGTCGCCGCGCACCTGGCTCGCCTTCACTCACCACCTGGCCGGCCTGGCCATCGGGGTTGTGGTCTTCTGGGTCATCGCGATCGGCATCACCTGCGGCAGCGCCTTCCTGCCGCTCGCGCTGGCCGGGCTGGCGCTCTTCGGCCTGACGCTGCGGTTCACCGACGGGCTCGCCGGCGTCGAGCGGGCCAGGTTCGCGGTGCTGCTCGGCGAGCGGATACCCGCGTGGCCGACCGTTCCCGGCAGCCGCTACCGCTGGCTGCTCGTGCCACGCCGTGCCGCCCTCACCGGGCGGCAGACCTGGGGCAACATCGGCTACGGGCTGCTCCGCCTGCCGCTGAGCTGCGTCGCCGCGTTCATCACCGTTGGCATCTGGGCGCTCGGCCTGGCCATGTTCACGCTGCCGCTGTACGGCGGACTGCTTCCCGGCGGGGGACCCACTCTCGGCGGCACGGCGCACACCGGGCCGCTGCCGACGGCGGTATCGGTCGTTGCCGGCCTGCTCCTGCTGGTCGCCGCGCCGAAGGTCACCTGCTGGCTCGCGGCCGTGGACGCGGCGCTGGCGCGCCGGCTGCTCGGCCCGCCGCGCGACCTGGCCGGCCGAGTGGCGGAGCTTGAGGTCAGCAGGGGACGCGTCGTGGACGCCGCCGAGGCCGAGCGGCGCCGCATCGAGCGCGACCTGCACGACGGCGCCCAGCAGCGGCTGGTGGCGCTCGCGATGGAGCTGGGCCGGGCAAAGGCGAAGTTCGCCGACGACGTCGACTCCGCCAGGGTGCTGGTCGACCAGGCGCACGCCGAGGCCAAGGCCGCGCTGATCGAGCTGCGGAACCTGGTGCGCGGCGTGCACCCGCCGGTGCTGACCGACCGCGGCCTGGACGCGGCCCTGTCCGGCCTCGCCGCGCTGTCCCCGGTGCCGGTCGCGATGCACGTGGACGTGCCGGTACGGCCCAAGCCCGCGGTCGAGGCGGTCGCGTACTTCACCGTCGCGGAGGCGCTCACCAACGTGGCCAAGCACTCGCGGGCCACGCAGGCCAGCGTGGTGGTGGAGGGGAACGGCTATCCGGGCACGCTCAACGTGGTGATCAGTGACGACGGGATCGGCGGCGCCGACCCGCGCGGCGCCGGGCTGTCCGGCCTGGCCGACCGGGTGTCCGGCGTCGACGGCACGCTGTCGGTCGAGTCGCCGTCCGGCGGGCCCACGATCATCTCGGCGGTGCTCCCATGCGGATGAGCGAGCTGCCGTGCGGATAGCGATCGCCGAGGACTCGGTGCTGCTGCGTGAGGGACTGACCAGTCTGCTCGCCGAGGCCGGCCACGAGGTCGTCGCCGCCGAGGGCGACGCGGAGAAGTTCCTCCGCGCGGTCGCGGCGACCGCCCCGGACGCGTGCGTGATAGACGTCCGGATGCCGCCCACGTTCACCGATGAGGGGCTGCGCGCCGCGCTGCTGGTCCGCGACCGGTGGCCCGGCACCGGCGTGCTCGTGCTCTCCCAGTGGGTGGAGGAAAGATACGCAACCGAGCTGCTCGCCGGCCGCCCGCACGGTGTCGGCTACCTGCTCAAGGACCGGGTGTCCGACGTGGCGGAGTTCCTCGACGCGCTGCGCCGGGTGGCCGAGGGCGGCAGCGCGCTCGACCCCGAGGTCGTCGCGCAGCTGCTGGCCCGCAGCCGTCACCCGCTGGGTGACCTGACGCCCCGGGAGCGTGAGGTGCTGGCGCTGATGGCCGAGGGCCTGACCAACGCCGCGATCGCGGACGCCCTGGTGGTCGGCGGCGGCGCGATCGAAAAGCACATCAACAACATCTTCGCCAAGCTCGGCCTCGCGCCGGGCGAGCGGGACCACCGCCGCGTGCTCGCGGTCCTGCGCTACCTCGGGACGGGGTGATCACGATGCAGTCAGCAGCACCGAACCAGACGCTGCCGGCCGGGGTGCCGCGGGGTACGGCACCGCGGCTGCCGATGACCCCGGCTCGCCGCGCCTGGCTGGCGATCGGCGTGCCGGTGTGCCTGGTCCTGGTCGGCTGGGCCGGCCTCAGCCTGGTCGCGCTGGTCGGGCAGGGCCAGGTCAAGGTCGGCCACGACATCCCGGCCAGCGCACCGCGGGTGAACGTGAACTTCAGCTCCGGGAACATCCTCGTCCAGGAGGCGGCCGGCGGTCAGGGAAGGCTGACCGGTACTGCCCACTACAGCCTCATCCGGCCCCCGTTTACCGCGCACGTGGCCGCGACCGGCACGGACTTTGGCTACGAGTGCAACCTCCCGGTCGGCGACTGCTACCTGAACGCGACCGTCAGCGTCCCGCGGGGAACGCCCACGTCGGTGTACACCGGGGGCGGCAATGCCACGGCGATCGGCACCACCGGCGACGTCACCCTGACCAGCGACGGCGGGAGCGTGTCCGCCGAGCGGGCGTCCGGCGACCTCACCCTGGTCACCGACGGCGGCGACATCACGGCCACCGAGATCACCGCGACCCGGGTCACGGCCAGCACCGGCGGCGGCGACATCACGGTGGTGTTCACGAGCGTGCCAACGAACGTCGAGGTCAACACCGACGGCGGCAACATCACGATCGTCGTGCCGCGCGGCAGCACTCACTACCGGCTGACGGAGCGCACGGACGGCGGCACCACCTCCGGGAGCGTGCCGACCGACTCGTCCTCCGCGAACGTGATCACCGCCACCAGCGGCGGCGGCAACATCAGCGTCACCGAGTCATGATCCGCCGGATAACTCGACCCGCCTCTTGAACGTGTAGGTGGTGAGGCACCAGGAAGGATCCCAGTAGCTGTGCCCGTCCTCTTCCTGCCGTTGCTCCTCCTGGCTGGTCAGTTCCCAGCCGTCGGCCCCCACCCGGTTCAGCAGGTCCAGCACCCTCGGCTCGCTCTCGGAGAGATCCTCGGCTAGTTCCGCGCCGGGGCCGTGCCAGAGGACGGTCCGCCTCTGGTCCTGGGCGCGAGCGTCCAGGGTGATCGTGAGCTGCGCATACTGCCAGACTGACATGGTCATAAGTGTCCCCGGGAGTTCCCGCCTGACACCCACGGCCTGGCGCGGCGCGGCCGTCTGGCGTTGCGGGCACCGGGGCCGTTGCGCGGCAGGCGGTTGTGCTGAATTGACAACGGCACCGGCAAAGACGCTTACATCGGGCCGAAGAATCCGTGAATTCCCGGTGTTAATTTAATATTGCGCGAACCGGGAGCTCTGTCGGTGCAGCTCGGGCCGACCGGCCATGTCCTCCCGCTTGAGAGTCCGGTTCTGTTACGGCTGGGAGGATAGTAATGAAGTCGTTCCTGCGTGCCCGCAGATTAACCGCAGCGCTTTGCATAACCGGCGTAGCCGTGCTGATAAGCGCCTTTTCTGCCGGGAGCGCCTCCGCGCAAAGCGCGCTCCCGGTCAATTACGACTTCGGCAGCGCGGTCCTGGCAACGTTCAACTCGCCCACGGTATCTCCGCCCGGGGCGAATAACTGGTCCTGCCAGCCGAGCGCCGCTCATCCGTACCCGGTCGTGCTGGTGCACGGGACGCTCGCGAACATGGACGACAACTGGCAGGCGGCATCCCCGATCCTGGCCAACCACGGGTACTGCGTCTTCGCGTTCAACTACGGGGGCGCCTCGCCCACCGACGATTTTCAGGGAACCGGGGACATCGCGACGTCCGCCGGCCAGCTGGCCTCGTTCGTCAACGAGGTGCTGGCCGCGACCGGCGCGGCGAAAGTGGACATCGTCGGCCACTCCCAGGGCGGCATGATGCCGCGTTATTACATCAACTTCCTCGGCGGAGCGGCGAAGGTCGACAAGCTCGTTGCGCTGGCGCCGTCCAACTACGGGACCACGCTGGACGGCCTTACCGCCCTGGGCCAGACGCTGGGCCTGCTCGCCCCCATCAACAGCGTGCTGAGCACGACCTGTGAGGCGTGCGTGGAGCAGGAAGAGGGCTCGTCGTTCCTTGCCACGCTCAACGCCGACCCGACGGCGCCCGGTGTGTCGTACACGGTGATCGAGACCAAGGACGACGAGGTCGTCACCCCGTACACGAACGCGTTCCTGCCGGCCGGGC
Source organism: Streptosporangiaceae bacterium (assembly GCA_030041195.1). The sequence goes on along the minus strand of JASHOI010000217.1, from coordinate 4,249 downwards.
CCAACGTCACCAACATCACCCTGCAGAACCAGTGCCCGCTGGACGAGAGCGACCACCTGGAGATCGCCAACGACCCGGTCGCCATGGCCGACATGCTCAACGCCCTCGATCCGGCCGCGCCGGTCCAGGTGCCGTGCCTGCTCGTCCTGCCGGTGTTCGGGCCGGTCGGCCCGGTGCCGTCGTTCTGACCGGGCCGGCCGCCTAGGCCGGGCCTGCCGGGACCGCGATGGAGGTGATGACCAGCCCGTCCCTGACCAGCCACCGCCCGCTGAATTCGGTGAGCTGACGGCCGCCCAGCACCGGCCCGGGAACCAGCAGCCGTGCGGTGAAGGTTCCGTCGCCCGGGCTGATGCTGATCGAGGCGTCCTTGAAGCCAAGCCAGCGCAGGGTCAGCGGGAACCACGCCTTGTAGGTGGCCTCCTTCGCGCTGAACAGCAGCTTGTCCCAGCAGGTCTGCGGTGCCGCGGCGGCAAGCTCGGCCAGGGCAGGCTGTTCTTCCTGGCTGGCGATCACGTCGCGGACCCCGTCCGGCAGCGGGCCGTGCGGCTCGGCATCGATGCCGATCGCGGCGATGTCCCGGCTGTGCGCGACGGCGGCGGCGCGGTACCCGGCGCAATGGGTCATGCTGCCGGCCACCCCGGCGGGCCACGTCGGCGCGCCGCGCTCACCGGGCAGGATGGGAGCCGGGGGCAGGCCCAGCTTGGCGAGCGCCTCGCGGGCGCACCACCGTGCGGCGCCGAACTCGATCCGCCGGCTGGCCACGGCCTTCCGCAGCAGCGCCTCCTCCTGCGGATAGAGCCGCGCGTCCGCGGGGTCGCCGAACGTCTCGACGGCAGCGACCTGCGGCGGCACGATCTCGTCAAGCACGTCGGCCGGGTCCTTCGCTCACGGTCACCACGGTACGGCCCCGTCGTCGGTGGCTGGCCCACCCTGCTCGGCACGGCGGCCGGCGGTCCAGCCCGGCGGCCTGCGCAGCGCTCTCCCTCGGCGCCACCGGCCTTCTCCGGCGCAGGTCAGCCCGCATTGCGGGACTGGACAAGGTAAGTTCAAGGCTGCGGCTCATATGTACTGCCGGGGCGGCGGTTCTGGCGCACCGGATGCATCCCGTATGCATCCCGGCGGGGACCGGCTCTGGCTAAGCGTCTTCGACGCTCGGCGCAATCATGGGCCGCACCGCTGCCAGCCCGCGCCCGACGCGACAAGGGTTGAATTGAGGACCCGAATTGAATGCTAGGCCACCGCTATTCATAATATCTGGCCCGAGCGGCGCCGGCAAAGGCACCGCACTCGACTGGATGGTCCTCTCCGGACATGTGCGCCGCGTGCCCACGTACACGACCAGGGCCGCGCGCCCCACGGAAAGAGACGGGGTCGAATACAACTTCGTCAGCGACGAGACCTTCCACAAGCTCCGCGAGGAAGGGCGGCTCATAGAATACACGCGTACCTATTCGGATAGCTATTACGGCTCGCCGCGCGAGTTGCTGGACAGCGAGGATCCAACTCCGCTGGCTGCGGAACTCGAGCCGACCGGGTACGTCAAAGTCCGGGCGATGTCCGCTCGCCGCGTCATCGGCATCTTCGTTACGACCAGGACGGAAACCGAACTGCGGTCACGGCTGGCCGAACGGGGCGAGGCGCCCGACACCGACAACCGTCTTCGGGTCAGAAGCCTGCAGCAAACCTGGGCGTGGGTCTACGACTACATTCTCGTGAACCAGGATCGGGACGACTTCCTGGCCGAGCTTTCCACGGTGATCCAGAGCGAGCTGATCAGGTCACGCGGGATGCGGTACATCACCGAACTGCAGCAAGAGGAGTCCATCCAGCCCTGAGCGGGACGTGGCTGCGGCCGCCGGCCAGAGCCCTCCTATTCCGGCCCAGAACCCACCGCGCCCCATCTGTGTGACGATTGCTGAATTGCTAAGCAGGTGGCTGGGGCTTGCCAATCAGGTCAAACCACGACGACGTCAGGTCGCCCGGCCTGCCCGGGTCACAGCCCGGCTGCGCCGGGCCGTGCACCTGCGCGTCGGCCGAGCCACCCTCCCAGCTGACCAGCGCCCGGTCTGAGGCCTGAGGCCCGCACCAGCTGGGCCACCGCGCCCGCGCAGCCGCCCGGTCGCCGGGGGACAGGATCACATAGCCGGGCTCCCGCATCTCCAGCGTGACCACGGTTTTGGCGGGCAGCGGCTGGCCGTCGAGGCCGAGCGGGGTGATCGTTGGCTTTCCTGGCAGGCGGCACGCCCGGCCGCCGATGTTCTCGGCCACCACCTGGCCGCGCAGCCCGGGACCGTCGGGCTCCCACCGGAGGGTCACCGCAAGATCAGCTGACTCGCATACCGGAACTGCCGGCTGGTCGGCAATATCGGGCATATCCACCTCACTGGCCGCGGTCTTACCGAGGCCGCCATTGTAAAGAAACGCCGTGAGAACATTGAGATATGTGACTCGCGAGCTTCATGCCACGGCGTCCTTTTGGCGGTGTGTCGGATTGACAGCCACTCATTACACCGAGACTATCGGTGTCATGGCGAGAAGCGTATCTGTGATTATGACCGACGACCTTGACGGCTCCGACGACGCTGAGACCGTCTCCTTCGGCTTCGGCGGGGTGACCTACGAAATCGACCTAGGGCAGAAGAACCGGGCCAAGCTTGAAAAGGCGCTTGCCCCATTCATCGAGGCCGGCCGGCGGGTTCCCCGTGGCGGTCGTCGGCGCGCCGCCGATCGCCCGGCCGGTGCATCGGTTGATCGCGGCGCCGTCCGGGCCTGGGCAAAGTCGGTCGGCATCAAGGTGCCCGAGCGCGGCCGGATTAGCGCCGACATCATGCGCCAGTACGAGGAAGCCCACTAACCAACGGCTGGCGTGACGGCCGCGCACTCGCGGGCCGGCCACTAATCCGGGTGCGCACGCGCCGTACGTCATGTGATGATTCGGGGCGTGCCGCGTTCGTTCGAGGATCTCGTGGCCGAGGCCGAGTCGGCCGACGTCGCCGGGTGGGATTTCTCCTGGCTGGACGGCCGGGCAACCGAGCAGCGGCCGTCATGGGGCTATCAGCGCTTAATGGGCGAACGGATGGCTCGCGCCTCGGCGGCGCTCGACATTCAGACGGGCGGCGGCGAGGTGCTTGCCGGAGTTCCGGAACTGCCGAAACTCACGGTGGCCACGGAATCATGGCCGCCGAACATCGAGCGGGCGACCAGGCTGCTGCATCCGCTCGGCGTAGCGGTCGTCGCTGACCAGGACGAGCCGCCGCTGCCGTTCGCCGACCGGGCATTCGACTTGGTCGTTAGCCGCCATCCAGTGACCGCCTGGTGGGAAGAGATCGCCCGGGTGCTGCAGCCCGGCGGCACGTATTTCTCCCAGGAGGTCGGGCCGCACAGCGTATTCGAGCTCGTCGAGTGGTTCCTCGGCCCGCAGCCGCCCGATGTTCGCAACAACCGGGACCCCGGCGGGGCCAGGGAAGAGGCCGAGGCCGCCGGGCTGGAGGTCACCGACCTTCGCCTGGAGTCGCTGCGCACGGAGTTCTTCGACATCGGCGCGGTGATTTACTTCCTGCGCAAGGTGATCTGGATGGTGCCCGGCTTCACCGTGGCCGGATACCGCGAGGAACTCCGCGCGCTGCACGACCGGATCCAGAGCGACGGCCCGTTCATCGCCTACGCCACCCGGTTCCTCATCGAGGCCCGCAAGACCGCTGGCTGAGGCTCAGCACCGCGCGCAGTTCCGCGGGATCGGGGGTGATCAGCGTGTGCGGCCGGGTGCCCGGGTGGACGCCGCGCGCGACGTAGCGGGCGCGGCCGAGCGTAGCTTCAAGCGAGATCTGAAACTGCGGGAATTCGGCCTGCAGGCTGGCCAGTTCGCTGTCATCGGTCTCGCCGGCCGGAACGGGCTGCATCGGTGTCTCCATGGGGTTAATCGGCGTTTTCCCCAGCCTGCCGGTGCCGGGCTAGTGTGGACCAGAGCCTCCGGCCCGACGGCGGCATTGTGCCGGCCGGCCATTTCGTGAGTGGCTTTCGGGTCTTGACGTGTGGAGACGGCGATGTCCGATGTGGAGATGAACGCGCTCTCTGTGTTTGCCGCCGAGTTACGGTGCTGGCGCCAGCGCCTTGGCTGGTCGCAGACCGAGTGCGGGGAGAAGATCGCGTTCTCCGGTTCGCTGGTCGGCGCCATCGAGACGTGCAAGCGCACGCCGACGCTGGACTTCGCGCGGCGCCTCGACGAGATCATGGCCACGCCGGGCACGTT
>JASHOI010000216.1 GCA_030041195.1 Streptosporangiaceae bacterium | reverse complement strand
TAGCCGCCGACGGGATACATGACCCTGAGGTGCAGCCGTTCATGGTCGCCTGGACCGACGCCTCTCCCGAAGAACGCGCCCGCAGCACGCTGCAATATCACTGGTCGTGCTGGGGCTCATGGAAGCCCTCGGACTGGATGCTGGAACTCGCGGTAACCCGCGACGGCGTGGTGGTCGGCAGCCAGGGCATGGGCGGCCGCGACTTCGCGGTCCTGCGCGAGGTGCACACCGGCTCCTGGCTGGGGCGCCGCTACCAGCGACAGGGAATCGGCACCCAGATGCGCGCAGCGGTCCTGGCGTTAGCCTTCGACGGGCTCGGCGCCCAGTGGGCGGTATCGGCGGCGTTCGAGGACAACCCGGCCTCACTTGGCGTCTCCCGCAAGCTCGGCTACCGCGACGACGGCATCGAATGGCACCTCGTGCGCGGCGGCCCGGTCCTGACCCGCCGGCTCCGCCTGGACCTCGCCAGCTGGCGGGCCACGCGAACGATCCCGGTGCAGATCCATGGGCTACCGCCCTGCTTGCCTCTTTTCGGCCTGCCCGCCGACAGGTGACCCCACCCCAACAACCAAAGGGCACAACACGCACCGATCACCGCAGTAGCGGACGACGTCCGCCCGAGGTCACTGATCCGTGTCCGGGGTTCCGACGGCCTGATGCGGATGAAGTTCAATGAGCTGATACAGGACCGAGCCAGGGAGATGTCTGCCACAGGCGGGACAGATCACTCGCCCATCCGTTTCGTGCATGCGGGATCCGTCAGCGGGGCAACACCACGACCCGCCCCAGTGGCTTGAAGAGACAGGAGCAGCTGCAGGCTTGTTATCGACAACAGCCCGGAGCGCCTCGTCCACAGTTCGGGATAGTTCCATGGCGCCGACATCGCACACAGACGTTTGCGGCCCCTCTCTCATCGGGCGCCCGCATCGTGGGCAGTGCACACGGCGACGATAACAATAGAACACTGCCAGCGTTGATGACCTCGGGCGATGCCTTCGTCCAGTGGGGCCGGCAGATGAGGACGTTCGTTGTCTCCGTTTCTGGAGGCTGCAGAGGCTACAGGTGAAGTCATCTATCCGGAGACGTCGGCACGATCACCACGGATGACTGAGCGCCGGCCGGCCAGCCAGAACGCGGCGCCAGCCAGCAGGAACAGGACAAGCGGTGCGCCGGCGGCGGCGAGGTAGGTCCAGCGTTCGCTCGGCTGCCACTGCGGGCCTGGCAGGTTCTGCACGTCGAACCAGCCGCCGCCGAGCCCTGGGCATAGCGCCTCGACGGTGGCGAAGATGACCAGGACGGTGGCAAGGACCGTCGCCGGGCCGAGGAACGGGGCCCGGAACGGCCGCCGGTCGCCAGGCCGTCGCCGTCGCATGACCCACGCCGCCGGGAAGATGCCCAGGTACGACATGAGCGTGGTGGAGATCGCCAGGCTCAGCGCGACCGAGAAGAACTTGTACACATTTCCGCCGGTGACCTGCTCAGTCACCACGAACACACCGGTCGCCACCACCCCGGACAGCAGGTTGACCCGTACCGGGGTACCGAACCGGGCGGAGAACCCGCCAAGGCTCCGCGGGCCCGCCTCATCAAGACAGGACACCGCCATCGCCCGGTCCGAACCGATGATCCAGGTCAGCCCGGAGGTGAAGGCCACTGTGGCGATCAGGATTCCCATCAGCCAGCCCACGGCCGTGCTCGCGCCGCCGAAGACGCTTACCGCCTGCCGCACGGCCTGGGGAAAGCCGGCCAGGCTGCTCGCCTCGCGGGGCGGCAGCACGACCAGGATGCCGAGGATCGGCAGGCCATACAACGCGCCGGTGGCGACCAGCGATTTCGCGATGCCGGCCGGCACGTCGTGAACGGGGTTGAGCATCTCCTCGCCGGCCGCGTTCGGCAGTTCGAATCCGACCAGGCTGAACAGAATCAGCGGGACCAGCGCGGTGAACCCGGAGAACGTGGGGACGAAGCTGCCCGCGCTCAGGCCGTGAAACCCGTGCAGCATGCCGTAAGCCAGCACGACGGCCGTGAACAGCCCGAACAGCGCGAACCTGGCGATCGCGCCGGCCGCGACCACCCATCGGGCAAGCCGGAACGACAAGATCGTCAGCAGCACACTGCCCCAGATGAACGGGATCCCGATGCCGTACATCACCGGCGCCGGGTAGCTGGCGCCAGTGCCGAAGAACACAGTTAGCGCACCCGCCGCCGTGCCGACGAGCGTGCCGCCGAGCCAGACCGGGTTGCTCACCCAATACATGAAGTTGTTCATTGCGGCAGGCAGACGGCCGAAAGCCATCCGCACCCATATGTAGGGACCGCCTTCATCGGTATACGCCGTACCGAGTTCGGCGAGGATCAGCGCCGAGGGGATCGCGAACAGCAGCACGGATCCGATCATCCAGGTGAACGCCGCACCGCCCTTGGTGGTCAGCGCGCCCAGGCCGTCGACACCCACCAGCGTGCAGACGAGGAAGAAAAAAATGTCACGGCGGCCAAAGCTCTTGCGTAGCTTCGCCTTCTCCGCCGCGAGGTCGCTGCGCATGGCCTGGCTGCTCACGATGGCCGGTCACGACGTGGACGCAGTGACGATCTTGCCGCGCAGGCCGGCCAAGCTGGTGTAGCCGGTGCCGACGATCATCGCGTCGGCCCCGGTGTGGTCGGCCACCAGAGCCCGCCGGGTAACGTCGTCTGCATTCAGCCACAGGCCGTGCATGGCTCCCCGCTCGCATCGGATGAATTATCATAGCGTTCGCTATGTAAAATGTGTCAATGGCGAGTCGTGGACGTCCGCCGCTGGCCGGCCGCCGTGAGAAGATCCTTGACGCGGCGGTGCTGGTGCTCGGCGAGCGTGGCATCGAGAACCTGAGCCTGGCTCAGTTGGCGCAAGCCCTCGGCTTCAGCACCTACGCGCTGACCTATCACTTCGGCGCCAGGGAGGATGTGCTCGCCGCTGTGGCCGAGCACGTGGAGACCGGGCTTCAAGCCGAGTTCGCGGAGCTGACCGGGCAGCCCGGGCTGACCATGCCGGATCTGGTGCGGCGCTACTGGGCGACCACCCGGGAACCGGGCGCTGGCCACACCATGCGGCTCTGGCTCGAGCTGGTCCTGCTGGCCAGCAGGGAACCCGACCGCTTGCCTGGCTTTCTCGACCGGGCCACAGCAGGCTGGGAAGAGGTGATCGGTGCCGTGCTCGGCGATCATCCCGACGCGGACACACTCATTCCGCTGGCCTTCGCCGCGATTACCGGCTTGGAACTGCTGCAGCTCATGCGCCCAGGATCGGACGTGCCTGACCAGGCGCTGGAAAAGCTGATCGCTATATTCCAATTGGTGCTCGAACGCGCCTAG
>JASHOI010000215.1 GCA_030041195.1 Streptosporangiaceae bacterium | reverse complement strand
GTCGTCACGGACCAGCGCGATCACCTCGTGGCCGTGCTCGTGCAGTTCGCTCAGTATGTGGGATCCGACGAACCCTGCCGCGCCGGTCAGTGCCGCTTTCATGGCCTGAGCCTCCTTCGTCTGGGGCATTGAAGCCGGTCCTGTTCCAGGCTCGCCGCCAGGCGGGTGAGACGTTGTCACCGAATTTCGGTGATACGACATACCGGGACCGCGCGGGACGGCATCGATCCCGGCTCCTGCTGCCGTGCAGCGCGACGGCTGCGACTCGCCCCGGCCGGCCGCGTTCGCCGCCGATGTCACCGAATACCGGTGATGTGGCGTCACCCGCCGGTCCCCAACCATGGCGTCATGCACCCGGCACCCGCCCGGTACGTGATCCGGATCAACGGCCACCTCGGCGCCACGGTCCTGTCGGCGTTCCCGGCGCTGGCGTCGCGGCGGAACGGCGCGCATACCGTGCTGACCGGCGTGCTGGACCCGTCCGCGCTCTACGGCGTGCTCGCCGAGATCGAGGCGCTGGGCCTAGACCTGCTCGAGGTCCGCCAGCTCACCCAGGAACGCAAAGGAGCCCCAGATGAGTGAGATCGCCAAGCACTGGATCGACGGTGAATGGGTTGGGTCCGGCACCGTTTCGGAGTCGATCAACCCCGCTACCGGGGCGGTGCTGGGCCAGTGGGCCGACGGCGGAGAAGCCGAGGCCCGCGCGGCGATCGCGGCGGCCCGCCGCGCGTTCGACACCTTGACCTGGTCCCGGGACCGGGTTCTGCGTCACCAGGCCCTGAGCGAGATGGCCGACCGGTTCGACGCCCATGCGGATGAGCTCGGCGCGCTGGTGACGAAGGAGAACGGCAAGATACTCGCCCAGGGGATGTTCGAGTCGAGCACTGCCGGCGGCACCCTGCGGCACAATGCGGCTGAGGCGCTGACCGGCACCGGCATATCCGCCGAGGTCGCGCCGGGACAGTGGTTCAGCACCTACGCCGAGCCGGCCGGCGTCGTCGGCATCATCGTGCCCTGGAACGCTCCCGTCGCCCTGCTGATCCGGTCGCTGGCTCCCGCGCTGTCCGCGGGCAACACCGTCGCGGTCAAGATGCCCGGGCAGACCGCGCTGGTCGCCAACCTGGTCTCGCAGATCATCGCCGAGGTCACCTCGCTGCCGCGCGGCGTGGTCAACATCTTCACCGAATCCGGCAACACCGGCGCGCCCTACCTGGTCGCCTCCCCCGAGGTCCAGGTCATCAGCTACACCGGCAGCACCACCGTCGGCCGGCTCGTCGCCGCCGACGGCGCCCCCACCCTCAAGCGGATGAACCTCGAACTCGGCGGCAAGACACCGATGATCGTGTTCGACGACGCCGACCTCGACGCCTCCGTTCCGCTGGTCGCCTCGGCCGTCACGACGTTCGCCGGCGAGTTCTGCATGACCGGATCGCGGATCCTGGCCCAGCGCGGGGTCGCCGACCAGGTACGGTCCCGCCTGGCCAGCATCTTCGAGAACGTCCGCCTCGGCGACGGGCTCGACCCCGGCACCGAGATGGGGCCGCTGATCGACAAGGCCGACGTCGCCCGCGTGGATGGCCTGGTCCAGGCGGCGCTGGCCTACGCCAAGCCGATCGTGCGCGGCGGCCCGGCGACCGACGGCGCGCTGGCCGCCGGGGCGTTCTACCGGCCGGCCCTGCTCGAGGTCGAAGACGTCAGCACCGACATCGTGCAAAAGGAAGTCTTCGGCCCGGTCGCGACCTTCGAGGTCTTCGACACCGAAACCGACGCCATCACGCGCGCCAACGCGACCGAATACGGCCTGTCCGCCGGCATCTTCACCACCAGCATCAACATCAGCCGCCGGGTCAGCCGCGAAATCCACGCCGGCACCGTCTGGACCAACACCTGGGCAGAGCTCAACGACGGCTTCGCCGAGGGCGGCTTCAAGCAAAGCGGCGTCGGCCGCCTGCGCGGCCCGCTGGCCATCACCGACTTCCAGGAAGCCAAGACCGTCGTGCACGCCATTCCGCCACTCCAGGGCTAACCGCCGGTGCCAGCGCAAGAGGAGAATGACATGCCCGCCAGCCCGATCGAGGTCGTCGGCCAGTGGCTGCAGAACCTGCTGGACCCGAACGTCGTCAACAGCGTGGTCGCCCCGGACGCCAGCTACGTCTCGCTGAACACCGAGGACCCCGAGCTCGCCAAGATCCTCCCATGGGCCGGCACCTCGCACGGCCCGCAGGCGTTCCTGGACAACCTCGGCAAGATGTTCACCCGCTGGGACAACCAGGCCTTCAACGTGACCACGATGTTCGCCTCCGGCCAGAACGTGGCCGTGTTCGGCGACTTCCGCTACAAGTCACGCTCGCTGGGCAAAGTGGTGAGCTCCCCGTTCTCGATCCTGGTGACGGTTACCGATGGGAAGGTGACCTACCTGCAGTTTCTCGAGGACAGCTACGCCACCGCGGCCAGCTTCCGCTCCGGCGGCTCCTGGACCGTCCAGACCGAACCCGGAGCCGAGCCGTTCCAGGTCTGACCCCAATGTCAATGACCGTCGTCAAAGGAGCACCGAACCGCGATGACTATCAGGCAACTTCCCGCCGTCGGCCGTCCCACGGACCCGCCGGCTCCGCTGCGCAAGATCGCCCTCGAGGAACACTTCATCGACCCGGCGCTGCCCCATCCCTATTACGGGGACTCGTTCTCCGGCGAGTTCGACCAGCAGGGATCGAGCTATGCCGGGTTCAACCCGGAGTTCGCCGACGTGGTGTCCGCAAGGCTGAGCGACCTGCGCGACGGGCGGATCGAGGAGATGGACGCCGCCGGCATCGACATCGCGATCTTGTCCCACACGATCGGGGGCACCGAAGGGATCTCCGATCCCGCCCTGGCCGTGAGCACGGCGCGGCGGGTCAACGACTTCCTCGCCGGAGAGGTCGCGGGCAGCGGCGGCCGGTTCGCCGGCTTCGCCACCGTCGCGCTGCAGGACGTCGGCGCTGCGGTGAAGGAACTGACCCGTGCCGTCACCGAACTCGGGCTCTGCGGTGTCATGGTCAATGGCTACAGCAACCTCGGCACGGACGCGCTGTACCTCGACGAGGACCGGTTCGAGCCGTTCTGGTCGGCGCTGGAAGAACTGCGGGTGCCGCTGTACCTGCATCCGCGGCTGCCCTCCCACGCCGTGCAGGACGCGATCTACCGCGGGCACCCGGAACTGGTGGGCGCGGCGTGGGGATTCGCGCCCGAGACCGCGACTCACGTGCTGCGCATCGTGTACGGCGGGGTATTCGACCGGCATCCCGGCGCGAACCTGATCCTGGGGCACCTGGGCGAGACTCTCCCCTTCTTCGCCTGGCGCATCCAGCGCGCTTTCGAGTACAACCCATACTCGCAGCGCACACGCAAGCGGCTGCAGGACTACCTCTCGGACAACATCTGGGTGACCACCAGCGGGAACTTCAACGACCAGGCGCTCATCACCGCCCTGCTCACCGTCGGCGCCGACCACATCATGTTCGCCGCCGATTATCCCTACGAGATGGAAATCGACGGGGCCCGGTGGATCGAGACGGCACCAATCAGCGAGAACGACCGCCGCAAGATCTGCTACGGCAACGCCGCCGCGCTCTTCGGCCTCCCCCGGTGAGGTCGCGAAAATAGCGGCTATTCGGTGAGCCGGAGGATCCGCTCGGCGTTCACGTGCGCCACTCGCTCCTGGTCAGCGGGGGCCAACGGCGCGGTCCGGATGAACTGGACCGCTTGTTCGGAGGACTCAAAGGGGTAGTCGATCGAGAACATCACCCTGTCGGCGCCAACGTCCTGGATCGCGGCGATCAGCGCCGCGTGGGAGAACACGCCGGTGGTAGTGATCGCGATGTTGGTCCTGAAGTACTCCGATGGCAGCTTTTTCAGCGACTGCTTGAAATTCAGGACTTCGAAGCGGGAATCCAGCCGGGTGAGCTGGAAGGGAAGGAATTCCCCCATGTGCCCGAGGATTATCTGGGCTTCCGGGTAGCGGTCGAAGATCCCGCCGAGGATCAGCCGGATGGCGTGGCCGCCGGTCCGCGGGGCCCAGATCCACATCGCGGTATCCATTCCCGGGTATCCCTCGACGACCTTCCAGTTGTCGGCGGAGACGGCGTTGGGGTGGATGTAAAGCGGGACGTTAAGGTCCTGCAGGGTTTCCCAGAACGGGGCGTACTGCGGCTCGTCCAGGTAATGGCCCAGCGTGTGGTCGTTGACCAGGGCTCCGTGCAGGCCGAGCCCGATGGCGCGGCGCAGCTCGGCGGCGGCCCTGGGCGGGTCTTGCATCGGGAGGGCGGCCAGCCCGGCGAACCGCTGCGGGTGCTGTTTGATGATGTCGACGAGGAAGTCGTTAGCCAGGCGGGCATCAGCTACCGCGATGTCTGGGTCCGGCTGCATCTGGATACCGGGACTGTTCAGCGACAGCACCTGCATATCGACGCCGTTCCGGTCCATGTCCGGGAGCCGGTACTCGGTGAAATCGACCAGCTTGCGCTGCCAGTCGGCGCCGACCCCGTTTTTGAGCGCCAGCCAGGCGCTGGCCGAGTTACCTTCCGTGGCTAGCTTGTCGTACCAGAACGATTCCTCCAGGGCGATGATCTTCATGGGATTGTCCTTCCACGGGTCTCGCGTACCTGTCCGATGCCGAGGAGGGCGGTGGCGTTGTGGTCGAGGATGGCGCGGGCGGCGGCCGGGTCGATCTGGGGGTCGCTGATGTAGCCGACCGCGCGGACGAAGGTGTCGCCGTTCTCGTAGGGGAAGTCGGTGCCGAGCAGGAGCCGGTCCGCGCTGAACGAGCCGATCGCGCAGCGCAGCGCGGGAACGTGCCCGTGGCCGACGGTGTCATACCACATCCGGCGCGCGGCCACGCTGGGCCGCTCGGGCGTGCCGGGTGCCTCCCAGCGGTACTGGTCATCGGCACGCTGCAGCAGCATCGGCAGCGCCCCGCCCAGATGCGAATTTATGATCTTGATGTCCGGGTGGCGCGCCGGGACGCCGCGCGTGATCAGCTGCATGATCGAGATCGTGTCCTCCACCGGCGCGCCGACCATCCATGTCAGGTGATAGTCCCGGATAAGCGGCGAGCAGGCGCTGTTGCCGGCCGGGTGCAGGTACAGCACCGCGCCCCGGCGGTTCAGCTCGGCGAACACCGGCTCGAACCCGGGCTCAGCCAGCGCGTGCCCCAGCACGCTGGTGTCCAGCGCCACCCCGGCCATGCCCAGCTCATCCAGCGCCCGGCCGATCTCGCCCAGCGACTCATCGATGTGCGGCATCGGCAGCGCCGCGAACGCGGCGAACCGGTCCCGGTGGCGGCCCACCAGTTCGGCGTACTGGTCGTTGACGAACCTGGCCGCCTTGACCGCCTTGTCCCGGTCCGCGCCGTACAGCAGCTGCGGGCAGGCGGACAGCACCTGCATCTCGACTCCGGCCCGGTCCATCAGCCGCAGCCGGGCGTCGAGCTCGGCGCCGTCGCCAGCCCCGAGGCCGCGCACCGCGCCCGCGTCGGCCTTGCCCAGGTCGATGAGCAGGTCGAGGTAATCCTCGGTCCAGTAGTGCGCGTGCACGTCGACCCTCATGACACCCTCAGCTCTCTTCGATCGCCCGGGTGATCCGCTCGCGGGTCAGCGGCAAGTCGCGGACGCGCACCCCGACCGCGTCGGCGACCGCGTTGCCGATCGCCCCGGCGACCGGCCCCTGGGCGACCTCCCCCGCGCCGACCTCGGCTTCGCCGGGCGCGTCCATGACGCGCACCATGATCTGCGGGGTCTCGGTGAACCGGAGGATCGGGTAGCTGTCCCAGCCTGCCGACGTGATTCGCTCCCGGTCGAACCGGACTTGCTCGCGCACCGTCCAGCTCGCGCTCTGCACGGCTCCGCCCTCGACCTGGTTGGCCACCCCGTCCGGGTTGATGACCCGGCCCACGTCCACCGCGAGCCACAGCCGGCGCACCCGGACGTCGGTGTCGGCCTCCACTTCCGCCACGGCCGCGCAGTATCCGGCGACTCCGCTGTACCGGGCCACCCCGACCCCGTATCCGGTGCCGTCGCGGCGCACCAGGGTTTCCCATCCGGCCATGCCCGCGGCCTGAGTCAGCACCTGCCGCGCCCGCGGGTCGGTGAGGTGGTTGAGCCGGAATCGCACCGGGTCGGTGCCGGCCGCGGCGGCTAGTTCATCCATGAAGCACTCAATCGCGTACACGTTGAGGTGCGCGCCGAGCGCCCGCAGCGAGGATGTCCGGATCGGCATGTCCAGCAGCCGGTGCCGGGTGATCTGCATGCTGGGGATGTGGTAGCCCGGTACCGAGTTGCGCGAGGCGCCCATCCAGTTCGCCGGCTGCAGGTCGGGCGCTGGCGGCATCGGGTGGCCACCGGCCACCTGAGTCAGGGCGAGCAGGCGCGGGTCCCCGCCCATGGTGGGACGGCCCATGAAGCCGTTGCTCCACACGTCCTGGCGCCAGGTCGCGATCCGTCCGCCGGCGTCAAGGCTGGCCGAGAGCCGCGCGAGCATCGCCGATCCGAGCGGGGACCAGCACATCTCGTCCTCGCGGGTCCATTCCACCCGGACCGCCCGGCCGGGGACCGCCCGGGCCAGCAGCACCGCGTCCATGCCGACGTCGTCAGCGCCGTTCTGCCCGAAGACCCCGGCGCCCTCCACGTATCGCACCGTCACCTGCGTGGTGTCCAGCCCCAGCCCGGCCGCGATCGCGTCGCGCAGCAGGAAGATGCCCTGGCTATGACTCCACACGGTGACCGAGCCGCCGTCCCAGCGGGCGATGGCGCAGCTGGGCGCCGCCGATGCGTGAGCCAGGAACGGCCTGGTGAACTCCGCGGTCAGGGTGCGGCTGCCGGGCCCCGCGCCGTCGCCGTCCCGCTGGTCCACGACGCTCTCGTCCTGTGACGGCGCCGACAGGAGGAACGCGCGCAGGTCGTCGGCGTCGGGCAGCGATGGGGTCGTCCTCCATCGCGCCGCGCCGGCGACCTGCGCGGCGGCCAGCCGCGCGTCACGGTCGCTCTCGGCCACCACGCCGAGGAAGGAGCCGTCGCGCACGAGCGTGATCTGGGGGCCGAGGTCCAGGCCGGCGAGTTCGGTCAGGTCGGCGGCCCGCGCGGGCGGCCGCACCACCCGGCCGTAAGCCATGCCCGGCAGGACGAGATCGTGCAGGAATCGCGGGCGCCCGGTCACCTTGTCCGGGAGGTCCAGCCGCGGGGCGCTGCGCCCGGCCACCAGCCACTCATCCGGTGGCCGGGACGGCACCAGTTCATCGGCGGGCCGGCGCTCCAGCAGTCCTGGCTGCACCAGGGTCCAGTAGGTCAGCCCGGTCGGACGGTCAGCCGCCTGGATCTGCCCGTCGGCGACCGCCAGTTCGTCACGGGCGACCCCCAGCTTGGTCGCGGCGGCGTCCAGCAGCAGGTCACGGGCCTGCGCACACGCCTGCCGGAGCGCCGAGCCGGAGTCCTCGACCGAGAGGCTGCCCGCCGTGACACCCTCGTTCGGGCTGGTGCTGGTGGACACCGCGGCGACCCGCACCCGGGCCAGGGTGACCTGGAGTTCCTCGGCGGCTATCTGCGCCAGCGCGGTCCAGATGCCCTGGCCGTACTCCACCTTGCCGGTCCGGATCGTGACCTCCCCGTCCCGGCTGAAATCGAGCCAGCGGGCCAGCACGGGGTTGGCCGCCAGGTCCGCGGGGAGCGGGGAGGTGCCGGCCTGCACGCCGGACTCGGCGTCAAGCGGGCTAGGTGAGCCGGACGGCGGCGCCAGCACCGGGCCCTCTCCAGGCTGGGTGCCCCCGGCGGGAACGTGGCTGACCAGCATGTCGGTGGCGGGCGGCCACGGGGTCACCTCCGGTCCACCGGACATCTGCCCGGCTGCCTTCTGCACCGCGCGGATGATCCTTCCGTGCGTACCGCACCGACACAGATTGCCGTCCAGAGCCTGCCGCACCTCCTGCTGAGCCGGGGCGCGATGATCGCGCAGCAGGCCGACCGCGGCCATCAGCATGCCGGAAGTGCAATAGCCGCACTGGGCGGCCTGCTCGTCGATGAACGCCTGCTGGACCGGATGGAGCCGGCCGCCGGCCGACAGCCCCTCCACGGTGATCACCGGGCCGCCGACCGCCGACACCGGCAAGTCACAGGACGGGCGCGCCTGGCCCTCGATGAGCACCATGCACGCCCCGCACAGCCCCATCCCGCAGCCGAACCTGGGCCCGGCCAAGCTCAGGTCGTGACGCAGCACGTCGAGCAGCGGAGTATCCGGCTCACAGGTCACGCTGCGCTCGGCACCGTTCACGGTCAGCCGGAATTGCGACGCCACGGCATCTCACGCGGCCGCGGCAGCGGCGCGTGCCTCGTCGGCGTCGAGGAGCCTGCCGAGCGTGGCAAGGTGCAGGTCACCACCGGGCATCTCGATCCGCCGCGCCTCGCTCAGGCCGCCTGCCCTGACCGGGTCGAAACCGGCGACCGTGATGAGCCGCTCGATCGCCGCGGCGGCGCGGTCGTCGTCGGTCGCGTAGAAGAGCACCGCCCGGCGCGGCGCCCGGTTCGCGCTGCTGGCGAGCGAGCCGGCGTCGAGCGTGCCGAACGCCTTGACGTATCGGGCGCCTGCGGGCAGCATCGCCGCCACCAGCGAACCCTGGGACTGGTTTTCCGGGAGGGTCCGGAACACCGTGCCGTCGGCGTTGACGCCGAGCGGGTTCGACGGGTCGGCCACGATCTTGCCGTCGAGCAGGCCGCCGTAGTCGGCGATGAGCTGCTTCAGCGCGTCGAACCACACCGCGAGCACGATCACATCCG
>JASHOI010000214.1 GCA_030041195.1 Streptosporangiaceae bacterium | reverse complement strand
AGCACGTACCAGGCGCCCTCCTCGATCTCGGCCTGAAGCTGGCCGGGACCCCACCCCGCATAGCCGGCGAACACCCGGAGTGAGGTGATTCCGCCGGCCAGCAGCTCGGGCGGTGCCTCGAGGTCGACGAGCCCGATCCGCGACGTCAGGCTGGACCCGTCAAGCGACCGCCAGCCGAGCGGCTCGTCCTCGCCCCTGGCCAGGGCGAGGGCCAGGGCGCTGTTCGGGGAGACTGGACCGCCCTTGAACACCACCGAAGGCCCGGTGACCAGATCGCTCCATGACTCGAGCACCTGCCCGACCTCGACCTCGGTCGGACGGTTCAGGACGACGCCCAGAGTTCCCTCTTCGGGTTCGTCCTCCACGATCAAGATCACGGTTCTCCGGAAGTTCGGGTCACCGAGCAGCGGCGTGGCCACGAGAAGCCGACCGCCGAGGGATTCAGCCTCCATGTATCAATGATGCTCCAGAATCGGTGAAAGTGGCGCGCCGCCTCGCACTACGCCGGGCGGAGCCCGAGGACCGCGGCCACGTACGCTGTAAGGGTGTCTGGAGCAAGCACCGGGCCCGCGGACGCCGGCCGGGCGGTCACGGCGGTGCTCGCCGACGCGCCCGTGGTCGACGTGACCAGGTTGCGGGTCGCGATCGCGCGGCTGTCACGCCGGCTGCGCAAGCACGAGCTCGCCGGGCTGACCCCCACTCAGCTGGCCGCGCTGGCCACCGTCGAACGGACCGGGCCGCTGCGCCTCGGCGACCTGGCCGCCGCCGAGCGGATCGCGCCCTCCACGCTGACCCGGCTGGTCAGCGCGCTGGAAGAGCACGGCTACGTGCAGCGGCGCGCGGTGCCGGGCGACGCGCGGGCGTGGACGCTGGTGGTCACCGAGCGCGGTCACGAGGTGCTCGACCAGATCAGGCAGGAGAACACACTGCTGCTCGCCGACAGCCTGCTGACGCTGTCGCCCGAGCAACTGGCCGCGCTCGCCGCCGCCCTGCCCGCGCTCGAGCGGCTCGCCGATGGCACCGACGGCACACTCCGGCACCCCGACGCGGAAACCGAGGCGGCCACGGCGGACGGGGCTGACCCGCCCGGCTGAGGAGCGTCGCGTTAAGGCCCGTCGAACGTCAGAACAGCAGGCTGGACAGCGTGGCCCTGGCCTTGGTGACGCGCTGGTCCCGTGGCGGGAAGACCTCGAAGAGCCGGAGCAGGTGCAGCCGCGCCTGGTTCCGCTCATCGCCCGAGGTCCGCCTGACCAAGTCGAGAAGCCGGTCGAACGCGGCCTCGGGCCGGCCCATGAACACGTCGATGTCGGCGACCCGGGCCTGCGCGTCGGGATCGTCCGGGTTGTCCACGGCGTCCCGCTGGGCCTTCACCCGGTCGTAGGAGTTCACCCGCCTGCTCAGGTCCACCTGCGCCAGGCCCATCGTGGCCACCGGGTGCCCCGGCGCGGACGCGAGCACCTTCTCGAACGCCGCCGCCGCGCCGTCCAGATCGCCGCGCTCAATCGCCTCCTGCGCCTCGCCGAAGCCCGCCTCTGCGAGGGCATCGATGCCGCTCATCGGCCCCTGCGGCCGGCGAGCCGCCTCGCCTGCGTCCCCCGCACCCTGCTCGTCGGCGGCATCCGGGCCGGCACCCTGGCCGGGCAGGCCCATCTGCTCGGCCACTTGCATCACCTGGGCGATCGCCCCACGGACCTCGGCCTCGGGCAGCGCGCCGAGGAACAGCGGCATCGCCTGCCCGCCGATCACGGCCAGCACCATCGGAATGGACTGCACCTGGAGCGCGGCGCTCAGCTGCGGATTGGCGTCCACGTCCACCTTGGCCAGCACCCAGGCGCCGTTGGCCTCGACGGCCAGCTTCTCCAGTACCGGGGAGAGCTGCTTGCACGGCCCGCACCACTCGGCCCACAGGTCCAAGATCACCGGAACGGTGCGCGACCGCTCGACTACCTCGGTGTTGAATGTCTGGTCGGTGACGTCGATCACGTTGCCGTTGCCCGCGCCCGCCTGGTCCCCCGAGCCGGCCGCGCTGGCCGCCTGTTGCCTGCGCTGCGCGGCGGCCTGCCGGGCGCCCAGGTCGACGGCGCCGTGTAGGGAAAAGTCCCGCTGCTGCATACCTCTATCCTGCCGCATCCCGCGCAATTGCCTGACCATCCCGGTCCCCCGGGTCGCCCGGTTCCGCCGCCCGGCGCCGGTCGGCCCGGTCGCGCCGCATCCGGCGCAGCACCGGCAGCCCGGCGAAGTAGGACCCGGCGGCCGCGATGCCGCCGATGCCGAGGTCAACCGAGATCCGGCCCTGCCTGGCCCAGTACACGTCCCGCAGGTCAAGCAGCAGGGCGAACTCGTCGACGATCAGCGCCAGGCCGGTTCCGTAGCTGATCGCGACCGCCGGGTGCCTGCGGGCGCGGTCGTCGCCGTGCACCGCGACGGCGCCGACCCCGGTCAGCATCGCGATCCCCCACATGTAGTGGTGCAGGTGCTCGCCGCCGGCGCTGATGTTGTGGAACGGGCCGCGGCCCGCCCGGATGCTGTAGGTGATCCCCCGCACCGCGGCGAACGTCGTGGCGAACGAGAGCCAGCTCAGCAGCGCGGACCGCTGTCCCGCGTCAAGTTCCTCACGGAACGCGGTGCTCAGGTCCCTGCCCAGTCGAGGAAGTTCGGTGACAGTCACAGAGGAACGATACGCGGATGTCAGAACGCCGGAGCCTCAAAGTAGCCGCCCCACTCGTCACGGAGCGCGCCGCAGATCTCACCGAGGGTGGCCTCGGCGCGCGCCGCGTCCAGCATGGGCGGAATCATGTTGTTACCCGACCTGGCCGCGTCGAGCATCGCGGCGAGCGCCGCATCGACCGCTGCCTGATCTCGCGCCTGCCGCCGTTCCGCCAGCTCGCGCACCTGCTCGCGCTCGACCTCGTGGCTGACCCGCATGATCTCCACCGGCTCGCCGACCGTGTCGGTCAGGCAGTTGACCCCGACCACCCGCTTGTCGCCCTTCTCCAGCTTCTGCTGGTAGGCGAACGCGGCCTCGGCGATCTCCGCCATGAACCAGCCGTCCTCGATCCCGCGCAGGATCCCCCCGGTCATCGACCCGTCCGGGCTCATCTCGCGGATCCTGGCGAAGATGGCCTCGGCCTCGTCCTCGAGCCGGTCGGTGAGGGCCTCCAGGTACCAGGAGCCGCCGAGCGGATCGGCCACGCTGGTCACGCCGGTCTCTTCCATGATCACTTGCTGGGTGCGCAGCGCGATCTCGGCCGCCTTCTCGCTGGGCAGCGCGAGCACCTCGTCGAGCGCGTTGGTGTGCAGCGAGTTGGTGCCGCCGAGCACCGCGGCGAGCGCCTCGATCGCGGTCCTGACCACGTTGTTGTCCGGCTGCTGCGCGGTCAGCGAGACCCCGGCGGTCTGGGTGTGGAACCGCAGCCACTGGGCCCGCTCGGTCTGCGCACCGTAGACGTCGCGCATCCACCGGGCCCAGATCCGCCGGGCCGCGCGGAACTTCGCGATCTCCTCGAAGAAGTCGATGTGCGCGTCGAAGAAGAACGACAGGCGCGGCCCGAAGACCTCGATGTCGAGGCCGCGGGAGAGGCCGAGCTCGACGTAGCCGAACCCGTCGGCCAGCGTGAACGCCAGCTCCTGCGCTGCCGTGGCGCCCGCCTCCCTGATGTGGTAGCCGGACACCGACAGCGGCTTGTAGTCGGGGATGTTCGCCGCGCAGTACTCCATCAGGTCGCCGATCAGCCGCAGGTGCGGCTGGGCCGGGAACAGCCACTCCTTCTGCGCGATGTACTCCTTGAAGATGTCGGTCTGCAGCGTGCCGTTCAGGCTGCCCAGGTCGGCGCCCTGGCGCTCGGCGGCGGCTAGGTACATGCAGAACACCGGCACCGCGGGCCCGCTGATCGTCATCGACGTGGTGACGTCGGCGAGCGGGATGCCGCCGAACAGGACGTCCATGTCGGCGGCCGAGTCGATGGCCACGCCGCAGTGGCCGACCTCACCGAGCGACCGCGGGTCGTCGGAGTCGCGCCCCATCAGCGTGGGCATGTCGAACGCCACGGAAAGCCCGCCGCCCCCGCCGCGCAGCAGCATCTTGTACCGCTCGTTGGTCGCGGTCGCGTTGCCGAACCCGGAGAACTGCCGGATGGTCCAGGCCCTGCCGCGGTACCCGGCCGGGTACAGCCCGCGGGTGAACGGGTATTCGCCCGGCCAGCCGATCCGCTCGAAGCCGGGAACCACCGCGCCGTCCGGCGGCCCGTACACGGGTTCGACCTCGAGCCCGGACAGCGTGCTGAAGTCAGCGTCGCGGACCCGCGCGGCGTCGTACCGCCGCTGCCAGCGCTGCCTGCCGGCGTCCCGCTGGCCGGCGTCCTGCGCGTCCATTGATACCTCCGGTCAAGATAGTAGGACGTCCTACTATCCAGTCCAGTCTAAGCCGGGGGCCAGAACGTTTATTCCCGGGCTGGCCAACCGAACGGTCCGGTCTGTCGTCTGTAGTTGTCAGGGAGCGCCTGGGCACTTGGGGGGTCCAGGCGTCCATCGCTGCGACGTGCCGAATGTGTGGTAGAACCAATGCGATATCGCGCAGGTGACGCGGGCCGCGCTGCGGTCCTCGGCGACGTCGCAACCGTGCCGGGACCTCGGGTTGCGTTCCCGGCTCCGGCGGTGAGGCAAGGAAACTCGGTGGCCAGGCTCCGATCCTTCGACCGTGAGGCGGCCGAGGAACTCTTCAACGCCTGCTATCCCAGGCTGGCCGGCTGGGTGCGCCGGCTGGTGGACGACGATGAGACCGCGCACGAGATCGCTTCCGAGGCGTTCACCAGGCTGCTCGCCCGTTGGTCGGCCCTGGACAACCCGCAAAGCTACCTGTACATGATCGCGACGAACCTGGTGCGGGATCACTGGCGCAAGTCGGGCAGGGAGCGGCGGGCGATCCGCACCCTGACCGCTGCCGCCCCGCTCGACCCCGCCTACCACCCGGTCCAGGACGTGGACGTGCGCGCGCTGATCGAGAGCCTCCCCCCGCGGCTGCGCAGCGCGTTCCTGCTGCACTACTACGCCGGGTTCGGGGTGCGCGAGGTCGCCGCGATGCTGGGCAGGCCCGAGGGCACGGTCAAGGCCGACCTGCACCACGCGCGCGCCCGGCTGAAGGCCGCGCTCGAAGACCCGCGGGGAGCCTGACATGAGCGACCCAAGGGACCGGATCGACGACTGGCTGAGCGCCGACGTCGAGCCGCTGGCACCGCCGCCGGGAAGCTTCGACCGGATCCGGCAGCGGGCCCGGCGGCGGAAGATCAGCCGGGCGGTGCTGTCATCGGCCGGCATCGTGGTCGTGATCGCCGCGGCCGTGACCGTGCCGCAAATCGTGAGCGCGCTGCACAGCCCGGGATCGAGCCCGGAGCGGCCGGTGGCGGCCGGCACGCAGCCCGCTTCGGTCCGGCCCACGATCACCGGCAAGGGCGGCGTCAGCCCCAACTCGCGGTCCAGCAGCGAGGTGACGCCCGCGGGGTCGGCCCTGTCGGCCGACGGGTCGGGCAGCCCCGTGCCGGCGAACTTCCGGCCCACCTCGGTCACGTTCATCGGGCGGGACATCGGCGCCGTGATCGGCCAGGCCCTCTCTCAGGGCCACTGCGCCACCGCCTTCTGCACGTCCCTGGCCGGCACGTCGGACTACGGCACGACCTGGTATGGGGTGAGCGCGCCGCTCACCGGGGCACCGGACGGATCATCGGGCGTGGGCCAGATCCGGTTCCTCAACCTCAGCGACGGCTGGGCGTTCGGCCCGCAGCTGTGGGCCACCACCGACGGCGGGGCGACCTGGACCCAGGAGCGCACGTACGGGATGCGGGTCACCGACCTGGAGACCGTGGGCGACCGCGCGTTCGCGCTGTTCGCAACCTGCACGGGCAGCGGCGCCGCCTACGCGGCGGACTGCACCAAGTTCTCGCTCTACACGTCAAGGGCGGGCGGCGGCCAGTGGCAGCCCGTGCCGGGGGCGGTGTCCGACCTGGTGCCGTCGCAGGCCGGGACCGGCCAGGGAGCCTCGGCCAGCCTGGTGCTGACCGGGGGCCCGGCCAGCGGCAGGGGCTATCTGCTCGCGCCGTCCGGCGAACTGTTCAGCGGCCCGCTCACCGGCGCGGCCTGGAGCCCGGCCAGGACGCAGGCACAGTGCCTGCCCGGCACGCCCGGCCCGGACGGCCAGCCGACCGGCGCCCTGCTCGCCGCCGACTCCGCCAGGCTGGTGCTGGTCTGCACGAGCGCGACCGACAGCGCCACTGGCTCGCAGACGAAGTCGGTCGTCGAGTCCTCCGACAACGGCAAGACATGGTCGGCGGCGCAGTCCGCCGACGTGAACGGGATCGCCACGTCGGTCGCCGCCCAGGGCAGCGGCCTGGTGGTGCTGGCCACCAGCACCGGTCTCTACGTGTCGACCGACAACGGCGGCACCTGGCAGCTTGCCCAGACTTCCCCGGTCGGCGCCGCCGCCGGGGAGGGCGGGTTCAGTTATGTCGGCATGACCAGCACGGAAGATGGCGTCGCGCTGCCCGCCGATTCCGGCCTGCATGAGGTGTTCATCACCACCGACGGCGGCAGCACCTGGCAGGCGCACGCGGTCAGCCAGCCCTGAAGTCGCCTGCGGAGACGCGAAGCCCGCGCAGCATCGCGAACATCTCCTCGAGCTGGCTCTTGTCGTAGTCACCGAGCGCGAAGTCGGCCGCCATCAGGTCGGCGGTCGCCCGCCTGGCTACCGCGCGGCCCGCCGGGGTGATCTCGGCGAGCGTTCCCCGGCCGTCCGCGGGGTTGGGCCTGCGTGCCACGAGGCCCTGCGCCTCAAGCCGGTTGATGATGTTGGTGACGCTGGTCGGGTGCACCATCAGCCGCTCGCCGATCAGCCGCAGCGGCAGCGCACCCTCCCTGCTGAACTCGAGCAGCACCAGCGCCTCGTAACGCGCGAACGTGAGCCCGTGCGGCCGCAGCAGCGCGTCAAGCTCGGCGATCAGGATCTGCTGCGCCCGCATGATCGAGGTGACGGCCGCCATCGCCCGGGAATCCCCGAACCTGCGCTCCCAGATCTCGGCCGCGCGCGCGATCGGGTCGAACGGAAGGTCAAGGGACTTGCGCACACGCACAAGGTACCGGTAGCGACACGGGCTCTCGCGCGTGGATTGGCCTGCCGAGAGCGGGTTATATTACCTGCTGACAGGCGTGGCACGGAGATTTTCGGGGGAAGTGCCGCGTCAGATACCGGGGGAAATCGTGCGGTCGAGTGGCGCCGTGATGACCATGACGCCCGTTCTCGCCGCCGGGGTCGGGGCGGGGCGCGGCTGGCGAAGCGGGCGGCTTCGCTCGGCAAGTTTCCGGCTTGATGCCCCGGCTGGCGGCGTTGCGCCACTCGGCATCGCGATCAGCAGGCAGGCCGTGGCGACCACGCTGGTTGATCTTCTCGCCGGGCTGGTGAGACCGGCTTACGGGGAACTACGGGTGCTCGGCGAGGACCTGACCACGGCCCGGGGCCGGTCCGCGGTGCGCGGCAGGGTGGGCGTGGCCCGCAGGGCCGCCAGGCCGCAGCCGGCGTTCCGGGTCCGCGGGCTGGTCGAGCACGCGGCCAGGCTGGCCGGGCTGCCCAGCCAGGACCGCGACCTGATGGCCGCGGCGATCGTTGACCAGCTGGCGCTGACCCCATGGGCCGACGTCCCGCTGCGGTCGGCACCCGACGTGATCAGCCGCCGGGCCAGGCTCGCCGCGGCCGCCGTGCACCAGCCGGATCTGCTGCTGATCGACGGCCTGCTCGACGACCTCGACCCCGGCGACACAATTGGGCTGGCCGACGCCATCCGCGGCCTGGCAACGGACATGACCGTGGTCGCGGTCGGGCGCGACCCCTCCGCCCTCGCGCTCGCCTGCTCCGAGGTCCTCACGCTCAGCGACGGGATCCTGGTCAGGCCGGTCCATTAGCCCCGCCCCGCGTCCGCCAGCCCCGCCGCCCGCGTCCGCCGGCCCCGCCCCCGTGCATTAGCCCCACCCCGCCCTGCCCCGTAGGCTGCGGAAGTGGACTGGAGCCTGCTCGACTGCGGACGCAAGGGGCATCTGACCTATGCCCCGGCGGAAGCGGACGTGGCCAGGCAACTGCGTGCGCAGGCCGAATCCGGCGAGGCGTGGCGCTGCCTTCGTTGCGGCGCCTACGTCACCGGCGAGCCGACGATGTCGGGACCGGCGGCCGGTGCGCCGCCGGTGCGCCGCGGCAAAGAGGTTCGCAGCGCGTTCATCCTGCGGATCTTCGCCGTCGAGCGGTGGCTGCGCGCGCTAGCTGTCGGCGTGCTGGCGTTCATCGTGTGGCGGTTCGAGTACGCCCGGGAGACCATCGAGCAGGCCTTCAACCGCGAGCGCCCGATGCTCCGCAACCTGTTCCACCAGCTTGGCTACAACATCGACAACTCCAAGCTGGTCGGCCTGTTCAACCGCGCGCTGACGCTCAGCCCGGCCACGATCAAGCTGGTCGCCATCGGGCTGGTCTGCTACGCGGCGATCGAGGTGGTCGAGGGCACCGGTCTGTGGATAGGCAGACGCTGGGGCGAGTACTTCGCGATGGTCGCGACCTCGATCGGCCTGCCATTCGAGATCTGGGACCTCGTCTCCAAGGTCAGCACGATCGCGCTGGTCCTGTTCGCGATCAACCTGTTCCTGGTGCTCTACCTGGTCATCACCAAGCGCCTGTTCGGCGTGCGCGGGGGCAAGCGCGCCTACGACGCCCGGCTGCGCAGCGAGTCGATCATGGACGCCGCCATCGCCGCCGCCGGCCGCTCCGCCACCGACAGCCCGGCCCCGCCGGGGGTACCCGCCCCGGCCGCCCAGCCCGCCGCCACCGCCCCGGCCGCCCAGCCCGCCGGCACCGCCCCGGCCGCCCAGCCCCAGGA
>JASHOI010000213.1 GCA_030041195.1 Streptosporangiaceae bacterium | reverse complement strand
GGCATGCCGATGAACGCCAGGTTGATCCGCCCGGGATCCACGAAGGCCTCCAGCGCCTGGATGGTCGAGAAGTGGCTGCCCGAGTGGTAGCCGACCGCCACGTCCACGCCGGCGAGGTCCTCTGGGCTTTGAACGGCGGAATCCTGCCGGACGTAGATGCCGCTGGGCAGGATCGAGTAGCAGTGCCCCCACATGCGCCCGGCGCCCTGGGTGGCTGCCTCGTTGACCGCCCAGTGGCACGCGCAGCTCATATCTTTCTTGCCGCCGCCGCCGGACTGGTACAGCTCGTAGGCCCCGGTGCGGACGTCTGTCTTGTCCGCCGAGGAGATGTCCTGGTCGGCATTTTCCAGGACCCTCAGGTTGATCTGGTAGTCGAGGCCCTCGTCGGCGAAGTATCCCTTGTCGTCGGCGATCCAGTCCTGGAGCCTGCCGTGGGTCGAGATGCGGAACCGAGCCACTGGTCCTCCCTTAATCATCAGGAACCTGATGATTAAGTTACAGCCGCGCTGGCCGGCGCCGCAACCCTCGGTGTCTGCTAGCATCCGGCTGGTGCCGACGGCTATTGGCGAGGGGTTCCGGGGTCCGGATGGCCGGCTCGGGTACCTTCTCCGGCAGGCCCAGCACGCTCTGTGGCTGGCGCTGGAAGACGCGCTGCGCCCGATCGGGATCAGCGCGGCCGGGTTCGGCGTGCTGCGGCTCGTCGAGGTAGAGCCGGGCTCCTCCGGGGCCGACCTCGCCTTCGACAGCATGTACCGGCCCCAGGCCACCCACGAGGTGCTGGTCACCCTGGAGGCGGGCGGGCTCATCGAGCGGCTCGCCGACCCGCGGGACAAGCGGCGCCGCCTCGTCTACCTCACCCCGCGCGGGGCCACCGTGCTGGCCGAGGCTCACCGCCGGGCGATCGCGATCGAAGAGCGCATGATGTCCGGCATGACCCAGGCCGAGCGCTGCCAGTTCCGCACCTGGCTGGCCAACGCCGCGGCCGCGCTGAGCCCCATGCCGTAGACCATCCGCCCTGAACCTGAAGCGGTTGGCGAGCAGATCACGGTGCTGGCGCCTTGGTGGGCCGACGGTTTCGGCACTCTTGTGCGCAGCGGCTCAGGGCGCCGGGGTCGCGGCGCCGCGCTGGTCTTGGACGACGGCTACCGCCTGCTGCTGGGTGAGCCTGGAGCCGGCGGAGAACGCCTGATCGAACTGGCTGCCGCCGAGCCTGTGGCGGACCTGCGCCTCCAGGTCGGCCTCCACTCGCCGTAGATGCGGCCACGCCGGCAGGCCGACCCGTCGGCGTAGGCCGTCGGCGGCGCCTTCCAGCAGCGCCGCCTGGTCCGGGTCGCCCTCGGCGAACGCCAGCTGGGCATACCCGGACAGGCAGAGGGTTACGAACGGTGTGCTGCGGGCCGTCAGGCTCAGGTCCAAGGCCTCATCCAGCAGCACCCGGGCCTCATCAAGGCTGCCCCGCAGGACATCCAGGATGCCCAGCTGTACCCGCGAGCCCGCGGCGAGCCAGTCTCCGCCGGGCCGCTCCGCCAGATCGCGCGCCTCTCGGAGGTGGCGGAGGGCGTCGTCGTAGCGGCCCAGCGCTGTCTCGACGGAGCCGGCGGTGAACGCGGCCATGGCCGTGAAGACGGGCTCATCCTGGCCGCGGAGTTCCTCCAGCGAGACGGTCACCTCCCGCAGAGTCCCGTCAAAGTCGCCGCCGATCGGCGAGGCCCACGCCAGTGCCAGCTGGGATGCCGCGTGCAGGAAGGGGTCGTGGATCCCGGCCAGCAGCGGAGCGAGGCGCTGGCGGGCCGCCAGCGCCGCCGCGTCATCCCCGATGTCAACGGCGATCACTATCGCCGTCCACGCCAGCTCGGCGCTGGCTTGCGGGTTCAGCGTGCCGGCGGCTGGCAGCAGCTGCTCCACCCAGGACCAGGCCTCGCGCTCGAGGTCCTGCGCCGTCCAGAACAGCCACAGGACCCGGAACAGGTGCGGCAGCGGCCCGGGCTCGTGGGCCAGGTACCAGCGCACTGCGGCGGCCAGGTTGCCCGCCTCGGCCCGCAGCCGCTCCAGCCACTCACTCCGATCGGGCCCGCGCAGCGGCCGGTCCGCCTGCTCGGCCAGGCTCCGGTAGTAGCCGGCGTGCCGCCGCCCAACCTCGGCGGCGTCGGGCCGGGCCGCTAGCCGCTCGGCGACGAACTCGCGGACGGTTTCCAGCATCCGCGTGCGGGACCCAAGCTCGGTGCTGTCGGGATAGACCAGGCTGTGCCGGGCCAGCGCCTCAGTCAGCTCCAGCACCCGGTCCTCCTCCAGGCCCGCCACCCGGACCGCAGCCTGGACGGTCCAGCCGTCGACGAACACGGCCGCGACCTCCAGCAGGGACCGCTCGGCGTCATCGAGCAGGCCCACGCTCCATTCCACCGTGGCCCGCAGGGTGCGCTGCCGCTCGGGCAGGTCCACCGCGCCAGTGCCCAGCGCATCCAGCGAGGCCGCCAGCCGGCCCAGCAACGCGGCCGGGTCCAGCAGCCGGGTGCGGGCGGCTGCCAGCTCGATGGCCAGCGGCAAGCCCTCCAGCCGGCGGCAGATCTCGGCCACCGCCGCCGCGTTGCCCGCGGTCAGGGCAAAGCCGGGCCGCACCGCGCGGGCCCGGTCCACGAACAGCGCCACCGCCGGCGAGGACTCTAGCTCCGCGACCGAGGCGACCCCGGGACTGGCCGGCAGCGGCAGCGGCGGCACCGGGTATTCCCGCTCGCCC
>JASHOI010000021.1 GCA_030041195.1 Streptosporangiaceae bacterium | reverse complement strand
GACCGTGGCCGCCGATCTCGGCCGCCCGCTTACCGCGCTGCGGGTGGACGGCGGGCTGACCCGGTCGCGGATGCTGCTGCAGGCGCAGGCGGACCTGCTGCAGCTGCCGGTCGAGGTGTTCGAGGTGCCGGATGCGACCGCGCTCGGGGTGGCGGCGCTGGCCCGGCTGGGCGCCGGGGAGGCGTCCAGCGTGGCCGAGGCGGTCGGCCCGGCGGAAGCTGAAACCGTGATCGAGCCGCGGATCGGCGCGGCCGAGGCGGCCGAGCGGCTGGCGGCGTTCGGCGCCGGGCTGCGGGCGGTGCTGGCGGCGTCCCGGTGACCGCCGGCCCCGGCGGCGAGGCCGCCGACGTGGTCGTGATCGGGGCCGGGGTGGTCGGCGCCGCGATCGCCAGGGAACTGTCGCGGTACCAGCTCAGCGTGGTCCTGGCCGACGCGGCCAACGACGTCGGCACCGGGACCACGAAGGCGAACACCGCGATCCTGCACACCGGGTTCGACGCGGTGCCGGGCAGCCTGGAGAGCCGGCTGCTGCGCCGCGGCAGCGCGCTGCTCACGGACTACGCCGCGCTGGCCCGGATCCCGGTCGAGCGAACCGGGGCGCTGCTGGTCGCGTGGACCGCCGAGCAGGAACTCCAGCTGCCCGTGATCGAGCAGCGGGCAAGGCAGAACGGGTACGACCGGGTTCGCCCGGTCCCCGCTGCCGAGCTCTACCGCCGGGAGCCGTACCTGGGACCGGGTGCGCTGGCGGCGCTGGAAATCCCGGACGAGAGCGTGATCTGCCCCTGGACCCCGCCGCTGGCGTACACCACCGAGGCGGTGCGCGCGGGGGTACGGCTGATGCTCGGCGCCCGGGTCACCGGCGCGAAGGCCGCGGGCGGGCCGGGGGCGCGAGCGGAACACCTGCTCTTTACGACCCGCGGCGTGCTGCTCGGCCGGTGGGTGGTCAACGCGGCCGGCCTGCACAGCGACCGGGTCGACGCGATGCTCGGCGGCGACGGCGGGTTCACGATCCGGCCCCGCCGCGGCGAGCTGATCGTGTTCGACAAGCTGGCGCGGCCGCTGCTCAAATCGATCCTGCTCCCGGTGCCGACCGCGCACAGCAAGGGAGTGCTGGTGGCCCCGACCGTGTACGGCAACCTGCTGCTCGGGCCCACCGCGCAGGACATCGACGACCGGGGCGACACCGCGACGACCGCCGACGGGCTTGCCTCGCTCACCGAGGCCGGCCGCACGATTCTGCCCCGGCTCCTCGACGAGGAGGTCACCGCAACGTACGCGGGCCTGCGCGCCGCCACCGAGCACCGCGACTACCAGGTCCGGGTCGATGCGGCGCGGCGGTACGCCTGCGCGGCCGGCATCAGGTCGACCGGGCTTTCCGCGTCGCTCGGCATCGCGGAGCACGTGGTCGCGCTGATGGGAGACGCCGGGCTGCCGCTGCGCGAGCGCAACGGCGCCGTGGCCCCGCCGGTGATGCCCTACATCGGCGAGGCGGGCACGCGGCCTTACCAGGACGCCGGGCTGATCTCGGCCGACCCCGAGTACGGGCGGATCGTCTGCTACTGCGAGCGGGTCACCCGGGGCGAGATCCGCGACGCGCTCGCGAGCACCGTGCCGCCCGCCGACCTGGACGGGCTGCGGCGCCGGACCCGGGCGCGCAGCGGCCGGTGCCAGGGGTTCTACTGTGCGGCCGCGGTGTCCGCGCTGATGGCCGAGCCGGCGGCCGGCGATCTCACCGGAAAACGCCGGCGCGCGCTCTCGCCCACTGCCGAGGTGCTGCTGTCTCGTACCCTCAACTCGGAAGAAAACGGGCCGTAACGCTAGCCAGGGGGGTTCCCGATGCCGGACCAGGAGACGACCGTGCGCGGCGGGCCGGCCGCTGCGAGCACCCCGATCGACCGGGAGCGCCTAGGCGATCTGATCCAGCGGGAGCGGGTGACCTACGCCGGGCGCCACCCCGCCTCGCGGGAGGCGTTCGCCGCTGCGGACGCGAACCTGCTCGGCGGCGTGCCGATGACCTGGATGCGGATGTGGCCGGGCGGCTTTCCCCTCTATCTGGCCGGAGCGCACGGAGCCAGGCTCACCGACATCGACGGCCACGAGTTCATCGACTTCTGCCTCGGCGACACCGGCGCGATGGCTGGGCACTCCCCCGAGCCCGTGCGGGCCGCCGTGGCCCGCCAGTACGGCGAGGTGGGCGGCGCGACAACGATGCTGCCCACCCGGGACGCCGCGTGGGTGGCGGCCGACCTGACGCGGCGGTTCGGGCCGGCGCACTGGAGCTTCACGCTCACCGCCACCGACGCCAACCGGTGGGCGATCCGGCTGGCCCGGCAGGCCACCGGGCGGCCGAAGATCCTCGTGTTCTCGTACTGCTACCACGGCAGCGTGGACGAGACGTTCATCGTGACGGGCCCGGACGGCCCGCAGTCCCGCGCGGGCAACGTCGGCGCGCCCGTCGATCCGCGCGAGACCACGCGGGTGGCCGAGTTCAACGACGTGGCCGGGCTGGAGCGCGAGCTCGCGGCCGGCGATGTCGCCGTGGTCCTGATGGAGCCCGCGCTGACCAACATCGGGATCGTGCTGCCCGAGCCGGGGTACCTGGACGCGGTCCGCGAGCTGACCCGCAGCAGCGGCACGCTGCTGATCAACGACGAGACCCACACGTTCAGCGCGGGCCCGGGCGGGTGCACCCGCGCCTGGAACCTGGACCCGGACATCGTCACGATCGGCAAGTCGATCGCGGGCGGGATCCCGGCCGGCGCCTTCGGCCTGTCCGCCAGCCTCGCCGACCGGATCCTGACCGACGAGACGGCCGACATCGAGGACACCGGCGGCGTGGGCGGGACGCTGGCGGGCAACGCGCTGTCGGTGGCCGCGATGCGCGCCGCGCTCGAGCAGGTGCTCACCGACGACGCGTTCGCCACGATGATCGCGCTTGCGGACCGGTACACGGCCGGGGTGCGCGGCGTCATCGAGACCCGCGCCCTGCCCTGGAACATCGTCCAGCTCGGCGCCCGCGCGGAATACCGGTTCTGCCCGCGGCCGCCGCGCACCGGGGGCGAGTCGGAGGCGGCCGCCGACCCGCAGCTCGACGAGTACCTGCACCTGTACACGGTCAACCGCGGGGTGCTGCTGACGCCGTTCCACAACATGGCCCTGATGTGCCCGGCCACCACCGAGGCGGACGTGGACACGCACACCCAGGTCTTCGCCGCGGCAGCCGACGACCTGCTGGCCTGACCGTTTGCTGCCCGCGATGGCTACGGCACAGTGTTACCGTCGATGCGTGAGCTATCCGTTGGCAGCGGCTCAGACCCACCTGGGTGAGTTGGTCGCCGAGGCGCGGCAAAGCCACCGTCCGGTCACCATCAGCGAGGATGGCAAGCCCGTCGCCGCACTCATTAACATCGATGACCTCGCGGACCTACGAAGTCGATGATGATGCGGCAACCGTGTGCATCATCAACGTCGGCGTCGTCTCCTGAGTCCGAGAAACGGTGGGAAACGCCAGCCTGTGACTGAAGGAGCGAACGAGCACGATGTGACCGGCGGGGCGCAGCGTGTGCGTTACCCCCGGCGGGCCGCAGATCTCCGCCGATCCGGACGCGCCGTTCGCCGACCAGAATCGCGCCGATCATCGACGTAGCCGACCGGCCGCGCCATCGATGAACCATTAGGCCGGCTCTATTGAGCCCATCGGTACATCGATAACTCCCGCGAACGCGCCTGTGACTGGAGTGGCGCAAGGTTACCCGCCATGATCAAACTGAGCTAAGTGGCATTGGCCTATAACCCGTCAGATGGTACATTCACCCCTCCGGCCAAGCCGGGCCGCGGCCTTTATCCGATGCCGGGTTCGGCGTCAACACGATGTATCGTGTGTTCACCGCTGACCGCGGGAGGACCTATGACGCCAGGGAGCGGCCAGGAGCCGGACCCGGCGGCGGATCACGCCGGGGCAGAGATCTACCTGCGGCTGCTCGCCGAGGCCGAACTGCGGCGTGTTCAGGCACTTCCGCGTCCCGACCCGCTGGCCGCGGTCGGGGTCCCCGAGCCGCTGCGCGGTCCCGTCCGGCTGACCCTGCCGCTCGGCCAGCGCGCCGTCACGGCCCTGCAGCCACTGGCGCGGACCACCGCGCACGCGCTCCAGCCGCTGACCGAGAACGCCGCGCGCACCCTGCAACCACTGGCCGAGAACGCCGCGCGCACCCTGCAGCCGCTGGCCGAGAACGCGGCGCGCACCTTGCAGCCGCTGGCCGAGAACGCCGCGCGGACCATCCAGCCGCTCGTCAGCCAGCTGATCGGCGCGGTGATCCCCGCAGCGGAGCAGGCCGCACGCAGGCTGAACCCTCTGGTCTGGCGCGCCGCCAGCCCGCTGCGGAGCACGCCGCCGAACCGGCCGTACCGTTTCGCCGGCGGCGGTCCGGTGGGGAATCCGGAGTTCCCGGCCCAGGAAGGCCTGCGCCGGTTCGGCGCCGTGGCCCAGGCCCTGGTTCTGGTGGGCGCCGTCGATCGCGGCACCGCGGACGCGGTCACAGCCAGCCTGGAAACGGCCCTGGTGGCCCGGTCCCGGATCCTCCCGCACCGGCTGTGGATCCGGGCCCGGCACGGAATGCGCCAGCAGCACGGCGGCCGTCCGCCCGCCGGGGCTTACCTCGCGGCACCGGTCGGCGTGCCGACCGCAACCGCGCCCGGAAGCGGCCTGCGGCAGATCCTCGTGGTCACCCTGGTCATCGCGCCGGACCGCGCGCTCCTGGTCCTCGCAGGCCAGGTCGCGGAGCAGGCCGACCGGTCGGCGCACCGGGATCCATGGCCGGTCTTCGGCGGATCCGCTCGCCCGGCGGTCACCGACGACCGCGGCAACAGCTACGCGCTGCACGAGGACAGCGGCTGGAGCGGGCACGACGGAGAATGGGACAGCACGTTGCGGCTCTCACCGGTGCCGCCCGCCGGGACCCGGTGGATCGAGCTGACGATGAGCCCAGACTCCGCGCCGATACGGGTGGACCTGGCCGCCGACGGCGGAACGCCCGGCCCGCAGCCCTCGGCCAGCAGCCCCGCTGAGCACCTGATCGAGACCGCGGCCAGAGATCTCCTGTACGCCGCCATCAGCGACGACCCCGACCGCATGGCCTGGGGTGACCTGTCCCTGGTGGCCGACATCGTGACCGCACTGAACGCCGTCGGCGGGCTTGAGCCCGCCCGCGACGCCGTGGGCCGCCTGGTCACGCTGGCCGGACGGCTCGGCGTGGACGTTCCGGCGCCGCTGCGCACCGCGGCGCCGCCGCGCGACCTGCCTGCCGCGTGGGCCAGCGTGCTGGAGAACGGCCACCGCCGGGACGGCCCGAGCGCTGTGGCTCCGGCCGCCGTGGTGCTGCCCGAAGTCGACGGCACCAGGTTTGTGCTCGCCGGGCTGCGGTCCTACCCGGAGAGCGCCAAGCTCGTGGCGATGGCCTGGGGAAACCACCGCATGCACGGCTTTCCCGGATACGCGGAGCGGAACTCGTGGTCCTGGTCGGCCAGGGACGACCAGGGACGCTGGCACCTCATCTCCCGGCAGCGCTTCAGCGCCACTGACGAGCACGCCGAGTTCCAGCTGGTGCTCAAGCCGCCGCTGCATCCGCGGGCCACGTCGCTGGAGGTGATCCTGACCGGCCCGTCCGGCCAGGTGACGGCCACGGTGCCGCTGGACTGGCGGCAGTCGTGAGCCCGGATATTAGCTGTCGTATCAGTATCAATACCACCTATCTTGTGGGCATCGGCCGGAACCTGGCTGCGGGAGGATCGGATGGCGTCGCGACGGGGGCACGATCCCGGAGCTGCCGGGACGGCCGCGGCCGGCCCGTCGCCCGTCGCCGCGAGCGCCAGGACGGAGACCTATCTGCGGCTGCGGGCGGAGGCGGAACTGCGGCGCGCGCTGACGCTCCCTCGCTACGACGCACCGGAAGAAGGCGGCCGGGGGGAGACCTCGGCGGAGGACGCCCTGCACCGGCTCAGGACCGTCGCCCACGCGCTGGCCCTGGCCGGCACCATCGACCGCGGCACCGCTGACTCGGTCATGGACGACCTGGAAATGGCGCTGGCAGCGCGGTCGCGGATCGACCCCATCCACTGCTACTCGCGGGACCTGCTGCATTCGAGGCGGCACGGCCAGCCCGGCCGCACCCCGGCCGGGCCGTACCTGGCGGTGCCGGTCGGGGTCACGGTCCCGGCCGCACCAGAAACCGGGCTGTCCGGGATCCAGCTGTTCAGCCTCGTGATCGCGCCCGACCGGGCGGTCCTGGCCACGGCCGGGCGGCGGCGCAAGCGACGCGGCAGGCGGCCGCATAGCCATCCGTGGCTCGTCTTCGGTCCCGGCCAGGCGAGCGCCACCGACGACCGCGGAAACAGCTACCACCTGCACGAGGACGGCGGCTCCGAGGACAGCGACGGGAACTGGTCCAGCCTGGTGGCCATCTCGCCGGTCCCGTCCGCCGGGACCCGGTGGCTGGAGCTGACGATGAGCGAGGGATCGCCCCCGGTCCGGG
Organism: Streptosporangiaceae bacterium; assembly: GCA_030041195.1. The sequence goes on along the minus strand of JASHOI010000021.1, from coordinate 1,281 downwards.
TGGACCTGACCGGGCCCGGCACCCCTACGGCGGCCTCGGCACCCCCGGCCGCGGCCAGCCCTGCCGAGCGCCTGGTTGAGATCGTGGCCGAGCGGCTGCTGCACACCGTGCTGATCGACGGCGAGGACGGCGCCCGCTGGTATGACCTGTCCGGGATCGCGGACGTGGTGACCGCCCTGGAAGCGGTCGGAGCGCTGGGGCCGGCCCGGGAGGCGGTCGGCCGCCTGGTCACCCTGGCGGGCCGGCTCGGCACGCGGATCCCGCCCGCCTTGACCGCGCTGGCGCAGCCGGCCGGGCTCCGCGCGGCGTGGGACGACATCCTGCGGAACCGCGATCGTGGCGACGGCCCGTTCGCGGTCGCCCCCGCTGCCACGGTGCTGCCGGAACTCGACGGCACCAGGTTCGTGCTCGCCGGGCTGCGCTCGGGCGCGGCCGGAGCCGAGGTTCAGGTGCTGGCCTGGGGATGCCAGGAGGTGCCGCACTTCTACCTCTTCGAAGACGCGGTCAACCAGTGGTCCTGGTCGGCCCGCGACGACCAGGGCCGCTGGCACCTCGCGACCGAGGGCGGCGGCAGCTCCGACGACCGCCACGCCAGCATCGACTTGCAGCTCGCCCCGGCGCTGCACCCGGACGCGAGGTCGCTCGAGGTGACGCTGGCCTGCCCGGCCGGGCAGGTGTCGGCCACGGTGCCGCTGGACTGGTGGGAGTGAGCAATGAGCGATCTGGAACGGCCGCCGTGGTGGGCGCTGCTGCCGCCCGCGCAGGCTCGCGTGTCGTGCGGCGAGCAGACCCACCAGCTGCGCTGGAGTGAGGGCAGGCTGACCGCGCTCGACCACCCGGACACGGAGGGCGAACAGGTGCTCGCCGCGCTGGGCGGCGACCGGTCCGAGTGCGTGGACCTGGTCGAGTCCTGGGGTGCCCACGGCGACGACCTCGAGGTCCTTGCCGTCGGGCCCCGCTCGGCCGCCGACGAGCTGACCCTCGACCCAGACGAGCTCGCGCAGCTGAAGCATGGCGGCCCGTGGCGGCCGCATAGCTCCACCGTCAGCGCGCAGCTGCGGGTGGGCGCGGTGCTGCCGGGCCTGCTCCGCGCGCGGCTGATGCCGCGCCGGACGCCGCCGCTGCCACGCGCCGGCGGCGTCTTTTCCGGAGCCCGAACTTCGCACATGATCCGCGCGACTCGCCACACGCCCGGCAAGCCAGAACGCGACGCCAGCCGGCGGGCCGAGCTGCTCTCGGTGCTCGCGCTCGGCAGCGAGTTCCAGTTCCGGCTCAGCGCCA
>JASHOI010000212.1 GCA_030041195.1 Streptosporangiaceae bacterium | reverse complement strand
AGATCCTGGCCCCGCCCGAGCATCCACAGCCCTGCTGCACCCAGCAGACCATCACCGCCGGGCCCGAAGCAGCCAAGAAAACCAGGCAGAAACACCACTACCCATCCGCCGCGTGGCGGACCTCCTACAAGCGGCGCACCGCAGCCGAACGGCTCAACGCCACCATCAAGGACACCGCGGCCAGCCCGGTCAGCCGCGGCTGGAACCGGCTCATGGGCGTGACCCCGCTCATGCTGTGCCTGGCCTGCCTGACCGCCGTACCCAACCAGCGCATCCTGGCCGCCTGCACCGCGCGCCAAGACGACAACGCCCGCCGTGCCGCCGCGGGCCAGCCGCCGAAAACCCGCAGCAGGCGCCGCCGCGAACTCGCCAGCGCCGCGCCCGGCCCGCCCTAGGACGAACCGGGAACCCAACGCCACCACAGCAGCCATCCTCACGCCAGCACCGCCAGCCCGGGCAACTGGCTCAACGACCCCACAGCCTGCCCATCGCCACCATCCCGGCGACCCAGTACCCCCGGCACGGCCAGAAACCCCCAAACCACAACGGCCGCGACCGCTGACGCGGTCACGGCCAAAACTGTCAGACCCAAATGTGAACATGCACACTGGTGAGGTGTGAATACCTCTGGGTGGGCGATACTGGGATCGAACCAGTGACCTCCTCGGTGTGAACGAGGCGCTCTCCCGCTGAGCCAATCGCCCGGGCTCGCGCGCCGGATCCCCGGCGCCGTCGGAGAAACAAGACTAGCGCATGCACGCCGCCCGGGAGCGACGCCGCGGCCGGGCGGCCGACCCGGCACGCCGGTCATCCCGGGAGCGCGGCAGCGGCCGACTCGACGCGCCCCGCCGGGTTATGCCGGGAGCGCAGCGGCGGCCGGCCCGGCTCGGCGGGTAACGCCAGGAGGGGCCGGGGCGCTCTGGTAAAAGAGACGAGCGCATGCCGCACGAGCGCTGCCGGCGAGCGACGGCCGTTGGGCTGCTGCAGACGGGCCGAATGCCGCGAGGCCACTGCAGACGGGCGCAAGCCGCACGACCGCCCGGGCCCTGCCGTACCGGGGGCCATCGGGCCGTAAACCCGTGCTATCCGCTAGCGGGACGCTAGCGCGCAATGCGCTAGTGCCTGGATGAAATCCCATCGGATCAGCGTCGCAAAACAGTCATATATCGGGATATTCGAGCAGCAACTACCGCCAGGTAGCAAGCGTCAGCGTACCGGTTAGATAACAACTAACCCTCACGAACGCATGCGGGAACCACAACCATGCCGAAGCCGGCCGCCTGCGACGTCCGATCGAGATAGACTTTCGAACTCCAGTGAGACGAAGGTCACAGTGCGTTGTGCCTGGTCATGGGATGACGGAGAGATCAAAACGGTGTTTTATTTCCGGAAGTGTTTGACCAGGTCACGTCTGGTTTGTTGATCAGTGACCGAGGTTACGAGCGGCTCAGATCGCGGAATCTTACTAGCGGCATTGGGATTTCCGCGGTACCTGTTCGCGTCCAAATGTGATGGCGCGGCGCACTATTTATGAAGCCCGGCATTCCGGGGCACGACAAGGCAAAGGCATGGCTCGATGATGAACACCGGCGCTACCGTCTCAGCTGAGCTCGGGCTCAGTCTTGTAGTTCCCGAGCATGGGGCTGTCCCGCTCGTGGCCAGCCTGTGCTACAGCGCCGGAGACCCTTATGCGATACGCATGGCATTCCACGTCGGCACCGACGATCCAGTCGAGTGGATCTTCTCCAGGGACCTGCTTTCCGCAGGTCTGGCGGGGCCAACCGGCGAGGGCGACGTCCAAGTGTGGCCGGGCGAGGTCCACGGGATCTCCGTCCTGAACATCGCGCTGTCCTCCCCATTCGGCCAGGCGCACTTCGAGGCGCCGATGATCTCGATCGCCGACTTCCTGAACAGGACATACGGCCTTATTGCCGCGGGGTGCGAGACCGACTTCATCAACATCGACGGCGAACTCGACGAACTGCTCTGGCGTGCCTAAATGCCGTTCAGGTCCCAAGTGGATCTTAACGGCACAGACATTTACGGATCAGGGGTCTCGGCCGCACGCATTGCGAACACCTCGGCGGCCTTTCTGGTCACTGGCCCCGGAGCGACCGGCAGTTCCTGGCCATCCACGCAGCGAATTGGCTGCACGTCCCTGGTTGTCCCGGTAAGGAATGCTTCGTCCGCGTCGGCGAGCGCCGACAGCGGCACATCCTGTTCCGACGCCCCCGCCCATTCGATAACCAGGGCCCTGGTCACTCCGGCCAGGCATCCCGACGACAGCGGCGGGGTGATAAGCCGCCCCTCGGAAACGATGAAGACGTTCGTGCCGGTGCCCTCGCACAGGTTCCCGGCGGTATTCGGGAAGATCGCTTCGCTGCCGCCGTGCTCGCCCGCGTAGGCGAGCGCCCGGACGTTCTCCCCGTAGGAGATGGTCTTCAGGCCGGACAGCGCGCCGTGCTCGTTGCGCGGCCAGGGCACGGTCACCACGTCGCACCACGGCGCGGGCGCCTTCGCCTCGGCGACGGCCACGATCGCGGTCAGCGGCGAGCCGCCGCGCTCGGAGCCGAGCGGCGCGATCCCGCCGGTCACCGTGATCCGCATCCGGGCCAGTTCCAGCTTGCTCGAGTGCTCGACCACGGCCAGCGCGCCGGCCCTGATCTGCTCCAGGTCGGGCGCTGACAGGCCGAGCCCGGCGGCCGACCGGCCGAGCCTGGCCAGATGCCGGCTCAGCGCGAACGGCACTCCCCTGACCACCTTGACCGTCTCGAAGACCCCGTCGCCGGTGACCAGCCCGTGGTCGAAGACCGAGATCCGTGCCTCATCGTCGGGAACCAGAGTCCCGTTAATCCACACCGTCACGGGGACGACGCTAGCGCAGCCCGCCGCATTGTCCAGCCGCCGACGCGCAGATTCCCGGAAGCGCCGCGTTCAGGGCGGTTATCTGGGTGGCTACTTCCCTGTCCGTATCCATCCGCGGCACGTGTGTGCGAACGGTGGCGTGCGCGGCGGCGGTCGCGGCGCTCGGCGGTGCGATGTCCGCGCGCAGGTCGATGCCCTGCGCCGCGCAGAGGATCTCCACGGCCAGGCAGGTGCGGACGTTCGCGGCTACGTCGCGCAGCTTGCGCACCGCGGTCCAGCCCATGGACACGTGATCTTCCTGCTTGCCGGACGTGGGGATCGTGTCCACGCTGGCCGGGTGCGCGAGCACCTTGTTCTCGCTGACCAGCGACGCCGCGGTGTACTGGGCGAGCATGTAGCCGGAGTTCGTGCCCGCGTGCGGCGCCAGGAACGGGGGCAGGCCCCTCGAGAACGCCGGGTCCAGCATCCGGTCGACCCGCCGCTCGCTGATGCTGGCCAGCTCGGCGAGCGCCATCGCGAGCATGTCGGCGGCGAAGGCCAGCGGCTCGCCGTGGAAGTTCCCGCTGATCATGACCTCGCCGTCGGCGGCGATCACCGGGTTGTCGACCACCGAGCCGAGCTCGGTCTCCAGCACCCGGCGGGCGAAGCCGAGCACGTCGCGCACGGCCCCGTGCACCTGCGGCGCGCAGCGCAGGCAGTAGGCGTCCTGCACCGCGTGCCTGCTGGTGCGGTGGCTGGCCATCAGCGCGGAGCCGGCTAGCAGAGCGCGCAGGTTCGCGGCGCTGTCGAGCTGGCCCGGGTGCGGGCGGAGCGCTTGCACCCGTTCGTCGTACGGACGGTCGTGCCCGAGCAACGCCTCAACCGACATCGCACAGGCAACGTCCGCCGCCTGTACCAGCAGCGTGGCCTCATGCACCGAGAACGTGAGCAGGGCCTGCATCGGTTCGGTCCCATTAACGAGAGAAAGTCCCTCCTTCGGCGCCAGCTCAAGGGGCTCGATCCCGTGCTCTTTGAGCACCTCGTGCGCTGGCCTGCCGTCTGGTGGGTCGCCGTGCTGGCGCAGCCTGCCTTCGCCGATGAGGGGCTGGGCGAGGTGGGCTAGCTGGGCGAGGTCGCCGGAGGCGCCGACCGAGCCCTTGCCCGGGACGACGGGGAGCAGGCCGAGGTCGAGCAGCTGGATTAGGCGGCGCGGGAGCTCCGGGCGGACGCCCGAGTAGCCGGCGGCGAGCGTTCTGGCCCTTAGCAGAAGGATGGCCCTTACTGTGGCGTCGTCTAGGGGGTCGCCGGTGGCGGCGGCGTGGGAGACGATGATCGCGCGCTGGAGGCGTTTCAGGTCCTGTTCGCCCACGCTGGTGTCGGCTAGAGCGCCGAAGCCGGTGTTCACGCCGTAGACGGGGGCCTCGCCGGCGATCGCGTTGGTTACTACCGTGAGGCTGGGCTGCATCCTTGCCGGTACATCTTGCGCGAGCTCGGCGCGGGCGGTGCCGAGGGCGACATCGATCACGTCCTGGATGGTGAGCGCGTCGCCGTTGACGATCACAGTTCGCATGCTCTGAAGCCTGCCACTTGTTGGTGGGTTCGGCTTGGGGCGACTCTGGTGGCGTGGCGGCGCGGTTGGGCTGGGGCTGGACCGGGCGCCTTGGGTTGGCATGGATGTACCAAACGGCTTGTTCTATGCGGCCCATCGGTACATCGATGAAGCCTGGTCGGGTGCCAGCGGGGTTTCTGGGGCGGCTGTTAATCGGGTGGCGACCAGCCGAAGGTGGCTGCGAGCCCGTTCTGGCCCTCGTCGGTTATACGGACCGCGCGCTTGGACGGCCCGTGCTTGATCCAGCCGAGCTCCAGCAGGCGGGCGGTGACCGCGGCCCCGAGCGCGCCGTTCAGGTGCGGCCGCCGCTGCGTCCAGTCCAGGCAGGCACCGGCGAACCGGCGCCGGGACCGGCTGATCTCGCCGACGTTGACGCCGAAGTCCGCCAGCGTGTCCACTCCGTCGGCGGTGACCTGGTACGCGGCATCCGTTCCGGTGCCGCTGCCGGTGAGGATCTTCTGCTCTAGGAGCGCGTCGAGCAGCGCCACCCCGGCCCGCCCGGCCAGGTGGTCGTAACACGTCCTGGCCTGCGCCAGGAGGTCCGCCTCGCGTGACTGGCGCAGGCTGCGCACCGGCTTGACCGGGCTGATCTCGGCGATCGCCTCGAGAACATTCGCGATCTCATGCCCAGAAAGGCGGTAATAACGGTGCCTGCCCTGCGTCGTCACCGCCACCAGGCCGCCGTCGAGCAGCTTGGCCAGGTGCGCGCTGGCCGTGGCCGGGCTGACCCCGGCAAGCTGGCTGAGCTCACCGGCCGCCAGCGGGTGCCCGCCCAGCAGCGCTCCGAGCATGGCCGCCCGAGTGGGATCGGCCATCAGCGCGGCGATCGGCGCGATGTCCGCGCCGTAGCCGCTGGGCGTCCGTGTGCCGTTCAGTGCAGACATATTTCGACGGTAGCCCAACTATTTTTCGACGACGATCGAAGCATGACTGACGAGAACCCCGCGACCGCCGTCGTGACCAGCGTGGACGAGTGCCTGGACCTGGCCGCGACCTGGCATGCCTGGGACGGCAGGCCGATCGCCCGGACCATCGATGAGCGGCCCAACGCCTGGATGCCGCACAAGGCCATCCGCCGCATCACCGACCACCTGGTCGACCACCTGCACGAGGTCGAGGCGCTGCTGGCCGGTGCCGAGCCGGTGCCCGACGAGTGGCACGGGCGGCTGGTCACCCTCGACTCCGACTGGGCCAGGTTCACGGAACTCGACTTTGATGAGGCACGATCCCGGTTGCGCCGGCTGGCCAGGTGCTATCTGCTGCGCTATGAAGTGGCTGGGCCTGAGGCCTGGGACGCGCCTCGTGGCGAGGCGTGGACATTGCGTCAGATCGCCGAGCATGTCGCCGGTGTGACGTTCTACGCCGAGCAGGTCGGCCGGCTGACCTGAGCCCTGGAACACTGGCGTTCCGGGGGGAGTTGAGTTTGATGCCAGGACAGGATCGGCTACAGTTCTGAAACGCACGCCAGCACTGGCTGGCGCGTGCGGACGTGGCTCAGCTGGTAGAGCATCACCTTGCCAAGGTGAGGGTCGCGGGTTCGAATCCCGTCGTCCGCTCGGAGGTGCCGGACGCCGTCCCCGCGAGCCGACGGTCCGCACGGCTCTTCGGTACCAGCGGCGGGCTCCCGACGGGGGCTCTCCTTTGGCGGAATGGCCGAGTGGCTTAGGCAAGGGCCTGCAAAGCCCTGTACGCGGGTTCGATTCCCGCTTCCGCCTCGGGCGCTTAGCTCAGTGGGAGAGCGCTTCCCTGACACGGAAGAGGTCACAAGTTCAAATCTTGTAGCGCCCACCAGTTCCTGCAGGTCACAGGCCCGACGCCTACGTGAACCACTGCCTCCGACGCTGCGGAGCTTGATTAGCACGGTTGAGTTGTCAAGGTGCCATCCCGCGAGGGTGATCGTGCGCATCACCAAGTAGGCGAGCGCCGTCAGCAGACGAGTACAGCAGACGAGTACAGCAGCGCAGCCGACCGCGAACGCCACGCAGAACTGTCCGCGGATAGTGACCTGCCTTAACGACCGTGAGCGGCCTCGATATGGCTGGTCGGCCGTAGTACCGGCAGGCCAGCCATCCACTTATCGGCGTCCGTCACGTGATCACGATAGGGCGCCACGGACCGTCATCGCACTTGTACCGGTATATGCGTTCTGAACGGCGTAAACCACCGAATTCGTAAGCACGTCAAATAGTTCGGAAGTCAAACGATCGAGGGGAGCGATCATAGCCGACCAGAAAGGGTATACGCAGCCACAGCAACCGCCGTGGAGAGCGTGGGAGCCGGACCAAAGTGGGGCGCCCCCGTCGGAGCAGCCGGGACGGCAGCACTATAAGGGGCAGCCTCCGCAGCTTGGTGAGCAGCAGTACACGATCCCGCAACCAAAGACAGGCGGGCCGTCCGACGGCCACCGGGGCACTCGGCCGAGGAAACGCCACCGCGTCCGGAACACGATCCTGGGGGTCGTCGCGGGGATCGTCGTGCTCGGCATAATCGCCGCGACCGCAGGAGGGAACAAGAAGCCTGCCGCGGACAACAGCCCGTCGGCCAAGACGCGGGCCGTGGCGAAACCTGCGGCCGCGCCGACTTACACGGCAGCCGAAAACGCGTGGATCGCGGAGGTGACTGACAAGTTCCCGCAAATCTCGGGCGGGACAGCTGCACAGATCGTCACCGTCGGTGACAAGGTCTGCCAGGCGCGCCAGGCAGGCGCGACACAGCAGCAGCTCGTGAGTGCGTCTGCAGGCCGTTTCGGCAGTCAGGCCCGAGCCTTCATCAGGGCGGCCGAAAAGGCTCTTTGCCCCTCCGAGGTCCCGGTCCCGCCGAAGGTGCTGCTGAACTTCTCGGGCAACGGCATCGAGAACTCGGCCCCGTTCCTCGTAGACAGCAGTCAGGTCACCGTCACCTACAGCTTCAACTGCTCGTCCTTCGGCAGCAGCGGCAACTTCATCGCTGACCTGGAGTATGGCAACCAGTCGAGCCTCAACAGCGACGACCAGTCGATCGCCAACGCGCTTGCCCCGTCTGGTCAGGCAACCACCACGGTGTACCCGCAGGACCCCGGCAATGATTACTATGTCGCGGTCAACTCGGAGTGCTCGTGGACCGTCGAGGTGGAGTCGCCTTGAGCTAGCACCGGCTCTGGACGCCGACAGGGTGATTCGTGCCGAGGCAACGTCGCTGTCCGATGTGGGGTCTATGCCGTGCGACCTCGGCTCGCTGGCGGCCGACGGCGATCCACTGTCCGATCATGGCCTCGTCGGCGCCTGGGGTTCGGCACAAACTCGGCTTCGGCCCGGAAACCGGGCACTTCGGCCGGTGTGACCACCTGCGCCCATCCCAGGCGCACGCCCGCATGCTCGGCAAGGAGATCGGGCCGGTCCCCTGCAAGCGCCTGCAACTCGGCGACGGCCTGATCCTGGTCGTCGACCGTGCTGCGAGCGCAATATCGGCGGCAGACTGTGGCGATCCTCGCGCTCAGGAGCTGGTCAGCCGTGCTCACGCCAGCACCATGCGAAGTGGTTGGAGCCGCTGCCGTCCACCGCGCGGGCGGAGAGGGCAGGCCGCCTGCCGGATCTGGCACAACCCACAGGCCCTGGAATGATCACGCGCAAGACGGCCAGCTATGTGCTCCTGCAAGACCTCAGACGCTCCCGTGTCCAACACTCTGTGGTCAATGTCGACATGACTCGCGCCGTGCCACTTCGAGCAGGCTGTCTTGCTTAGGCAAACGGGAGTTACCGCTTAAGCTATTCGCTCAAAGCGGTCCGATCTCTGACATTGAATTCATCACGTAGGTACTTTGCTACACTATCGAGGCCGTTCGATTTTGCTCCCTCTATCATCGTCTGAATATAGGCATCGGTCGGCCGAAGGTGCGGAGAATAGTCTAGCCTAATAGGTACATGAATGAAACCAGATACATGCTGTCCCTTGAGCTTGAAGCCGACCTCTACGGGCTCGTATCCTCCGCTTTCTACTTCGTCTATGTTACGTTTGTCCTCTAGGGTAAGATCATATACCACACCCTCTACGCGATCAGACTCGTTATCACTCCTTTCGATACCGGCTGCTGCCGCCGAGGCCCCCATATGGGGGGCTGCTACTGCAAAATTACGCTTCCAGCCGTAGATTATTCCTTTGCCAGCCCTGGCGGCACCAGGGCAGCGCTGACGCATCTGACCGAATGACATATTCGAACCATAAGCAAAGTACAGATACCTTTGAGCAAGTTGACGGACCTCATCGGCATCCAGCGGTCTGAGCCTATCCGCCCATTCTTCAAATTGTTGTTTTAGGCTCAGCGCGAAGCGAGCTTGGCCATCGAAAGACATTGCTGCATCGGCCGCGTAACTTCCTCTTCCTGCCGATGTGGCAGTCTCGAACAATATTTGCACCTGGGGATTTTTACCGTCAGGATCAACTAGGCCGATGTTAACCAGCAGCGGATCTTTGAAGTCCGCGTAAACATTAAGGAGGTCCGGGTACCTCTCGACAAGGGCTGCATACCGTTCAGCCCAATCTTTGGATGTGCGATCAGAAGTTTGGATTCTTATAATCTTCACACCACTGGCTAAAGCGAGATCTTCGGCAAGTATCAACTCCTGAACGAAGGAACTCTTTGCGCCGTCCGAAAAGCCTCGCCCCGACCTATATATTACCTGCTGGGCAGTCCGAATTGACTGGGCCAATGCTTTATAAAACTCGGCTTCTCCGCCGTCCGTTGACAGATCGTATAGCTTGGACCGTGCAATTTTAGGGCTGGCGGAGCCCGGCTCGCCGTTTCCTTTTCTGCGTCGTTTCCGTAGCTCAAATATTATTGAAACCACTATAGCCACCGCTGCCAGAAGCGCACCGACACCTTGCCATTCGGGCTTCCCCAGAAAGCTCATGGGTTTCTTTTCTTCGAGTACTTAGTAACAAAACACAATGAAATGATCGCTCAGCCTGTGTCCGTTAGATCCAATCTCCAGATTGGCTCGTGCGAGCTGCCTAGTCAACAGCGACGCAGCCACCGGCATTTTCCTCCGGCCCGCCCGGCTCGCTCATTGGATGAGCTATCGCTGGCTGTCATTGCGTGGCTTGCGCCTGAGGTGCGAACCGTCGCCCCAGCCGCCGAGTCGTGGCTGAATCTCGGCCTCCCCGGCGGACTGCGGGTGCGTGAACGGATGATCGGACATCGGCAGGGCGTCGGGAAGCTTCGGGCGCTGGCCCCGAAATGCTTTCCTGGCTGGCCATGGCTCGACCCTGGGTCGTGATGGCTGTGCGCGGCGCTGAGGTACGACTGGACGTGGCTGCGGGCGTGCCTGGACCGGAGGCTGCGACGTTCGCACGGGAGACTCCCGAGGGACGTGTCCAGTGGAATGATGCCGGTGGTGCTGACTGCTGCGGGGGCCCTGGCGATGGCTGGTCCTGCGACTTGCGCCGAATAGGCGTGCCCAGAACCCTCGCCTGGCGCCCGGCGGGTAGAGCATCGCCCCGATCGCTGCGTTCTCCGCAGCCCCGACCGGATACCTAGCGATGTAGGCAGCACGGCTGACCTGCTTGACCGCCCGCAGTGTGACCGCGTTCCTGACGATCCTGGCTGGGTGCATCGCCTTGCGCACTGGCCTGGGTGCGACACGCCACACCGACTTGCGGACGATTCGCCTGCCGAAACCCATGATGATCTCCTGCTCCCCGCCCGCAGCGTCATGAAGACGCGCAGGCGTGACGACAGGATTACCTAGCCAGGCCAACCTGGTCCTCAGCCTCAAATGTGCTCTGCGCTCCGCGTAGCAGCGACGACGCGCCGACCAGCCGGGCGCGCAGTCGCGCTGATCAACGTGGTGTGCCCTTATGGTGTTTCCATGTGGTCCGCCGCAAATCAACGAAGTACACCAACACCGCTCACTATGAGCACTTTGCGTACGTCCGGCAGGTCACGCTGCAACGCCGGAAACCGATGCACCGCGAGCGCATGAACCCGACAGGATCATCCTCGTCGTCATAACCCATCCCGGCAGCATGCACGACGACCTTTGCGCGCCGCGCCGACCTTGGCTTTGGGAGCGGTATTCGCTTGGCTGGCCGTTGCCTGGCGTGGCAGCTAGCCGAGGTCAAGGAGCTGCTCGTAGAAGCCGCCGAACTGGCGCGCGGTGTCGGTGAGGTGGATCTCCAGAATCCAGTGGCATACGCGCCCCGCCTTGTCATGGCGGCGCATCGGCGTGGCGTTGCCCGGGGCGATATAGGACTCGATGTTGTCCCCGTCAATCTTCTCGTGCGGGAATTCCCCGACCAGGTGGCCGGCATGCGTGCCGCCCAGGGACCACCCTGCCTTCCGCGCCTGCCGGGCAATCTCGGCATGCAGCTGCGCGCCGGTGATCCCGGGATGTTTGGCGAAATAGACACGTCCGGCCTCGAAGATCACGGGCAGGTCGGCGGCAAGCCGGTGCTTGACGGGATCGCCGCCGAGCACGTAGGTGCGCCCTAGATCGGCCTCGAACTTCTCGAAGACGGGCCCGAAGTCGGCGAAGACGATATCGTCGGCCTCGATGACCCGATCCGGCGGATTCTCGCGGTAGGGGAACAGGGTGTGTGGGCCGGACCGCACGATGCGCCTGTGCCAGTGCCGGGTCTTCCCGAACATCTCGTTCGCCAAGTCCCTGATCTGGTCGCTGAGCGCCTGCTCGCCCCGGCCGGGCGCGATGAGGCCGCGCGCGACGACCTCGTCGAACAGCGCTATCGCGTTGGCCTGGGCGTCCAGCAGGCGTCTGGCTCGCTCCTCCTCGGTCCTCATGCCCCGACCATAAGGCAGTCAGCGCCGGCATCGCGCTCACCCGCCTCGGGCCCCGTGCCGGTGCCCGCCAGCCCGCGGCAGGCCCACGACGGCATCGGGGCTGGGTACCCGCATGGGTATCGTGATGGCCGGCGTGACGACCGCGGCGGGCGCTGCGGCGAATGCCGGAGCGCACGTGCGTGCCGGTCCCGGATCGGACGAGCGGAGATCCGGGCTCAGGGCATGCGCCCGGTGCTGTGCTCGATGAAAGAACGGACGGACGGAACCTCGCCGTGAACCAGCCCATCCAGCCCGTGCTGCACCGGTACGGCCCGGATCCGGCGCAGTTCGGTGAGCTGTGGCTGCCCGGCGTCACAGCCGCGGCAACGGTGGTGATTGTTCACGGCGGGTTCTGGCGTGCCCGCTACGACTTGTCGCTCGGCCGCCCGCTCGCTGTCGACCTGGTTGGGCGCGGCTACGCCGTGTGGAACCTGGAGTACCGGCGGGTCGGCGCCGCAGGCGGGTGGCCAGCGACGTTCGAGGACGTCGCCGCGGGGATCGATCTGCTCGCGGAGCTTCCCGTCGGCACCACCCGCGTCGCGGCTGTCGGGCACAGTGCGGGGGGGCACCTCGCTGCCTGGGCGGCCGGCCGGGCTGGGCTGCCGCCCGGCGCCCCGGGTGCACGGCCGCTGGTCGCGGTGACTGCGGTTATCTCCCAAGCCGGAGTCCTGGCGCTCGCGGACTGCGCGCGCCAGGGCGTGGGCGGCACGGCAGCGCTGGACCTGATGGGCGGCCGCCCGCAGGATCTGCCGGAGCGCTACCGGCTCGCCGACCCGATGACGGCGGTACCCGTCGACGCCGCCGTGCTGTGCCTGCACTCCCGAGCCGACGACACTGTCCCGTTCGCCTACAGCCAGCGCTACGCCGCCGCCGCCGCACGGGCCGGCGGCAGGGCCCGGCTGCACCAGACCAGCGGCGACCACTTCACCCTCATCGATCCCCACTCGGCGGACTGGCGGGCGGCCGCCGACGCCCTGCCCGCCCTGCTGGGCCTGCCCAGCCGTCGTCTCCGGGCGGACGGCGGTGAGGCCAGCGAAAACCCCGTCCCAGGTGACCGTTGCGGCACTACAGGTAATTAGGGAGCGTTGCCATGCGGCCGGGTGACACCCGCGGCGGGTCCACTGCCGCGCCGCGGTGGCACTGGCGGCGCGGGCGGCTGCTTCCTAAGGTGGTAGTCACAGTGTGACTACCACCCTGGTGACGCGAGGAGACCCGATGGCGAAGGTGCTATGCGTGCTGTACGACGATCCGGTTGACGGACACCCGAAGTCCTACGCCCGCGACGACATCCCGGTAATCACCTCCTATCCCGGCGGCCAGACCACGCCCAGCCCGCGTGCGATCGACTTCACCCCGGGGCAGCTGCTCGGCAGCGTGTCCGGGGAACTGGGGCTGCGCCGGTTCCTGGAAGACGCCGGGCACAGCCTCATCGTCACCTCCGACAAGGAAGAACCGGACTCGGTCTTCGACCGCGAACTGCCGGACGCCGACGTCGTGATTTCCCAGCCGTTTTGGCCCGCGTACCTGACCCGGGAACGGATCGCCAAGGCGAAGAACCTCAAGCTCGCGATCACTGCCGGCATCGGCTCCGACCACGTCGACCTCCAGGCCGCCAGCGAGGCCGGAATCACCGTCGCGGAGGTCACCTACTCCAACAGCATCAGCGTCTCCGAGCACGTCGTCATGATGATCCTCGCGCTGGTCCGCAACTACATCCCGTCCTACGGCTGGGTGATCAGGGGCGGCTGGAACATCGCCGACTGCGCCGAGCGATCGTACGACCTGGAGGGCATGACGGTCGGCTCGGTCGCGGCCGGGCGGATCGGCACTGCCGTGCTGCGGCGGCTCAAGCCGTTCGACGTGCGATTGGTCTACACCGACCCGCACCGGCTCCCGGAGGACGTGGAGCGCGAGCTGGGCCTGACCTTCTACGAGACACCAGCGGACATGGTGCCGCACTGCGACGTGGTCACGATCAACGCCCCGCTGTACCCCGGCACCGAGGGGTTGTTCAACGACCAGCTCATCGCGACGATGAAGCGCGGCGCTTACATCGTCAACACCGCTCGCGGCAAGATCGCCGACCGCGACGCGATTGTCCGGGCGCTGGAGAGCGGGCAGATTGCCGGGTATGCGGGCGACGTCTGGTTCCCCCAGCCGGCTCCCGTGGACCACCCCTGGCGGACCATGCCGCACCACGGCATGACGCCGCACATCTCCGGCACCTCCCTGTCTGCCCAGGCCCGGTACGCCGCTGGCACCCGCGAGATCCTCGAATGCTGGCTGGAAGGACGCCCCATCCGCGACCAGTACCTCATCATCTCCGGCGGCGGCCTGGCCGGCACGGGAGCGCACTCCTACAAGCTCTGAGGGCACAACAGGAACCGCCGGAACCCCGCGCCGCTCGGTTCCGGTCTGGAGTAGCCACGGTGAGGGCTACTCGGCTCTGCGGGCACGCCCTTACGCGTGCCCGCAGGGGGCCGCAACCCAAGACGTAGCATTCGGGCCGATCCAGGGCCCGGCCGTCGGCGGGAGCTTCGGGTCTTCACCCCTCTCCGGCCGCGTGCCCGCACTACCGGTACCCGCCCCGGCCGGTCGGGGCTAGATGGGGTAAGGGCCGGTGCCTTCCCTGGTGGTGATCCACTGGAGCTCAGTGAAGTCGGCCATGGATTGCGGCCCGGACCGGCCCCAGCCGCTGTCCTTGACCCCGCCCAGGGGAAGCTGGGGCTCGTCGGCGATGGTTTGGTCGTTGACGTGCACCACGCCGGCGTCGATTCGGCGGGCCAGGGCGAAGCCGCGCTGGTTGTCGCCGGTGATGAGCCCGGCGGACAGCCCGTACCGGGTGGAGTTCGCGATCGCAACTGCCTCGTCGGCGTCCCGGACGGGCTGAGCGACGAGGACCGGGCCGAAGGTCTCCTCGGAATGAATCCGGGCTCCGGCCGGTACGTCGGCCAGGATAGTGGGCTGGTAGCACGGCCCGTCCGCCGCGCCTCCGGCCAAGACTTTGGCGCCGGCCGCGATGGCCTCGTCGACCTCGGCGGCGACCCGGCCGAGGGCAGCCGGGGTGATCAGCGGGCCGATGACAGTTCCAGGGACCGCCGGGTCGCCGGTCGGCAGCGACCGGGCGCGGGCGGTGAGCCGGTCGATAAAGGTGTCGTAGACCGGGCGTTCGATGAGCACCTTTCGGGCGTTCATGCAGATCTGCCCGGAGTGGAAGAACGCGGCGAACGCGGCGGCCTCGACCGCGTAGTCCAGATCGGCGTCGGCGAGGACGATCAGCGGGTTGTACCCGCCGAGTTCGAGCACGCACCGCTTGAGCGCCCGGCCCGCCCGTTCAGCCAGGACCCGCCCGGTGGCCGAAGAGCCGGTGAAGTTGATGCACCGGACCTCGGGCCGCTCGAAGAACTCGTCGGCAACGGGCACGGCTTCGCCGGGCGCGTGGGTCACCACGTTGACCACCCCGGCCGGGAATTCTGCCTCGGCCATGATCTCCGCGACCAGCAGCCCGGCCGACACCGGTGCCTCTTCGGAGGGCTTGAGCACCACGGTGTTGCCGAACGCGAGCGGATTGACCACCGTGCGCCAGGCCAGCACGTGCGCGCCGTTCCACGGGGTAATCCCGGCGACCACGCCGAGGGGGCGGCGCAGCGCCAGCGCGAACGTCCCGGGCATGTCGGACCGGATGACCTCCCCGACGGGCAGATAGCCCCAGTTGGCCGCCTGACGCAGCAGCCGGGTGGCGGTCAGTATCTGGAAGCCGGCAAACGCAGCCGCGCAGCCGGTCTCCTCGGCGAGCAGCGCGGTGATCTCGCCCGCCCGGCGCTCGACGATGTCGGCGGCTCGCAGGAACAAGGCCTGCCTCTCCGCCGGCGGCAGATCGGCCCAAGCCGGGAGCGCCGCCACCGCGGCGTCGACCGCGCGGGCCGCGTCGGCCCTGGTGCCGGCCGGGATGCGCGCCATCACCGAGCCCCGGTACGGGTCCAGGTCGTCGAACAGCCGGTCCGATCCGGCCCACTGTCCGCCGATGTACTGCTGATACTCGCGCACCCGTTCCTCCTGATGTGGGTTCGGCTTACTCAGGCTCGCCGGCGAGTAGGGCCGAGGCTGGGGTGACATGCAGTGCCCGCCACATGGCCAAGATCCGGGCTTCGATGTCAGAAGCCGACCTGCTGGCCGCGCCTCCCCCCTCGCGCGCACGGTCCATGGCTGTGTCCCATCTCTGTCACGGCGCGGGAGTTGTCCCCGCCCGAGCCGGTAGTCACAATGAGACAACATAGCGGGGCAGGTGCAAAGGGAAGCCGTGAAGAACCCTGGCCCGCCTACCGTCGCCCGGGGAGGATAGCCGTCATGCCGAAAGTTCTGATCGTCACGGGAGACGCCGCGGAGTCGCTTGAGGTTATGTACCCCTACCAGCGGCTGACCGAGGAGGGCTACGAGGTCGACATCGCTGCTCCGTCGGTGAAGAAGCTGCAGTTCGTCGTCCATGACTTCACCGATGGTTTCGACACCTACACCGAGAAGCCCGGCTACACCTGGCCCGCCGACATCGCGTTCGCCGACGTCGACCCGGCCGAGTATGCAGCCCTGGTCATCCCCGGCGGCCGGGCCCCGGAGTACATCCGGAACGACCCGGATGTACAGAGGATCGTGCGCCACTTCATGACGACCGATCGCCCCGTCGCTCAGTTCTGCCACGCCCCGCAGGTGCTGGCCGCCGCCGGCACCCTGACCGGCCGCCGCACCGCGGCCTACCCGGCACTGGCCCCCGATGTCGCGGCCGCAGGCGCCGAGCTGAACCTCCGGGTCGCGGCCAGCGCAGCGCGCGTCTTGGGTGAGACGATGGCGGCATCACCAGACCAGCGTGTTGGGACCACGCGCGGGAGCCGTACTCCGCAGTCCCGGGGACCCTGCCCGGTGAGGGTAACCGCACCCACCGCCACCTGGTAGCGGGCGGCCCCGGCTGGGCGCACAAGTGCTCCACCAGCAGCGCCACGAGTTTCCTGGCCTTCTGCTTTGGCTACGGCGCGATCGGTAACGGGGAATCGGAGGGCGTGGGTCGTCGGCATCATCGCGCTGGTGGTGTATTCGGTACGGCTGCGGCGCAGGCTCGTGGCGGTGGTCAGCGTGCCGGCCGTGGTGGACGGGACGGCGTTCCTGGCCGGTGCCGAACGAACGGTCACCTTCGACCCGATCTCGTACCAGACAAACTGTGACCGGTACAGCTGCCAGACGATCACCGACGGCATCCTGGAGACCGGCGGCGCCGGGATCAGCGCAAGCTGGCAGAACGTGGTGCCGCTCGGCAAGCCATTCCAGGTGCGCGAGCCGGTATGGAGGTGGGGGCTTGGCCTGGCGCTGATCGAAGCGCTCAGCTGGCGACGGCACCGGCAGCGGCAAACCACAGTGGTGCCCGCTTCAGCCGCCTGACCGCTGATGAGTCAGGTTCCGGCAGGGTGCCACACGGTCTTTATTTCGAGGAACGACGTCAGCCGTTGCGTGCCCGGCTGCGCGGCCCAGTCCTCGTTCCGGCCTGTGATCCGTTTGATGTTGCCGGCCGCCAGTTGCTGCAGCGAAGCGCGCGCCGGGGGGTCGATTCCGGTCAGGTCTATGGCGTTGACGTCCATGTGCCCGGCCAGTACCGGCGCGAGCTCGGCGGTGCGGCCGGTCAGCACGTTGACCACCCCGGGCGGCAGGTCCGACGTGGCGAGCACCTCGGCCAGCGAGACCGCGGGCAGCGGGCGGTCCTCGCTCGCCACCACGACCGCGGTGTTGCCGGTCACGATCACGGGCGCGACGACGCTGACCAAACCGAGCAGGCTGGACTCGGCGGGGGCGATGATCGCGACCACGCCGGTCGGCTCGGGCACGCTGAAGTTGAAATACGGCCCCGCCACCGGGTTGGCGGCGCTAGCCACCTGGGCAACCTTGTCGCTCCAGCCCGCGTACCAGACCCAGCGGTCGATGGCGGCGGCCACCTCCGCCTCGGCGTCCGCCAGCAGGGAGCCGGAGGCGGCCGCGACCTCCGCGGCGAACTGGGCGGAACGCCCTTCCAGCATCTCGGCCACGCGGTAGAGGATCTGGCCGCGGTTGTAGGCGGTCGCGCCCGACCAGCCGGCGAAGGCCTTGCGCGCCGCGACGACGGCGTCGCGTGCGTCCTTTCGCGAGCCCTGCGCGGCGTGCGCGAGCAGCGTTCCGTCCGCGGCGTGCACGGCGTAGGACCGGCCGGACTCGGACCGTGGGAACGCGCCGCCGATGAACAGCTTGTAGGTCTTGCGCACCCCGAGCCGGGGCAGCGGCTGAAAGTCAGACATCGAGGTACGCCGCCAGGCCGTGCCGGCCGCCTTCGCGCCCGTATCCGGATTCCTTATAGCCGCCGAACGGGCTGGCCGGATCGAACCGGTTGTACGTGTTGGCCCAGATCACGCCGGCGCGGAGCTTCTGCGCCAGCCACAGGATCCGGCTGCCCTTGTCGGTCCAGATACCCGCCGACAACCCGTACGGCGTGTTGTTGGCCTTCACCACCGCCTCGTCCGGTGTCCGGAACGTCAGCACGGAGAGCACCGGGCCGAAGATTTCCTCCCTGGCGATCCGGTGTGACTGGCTCACGCCGGTGAAGACCGTGGGCGGGAACCAGTAGCCCCGGTCCGGCAGCTCGCACGGCGGCGACCAGCGGTGCGCCCCCTCGGCCTCGCCGGCCGCGGTCAGCTCGGTGATCTTAGAAAGCTGCTGGCGCGAGTTGATCGCCCCGATGTCGGTGTTCTTGTCCAGCGGGTCGCCGAGCCGCAGCGTCCCGAGGCGCCGCTGCAGCCGCTCGACAACCGCGTCGGCGACCGACTCCTGCACCAGCAGCCGCGATCCCGCGCAGCATACGTGGCCCTGGTTGAAGAAGATGCCGTTGACGATGCCCTCGACGGCCTGCTCGACCGGGGCGTCGTCGAACACGATGTTGGCGGCCTTGCCGCCCAGCTCGAGCGTCAGCTTCTTGTCCGTGCCCGCGACCGCGCGCGCGATCTCCTTGCCGACCTCGGTGGATCCGGTGAACGCGACCTTGTCCACCCCGGGATGGGAGACGAGCGCCGCGCCGGTCTCCCCCGCCCCGGTCAGCACGTTCACGACGCCGGGCGGCAGCCCGGCCTGCTGGCACACGTCGGCGAGCAGCAGCGCCGTCAGCGGCGTGGTCTCGGCCGGCTTGAGCACGCAGGTGTTCCCGGCGGCGAGCGCCGGCGCCAGCTTCCACGCCGCCATCAGCAGCGGGAAGTTCCACGGGATGACCTGCCCGGCGACACCGAGCGGCCGGGGATCCGGGCCGAATCCGGCGTACTCGAGCTTGTCCGCCCAGCCCGCGTAGTAAAAGAAGTGTGCCGCCGCCAGCGGGATGTCGACGTCGCGCGACTCCTTGATCGGCTTGCCGTTGTCCAGGCTCTCCAGCACCGCGAACTCGCGGGCGCGCTCCTGCAGCTGACGCGCGATCCGGTACAGGTACTTCGCCCGCTCGCTGCCCGCCATCGGGCCCCACACCCGCTCATATGCCGAGCGCGCGGCAGCGACGGCGGCGTCCACGTCGGCCGGGCCCGCCGCCGCCACCTGGGCCAGCGGCTCCTCGGTCGCCGGGTTGATCGTGGCGAACGTGCTGCCGTCCACGGCGGGCCGGAACGCGCCGTCCACGAACAGGCCGTACTCCGGTTCGATCGACACGATGTCGCGCGACTCGGGTGCCGACGCGTACTGCCAGACCGGCCCGGCGGGCTCGGCGACAGCCGGTGAGCTGGCCTTTCCGGCACTCATAGACGATCTTCTCCTCGCTCGCCGACCGTGCTCAGGCTGCTAATCGACCGTGAAGTAGTCAGCGCCGGCGTACTGGCCGGTCAGCTGCTTGCTGCGCTGCATGAGCAGGTCGTTGAGCAGCGTCGAGGCGCCGATCCGGAACAGCTGGGGGGTCAGCCAGGCGGGGCCCGCCACCTCGTTCACCAGCACGAGGTAGCGGATCGCGTCCTTGGCCGTGCGAACGCCGCCCGCCACCTTCACGCCCACCCGCCGCCCCGTGGTCTGCTCGAAGTCCCGCACGGCTGCGAGCATGACCAGCGCCGTCGGCGGGGTCGCGGCCGGCGTCACCTTTCCGGTCGAGGTCTTGACGAAGTCCGCGCCCGCCAGCATCGCCAGCCACGACGCGCGCGCCACGTTGTCCAGCGTGGCCAGCTCGCCCGTTTCCAGGATCACCTTCAGATGCACCGGGCCGCAGGCCTCACGAACGGCCCGGATCTCGGCATAGACCTCGCCGTAGCGTCCCGCCAGGAACGCGCCGCGATCGATCACCATGTCGACTTCATCGGCACCCGCGCCGACCGCGTCCTGGACGTCGGCGAGCTTCACCGCCAGCGACGCCCGGCCCGATGGAAACGCGGTCGCGACGGACGCCACCGCGACGCCGCTGCCGGCCACGGCTTCCCTGGCGACGCCGACCAGGTCCGGGTAGACGCAGACGGCCGCCACCGGCGGGACCGAGAGATCGGAGGGATCGGGCTGGCGAGCTTTCGCGCACATGGCCCGCACCTTGCCCGGCGTGTCGGCGCCCTCGAGCGTTGTCAGGTCCACCATCGCCACGGCCATGTCCAGCGCCTGCAGCTTGGCGCCCTTCTTGATCGAGCGGGTGGCGAGCGCGGCGGCGCGCTGCGCCGCGCCCACTTCATCAACGCCCGGCAGCCCGTGCAGCAGCTGGCGCAACGCCGCATCGGAGGTGGCAACGTCGCCCGGCTCGAAGGCCCATCGCTCCGGCGACGAGTGCGTTACCGTTCCGATCCCCACGGTCACACGGTACCTGTGCCCGGACCGGGCGGACGCCGGCGCTCGGCGATCTGGCGTTCTTCATGGAGTTGATCGTCAGTCACCCGACGGTCTCGATTCAGCAACGTCACGCCCTGGACTGCAGATTCATACTTCCCCGGCGGCGACGCCAGGATTACCCTTCGGGCAATCCCGGGGACATCCGGACGACTCGCCCACAGCTGGCGCGTTTCCGGTCAAAAATCTGGCGGTCCCTCCGGACCGCCTGACCCGCCCTCGAAGAGGAGGTACCGGTGAGAGTCACACTGAGGGCTGTTGTCGTGCTCGGCGCGATTGCCCTGGCTGCCGCCGCGTGCGGCAGCCCGTCGTCGAGCACGCCAAGCAGTTCCAGCACGTCAGCAAGTGGAAAGTTCCTTGGCTGCATGGTCACCGACACCGGTGGCATCGACGACAAGTCGTTCAATCAGTCCTCGTGGGAGGGCATGCAGGCGGCCGCGGCAACCGACCCGAGCAAGATCCAGGTTACCTACCTGCCGTCCACGACCTCGGCTGACTACGCGTCGAACATCAGTACCTTCATCGGCCGGAAGTGCGGGATCATCGTCACGGTCGGCTTCCTCATGGCGGACGCGACCGAGGCGGCTGCCAAGGCCAACCCGCATCAGAAGTTCGCGATCGTCGACTGCTCGTACGCCTCCGAGTGCCTGACCGGCGCCAAGGAGACGAACATCGACCAGCTCGTATTCGACACCGTTCAGGACGGCTTCCTTGGCGGTTACCTGGCGGCCGGCATGAGCAAGACGGGCATCGTCGCCACCTACGGCGGTGAGGATTTCGGCACGGTCACCATCTACGAGGATGGCTTCTGGGACGGAGTCCAGTACTACAACACGCAGCATCACACCAGCGTCAAGGTCCTCGGCTGGAACGAGCAGACCCAGAAGGGTGACTTCATCGGCAACTTCACCAACGTCGGTGCGGGCCAGACGCTGACCAACACCTACATCGGCGAGGGTGCGGACGTCATCTTCCCGGTGGCCGGTGGCGTCGGGCTGGGTACCGCGAAGGCAGTCCAGACCGCTGACACGTCCGGCAAGAGCGTGACGATGGAGTGGGTGGACACCGACGGGTGCATCAGCGCTGCGCAGTACTGCAAGTACATGCTGACCAGCGTGACGAAGGGCATCACCGAAGCGGTCAAGACCGCGGTGCTCTCGGCAGTGGACGGTAAGTTCAGCGGCGGCACCTACATCGGTACCCTCGCCAACGGCGGCGCCGTGCTTGCTCCGTACCACGACTTCTCCTCCGTGGTGCCCGCCTCGCTGCAGGCCGAGATCAACACGCTGAAGCAAGAGATCATCAGCGGGAAGATCAAGCCGGTGACCAAGAGCCCGGTCTGACCACGGATCAAAAGCCGATTAACAGTCGGATGGGCTGGTCAGAGTTCCGGCAAGGCCGGGGCTCTGACCAGCCAGGTCAGGTGGGGACGAGCCGGTGAAGCTTGAGCTGCGCGGTATCACCAAGCGTTTCGGCAGTCTCGTCGCCAATGACCACATCGATCTGGTCGTCCAGCCCGGCGAGATCAGGGCGTTGCTCGGCGAGAACGGCGCGGGCAAGACCACGCTGATGAACGTGCTGTACGGGCTGATGCAGCCGGACGACGGCGAGATCCTCATCGACGACCAGCCCGCGGCTATCCGCTCCCCCAAGGACGCGATCTCGGCCGGGGTGGGCATGGTGCATCAGCACTTCATGCTCGTCCCGGTCTTCACCGTCGCGGAGAACGTCACGCTCGGCGCGGAGCCAATCCGGCGGCTGACC
>JASHOI010000211.1 GCA_030041195.1 Streptosporangiaceae bacterium | reverse complement strand
CTGTTTGAACAGCGTGGGTCCCACGACACTGATGAGGTGGGACGTGGGACCGGGCGGGTGAGGGCCTCGCCGGAGGTGGCGGGGGGTTGAGCTGGTTGGTTAGGGCAGACGGACGACGGCGCGTGCCCGGGTCAGCACCTTTTCCTCGCCGGACTTGGCCGTGAGCGCCACGACCACACGGTTGTAGTCCAGCTTCTCCTCGACGGTGCCGCTGACCACGATCGTCGCGCCGATGTCGTCGTCGGGCACCACGACCGGCGAGGAGAACCTGACGCCGAACTCGACCAGCGCCGCCCCGGGGCCCGCCCAGTCGGTGACAAAGCGGCCGGCCTGCGCCATCGTGAACATGCCGTGCGCGATCACGTTCGGCAGCCCGACCGACTTGGCGATCCGCTCGTTCCAGTGGATCACGTTGAAGTCGCCCGATGCACCGCAGTACTTGATCAGGCTGAGCCGGGTGACCGGGTAGGTCACCGGCGCGAGCTCGGTGCCCGCCTTGACGTCGTCGTAGCCGACCTGCGCGGTCATGCGGCACCTCCCCGTTCCACCAGTGTCGAGTGCGCGGTGCACACGTGCTCACCGTCGACCGTGACGATGTCGGTCTTGGTGGTCATGAGCACGTTGCGGCCCGCGTCCCTGATGTCCGAGATCGTCGCCTGCGCCGTCACCACGTCGCCCGCCATCAGCTGCCGGGAGTACTCAAACCGCTGCTCGCCGTGCACGACCATGGCGTAGTTCAGGCCGAGTCCGGGGTCGGCCACGGCCGACGCGCTGCCCGCCATGCTGATCACGATCGCGAACGTGGGCGGAGCGATCACGTCTCCATACCCGGCCGCCTGCGCCGCGGCCCGGTCCCGGTAGAGCGGGTTCGGGTCGCCGATCGCGTCGGCGAACTCGGCGATCTTGACCCGGCTCACCTCGTAGGGCGGGGCCGCGGGGAACGTGCGGCCGAGATACTCGCGGTTGATCGCCATGCGGCCGCCGCCTACCGCGTCTCGCGATGCGGCCGGTGGCAGCGGCAGTTCGGGCAGTACTTCATCAGCTCGAGCCGGTCGGGGTCGTTGCGGCGGTTCTTGCGGGTGATGTAGTTGCGGTGCTTGCACTCCTGGCAGGCCAGCGTGATCTTGGGCCTAACGTCTGTCGCAGCCACGACGGCATGCCTTTCTCGTGTACGGACTTCTAGCCAGCTCGCTGACGTCGGGTACCCCGGGCGAGCCGCTGCCCCTAAGTCTGCTCAAGGGTAGCCGCCCGCGCAATTGGCGAGCCTGTGAGCCTCTTCAACATCCCAGGGCTGCGGCGTAATCCCGAGCTTGAGATGGACGGGTGAAGAGGTTCGTAGCGGAGGCCGGACTTGAACCGGCGACACAGCGATTATGAGCCGCTTGCTCTGCCTGACTGAGCTACTCCGCCCGACCAGCCATCGCTGCCAACGAGATGAAGGCGGACGGCCGGGAACCCCGGCGGCGGCCGGGACGCACCTAGCCTACCGGGATCTGGCAGTGACTCTATCTCCTGCTGCCACGATGCGGGGTCCCGGCGTGGTACGGGGCCTCTCCAGGCCCCGTTCCCGGGGCGGCACCGGCTCTCCAGCAAGCGGCTGCGGCGGTGGTCAGTGGATCTGCGAGGATCGGGGCATGACGGCAGCCAGCATCAGCTTTCCCCGCCAGCAGGCCCGCACCCTGCACTTCAGCCTGGGCGTCCCTCGCGCGTTCGCGATAGCTCCGGACGGCACCCGCGTCGCGTTCCTGCGCGCGGCGTCGGGAACCGACCGCAACACATGCCTGTGGGTCGCGGACATCGCCGCCGATACCCCGGCTGAGCGGCTGGTCGCCGACCCGGCGCAGATACTGGCCGGTGGGGCCGAAGAGCTTACCCAGGAAGAGCGCGCCCGCCGCGAGCGCGTCAGGCAGGCCGCCGCGGGCGTGGTGGCGTTCCGCACCGACGAGGCGGTCACGCTGGCGGCCTTCGCGCTGTCCGGCCGGCTCTTCGTGGCGGATCTGCTGCCGGGCGGTTCCGAGTCCGAGTCCGCGGTCCGCGTCCTTGCCACGCCCGCATCGGTGCTCGACCCGTGCCCCGACCCCACCGGGGCGCATGTCGCGTACGTGGCCGACGGCGCGCTGCGCGTGGTGGCGGCGAACGGCGGCAGCGACCGGGCCCTGGCCACGCCCGAGGCCAAGAACGTGACCTACGGCCTCGCCGAGTTCGTGGCCGCCGAGGAGATG
Organism: Streptosporangiaceae bacterium; assembly: GCA_030041195.1. The sequence continues at coordinate 2,923 of JASHOI010000211.1, read as the reverse complement.
CATCGGACGCACGGGTTCTGGTGGTCGCCGGACGGGCAGCAGCTGCTGGTGGCCCGGGTGGACACGTCCCCGGTCGGCCGGTGGTACATCTCCGACCCGGCCAATCCCGGCCGCCAGCCAGTCGAGGTCGCCTACCCGGCGACGGGCACCGCGAACGCCGACGTGAGCGTCGTGATCGCCGGTCTTGATGGGACGCTGACGCCGGTGCAGTGGGATTCAGCCGCGATGCCGTACCTGATCACCGCGCACTGGTCGCGCGGCGGCCCGCCGCTGCTGCGGGTGTGCTCCCGCGATCAGCGGACCATGCGGGTGCTGGCGGTAGCCGCTGACGGCACCACGGAACTGGTCCGCGAGGACACCGACCCGGACTGGGTCGACGTGGTGCCGGGCACGCCGGCGTGGACACCGGGCGGGAAGCTGGTCCGGGTGGTGGCGCGCGACGGCGCTTACCGGCTGCTGCTTGGCGACGAGCCGGTCACGCCGACGACCGTGAACGTCCGCGAGGTCCTCGACGTCGGCGACGACGACGTGCTGTTCACCGCCACCGAAAGGAACCCGGCCGAGCAGCACGTGTATACCGCGGGACCGGACGGCACGGCCCGGGTGACCAGCGAGCCCGGCATGCACTCGGCGGCCAGAAACGGCGGGGTGCTGGTGACGTCCTCGCAGTCCCTCGACTGGTTCGGCACCCGGGTGCGGGCACACCGCGGCGGCGGCGAGGCCGGCGAGATCGCCTCGCTGGCCGAGACCCCGGTGCTGACCCCGGAGGTGACGTTTTTCTCCGCGCAGCCGTACGACCTGCGTTGCGCGCTGCTGCTGCCGCGCGGGCACCGGCCGGGCTCGGCGCGGCTGCCGGTGCTCTGCGATCCCTACGGCGGCCCGGCCACCCAGCGCGTGCTGTCAGCCCGCAGCTATTACCTGACCTCGCAATGGTTCGCCGACCAGGGCTTTGCCGTGCTCATCGCCGATGGAAGGGGAACGCCGGGCCGGGGGCCGGACTGGGACCGCCTGATCCACTACAACCAGTCGACACCGAACCTCGAGGACCAGGTGGCGGCGCTGCAGGCGGCCGCCGCCATGCATCCGGACCTGGACCTGTCCCGGGTCGGCATCCGCGGCTGGTCGCACGGCGGCTACCTGGCCGCGCTCGCCGTGCTGCGGCGGCCGGACGTGTTCCACGCGGCCGTGGCCGGCGCTCCGGTCACCGACGAGCGCCTTTACGACACGTTCTACACCGAGCGCTACGAGGGTCACCCGGACGAGCACCCGGAGGCCTACGAGCACGACTCGCTCATCGCGGACGCGCCAAAGCTGGAGCGCCCGCTGATGCTGATCCACGGGCTCGCCGACGACAACGTTGTGGTGGCGCACACGCTGCGGCTCTCCTCGGCGCTGCTGGCCGCCGGGCGGCCGCATACCGTGCTGCCGCTGAGCGGCGTTACCCACATGCCGAGGCAGGATGAGGTCGCAGAGAACCTGCTGCTGCTGCAGGTCGAGTTCCTGAAGAGCGCGCTCGGCATGGACCCTGGCTGACCCGTCACCCCTAATCAGCGCGCGGATCACCCTTCCGCCGCCGTCGCCTAAGTCGTACCAGTCCCGCCTCGCCTAATGGCGGATACTGCGGGTGCAGCCCCCTCACGGAAGAGGACACAGGCGAACGATGCGTTCAGGCGACGATCTTCCCGGCCTCGATAGCACGGTCGCCAGCGCCGCGCGGATGTACGACTACGCCCTGGGCGGCACGGACAACTACCCGGTCGACCGGCAAGCCATGGAAGCGCTGGAGGACATGATGCCGGGGGCGTTCGCCGTCAACCGCAGCAATCGGCGCTACATGGAGCGTGTGGTGCGCTACCTGGCAGGCGAATGCGGCTGCCGCCAGTTCATTGACAACGGCAGCGGCCTGCCGACCCAGAATAATGTCCACCAGATCGCTCAGGACATAGCCCCGGGCACGCGGGTCGTGTACGTCGACAACGACCCCGTGGTGCTGCGGCACCACAAGGTCGGTGCGCTGCTCGCGGAGGACGACAGCACCGCGTTCCTGCTGGAGGATGCCCGCAACACCGGCCGCATCCTGGACCACCCGGATACCAAGCGGCTCATCGACTTCGGCCAGCCCGTCGCGGTCTTGTACCTCAGCTTCCTGCACCTCATCCCGGACGCCGACGACCCCTGGGGCATGGTCCGCCGGATGATCGACCGCCTGGCTCCCGGCAGCTACCTGGCGGTCTCTCACGGCGTCTCCGACGACCCCGCGCTCCGGCAGAAGCTCACCGAGTTCTTCGCCGAAAGAACCGGCGGTCACTATGGCCGGTTCCGCAACAAGACGGAAGTCCGGGCCTTCTTCGACGGTCTGGAGATCGTGCAACCAGGGCTGGTGGACGTGGCCGACTGGCGCCCCGATAGTTCAGCAGAGGCCCCGGCGCCTGAGGCATACGTGTACGGCGGGGTCGGACGCAAGCCATCGTGACCAGTTCGCCCGCGTTGACCACGGGGCCGATACCTGCTATGTTTTCTTTGCAGGTGCTAGGAAGGGTGCTGTGATAGAAACGGAACTGACCGGAGATGAGCTGCTGCAGGTGCTGGCGACGCTCGCCAACCCGCACCGGCTGCGCGTAGTGGCCGCCCTCTCCCAGGAGCGCAACTACGTCAGTCAGCTTGCCCGTGAGCTGGGCATCAGCCGCGCTCTGCTCCAGGTCCACCTGCGCAAGCTCGAGGCGGCCGGCCTGGTGTCTTCCGTCATCGAAGTCTCGGACGACGGGAAGGCGATGAAGTTCTACGAGGTGGCGCCGTTTGCGGTCCAGCTGACGCCGGAGACGATCACGAACGCGGCGCGGTCGCTGGGCGCGGAAAGCGATCTTGAACTGGAGATGCGGTGAAGCCCAGGAACGCAACCGAACTGGCCATCATGTGCTTGTTC
>JASHOI010000210.1 GCA_030041195.1 Streptosporangiaceae bacterium | reverse complement strand
GGCCCGGTGCGGCGCGCCGGCCGGATCGCTGCCGATCCGCGCCGCTGTGAGCGCGACCGCAGCCGCCAGCGCGCCGAACGCGACCTGCCACAGGGCCACCCGGTGCGCGGTGCGGGCCAGGAGCGCCCCGGACAGGGCGCCAATCAGGACCAGGCCGAAGGCAACGGCCTGCACCGCAGCGAGCGGGCCGGGGGTGCGCAGCCCCACGACAGCGATCGCGACGGTGACCAGAGGGATGAGCACTCCGGCCAGGAGCCGGCGCGCCATGCCGCCGCCCCGCCTCGGCGCCACGGCGGCCTGGTCACCCGATGCTGTGTTCGTCATCAGGTCCATGCTCACTCCTCTCGCCCACCCTCACTCCGCCCGGAGCACAACGGCGGCGGGCGTGCGGGCGGCCGCGCGGCCCGGCAGCGCGGCGACCAGGTTCGCCAGCACCAGCGCCGCGACCGCGGCCAGGGCGATCGAGCCGGCCGGGACGACCGGGTCGGGCACCGCGGACAGCTCACGGGCGAACGCCAGCCACAGCAGCCGGCCCACGGCGATGCCCACCGGCACGCCGATCACCAGGCCCACGACCGCGACCACCGACGACTGCCAGGCGACGGCGCCCGTGAGCTGGCGCCGGGTGAAACCGAGGGTCTTCAGCGTCGCGAAGTCGCGCCGCCTGCGCCGTACCGAGGCCACCAGCGTCAGCCCGAGCCCGGCCACCGCCCCCGCGGCGAGCCCGCCGGCCAGGACCGCGGGCATCGCGCCCATGGTCTTGTAGTTCACGATCTCGGCTGGCCGCTGCACCGGCAGCAGCGAGATCGCGTTCAGGTAGTCGGTGATGTCCCCGCCTATGGCCCGCTGCGCCAGCGGGGTGCGGCTGTCGGCGTTGAGCTGCGCGGTGATCCGCCGCAGGGACCGTAGCGCGGCCGCCTGGCTGACCCCGGGCCGAATACGGATAAACATGGCGTTGGGCCCGGAGATCGGCCCGTAGATCAGCAGGTCCCTGGGTGGCACCGACTGCTCGGGGATGATCGCGCCGGTGCTCAGCGACGCGTGCACGCCGATGACGTCGCCGATCGTGGGCAGCGCGGCGGTGCCCACGATCCGCAGCCTGACCGGCGGGATGAGCTGCCCCTCGGACACCGTGACGGTGTCGCCTACCCGCTTGTGCAGCGCGGCCAGGGTCGCCGGCCCGAGCACGATCTGGCCGGGCCCGGTCAGCACCTGCCCGGACAGCGGGCTCGGCGCGATCGCGGCGTGCGCCGGCGCGGCCATCGCCGGCACCGTCTGGCCGTCGATCTGGACCGTCGCGAAGTAGACCCCGGTGGTCGAGGCCACGTCCGGATCCCGGGCCAGCAGCGGGTCCGCCCAGCGCAGCGGCACCGGACCGTAGCCGTCCACCGAGTACAGCGCGTAGTTGAAGTTCCAGCCGTAGAGCGAAGGGTGCAGCACGGTGCCGGCCATGCCCGAGCCCCGGCCGGCGGCCACCGCCGAGCGCCGCGCCGCCCGGTGCGGGGCGAGCCGGTAGACGATGGCGCCCGCCACCAGGGCCAGGACGAGGGCGAGCAGCGCCATGCCGGGCCCGAGGACGGTCCAGTCGACGTCGATGCCGGGCGTCGGCTCCACGGTCCGGACCGGCCCGAACAGGGTGAGCGGCGACAGGCCGACCGCTACCGCCGCGGCGAGCACCGCCCCGGCCGCGGCGGCCGCAACGACCCCGAGCAGCCCGTCGGCCATAATTCCCGCGGGCGCGGCGCCCAGCGACCGCAGCACCTCGGCCTCGCCGGCCCAGGCGTAGAGCTGCCGCGAGATCGCCTGGGTCCCGATGATCAGCGCGGCGAGCAGCGCGATCACCCCGAACACGGCGAGCGCGACGGCCTCGGGGCGGATGGCCTGCTGCGCCTCGGCCTCGATCGCCGAGGTCTGGTAGACGACGAGCTGGCCGTAGCTGGTGGCCGGGATGTCGATGACGCGCTCGTACTCCTGCAGCACCTTGGCGTCGGCGCGGCTGCCCGCGTCGAGCTGCAGGCCGTCATAGCTGTTGGTGGCGCAGCACGACTCGTACTCGCGCAGCAGCGCCGGCGTGCCCACCAGGAACCCGGCCCGGTTGGTGTCGATGTCGTCGTGCACAAGCTGGATGCCCAGCACGCCGATGCCCACGACCGTGAGATAGGTCTTCCGGACGAAGGTGGGGCTCGTCCCGGTGTCGGACTGGATTCCGACCAGGATGCGCGACCCCACGTGCAGGCCGAGGACGGCGGCGGCCTCGTTCGTCGCCACGACCTCGCCGGCCCGTGCCGGGTTCGCTGCGCGCCCCTTGGTGATCGTCAGCTTGTCCTGGTCGGTGAACAGCCCATCCGGGCTGGCGACGAGTTCCACCTGGGTTTCCAGGATCGTCTTGATCCGGCCGCTTGCCGTGAGCGCCGCCGCCGTGATCTGCTCGCCCTCCTCGGCGCTGCGCACGCCCGGCATCCGGGCCAGCCTGTTCACCAGGCCGGGCTCCGGGCCGTTCGTCGACGGCAGCACGAACAGGTCCGACGGGTTCGTGCCGGCCAGGAACGCCGGGTAGGACGCGTAGGTGCGCCGGGCCGCGGTCAGCGACCCGAGCGCCACGCCCCCGACGAGCCCGACGAGCAGGGCCAGGCCGACGTAGCCCGCCCACTGGCGGCGCAGCGTGGCCCGCAGCCGGTAAAGGGCCACCCGGACCACCGGCCCGCTCATCTCGACCGCCCGTTACGCATAGCCTCACTCCACTCGGAGCAGCAGCGCCGCTGGCGTGCGGGCGGCAGAACGCCCGGGGAGCATGGCGACGAGGTTGGCCAGCACGAGCGCCGCGACCGCGGCCAGCGCGATCGGCGCGGCCGGGACGACCGGAGCCGGCACGGCTGACAGCTCGCGGGCGAATGCGATCCACAGCCAGCGGCCCGCCGCAATGCCGAGCGGTATCCCGACGGCCAGCCCCACGACCGCAACCACCGTGGACTGCCAGACGACGGTCGTGGCGAGCTGCCGCCGGGTGAAGCCCAGCGTCTTCAGCAGCGCGAGGTCGCGCCGGCGCCGGCGGACCGAGGCGACCAGGGACAGCCCGAGCGCGGCCACCGCGCCGGCCGCCACGCCGCCGGCCAGCACCGTCGGCATCGTGCCCATCGACCGGTAGTTCACGATCTCAGCGGGCCGCTGCACCGGCAGCACGTTGGCTACGAGCTCTAGCGCCGTGGGACCGGCATGGGAGACAACCTCCGGGGAGTGCGCGACTCGGTTATAGGCGTCGCTGACCTGCTGCAGCGACCGGAGGCCGGCGGCCTGGCTCACGCCGGGCCGCAGCCGCACCAGGACGGCGTTCGGGCCGGAGTCCGGGCCCGCGTTCCGCAGCGCGGCCGCGGACGCAACGCCGGTGGGCAGGATCGCCCCGGTGCCGAGCGAGGGATGGACGCCCAGCGTGTCGCCGAGCGCCGGCAGCGCGGCCGTGCCGGAGATTGTCAGCCGCGCGTCGCGGATCACCGGGCCGAGCGACACCGTGACCTTGTCGCCGATCTTCTTGTGCAGCGCGGCCAGCGTGGCCGGGCCGAGCACGATCTTGCCGGGGCCGTCGAGCCCGCCGCCGGACAGGATCTGCGGGCCGATCGCCGGGTGCACCGGAGACATGATGGCCGGAATTGTCTGCCCGTCGATCTGCACGGTGAGGAAGTACACGCCGGTGCTGGCGCCGACCAGCTTGTCGCGCTTCACCAGCGACGTGACCTGCGACGGGATCGGCCCCCAGCCGTCGGTCGAGTACAGCGCGTAGCTGAAGTCCCACCCGTACAGGGCGGGCCGGGCGATGAGGTTGCCGAGGCTGGCGCCGAACGTCAGCGTGGCGGCGACCACGGTGACCGCCAGCGCCGCCCCGGTAAGCACCGACCTGACCGGCACGGCGGTCCGGCCCCGGCCCGGCTCGAGCGCGAACCGCAGGCCCGCCACGCCCGTGATGCCAAGGCCGGCGCCGAGCCCGGCGCGCACCACGGCCGAGCCGCGGCCGGTCTC
>JASHOI010000209.1 GCA_030041195.1 Streptosporangiaceae bacterium | reverse complement strand
GCGCGCGGCCCAACTCGGGCGATGCGCAGCTCACTCCAGGCGGCTCGTGGCGGCGTCGCGCCACGCCACGATGCCCGAGCGCTCCGCTATCGCGAGCGCGTGGCGGTAGTGCGCCCGCGCGTCGTCAACGGCGAGGTAGCGGGCGAGGTCGCCGAGGATCTGGGCGGTGGGCCACAGAGCCATCGTCCCGGTTTCGGTACCCGCTGGCCGCGCCGCGTAGGGCAGCAGCTCCCGGTAGCAGGACCTGGCGCGCTCGGCGTCGTCGATCGCGATGGCCAGCAGGGCGCGGATGGCGGTCACCAGCAGCCAGAGATGGTCGTGGCGCAGCGCCGCCGGCATCCGCGCCGCCACGGCACGGGCCTCGGGCACCCGTCCGGCCGCTGCGAGCGCGAGCGCGTACGGCGCAGCGATCGCGGGAGTCGGAACCGGGACCTGCTGCAGCCGCTCGAGCTCACCGGCCATGTCGCCGGCCTGGCCGACCATTGTCCGCACGCAGAAGCGTCCCATCACGCTGACGAAGGCCCCGTGCTGCCATTGACCGAGCCGGTCCATCAGGGCGGCACCCCGCCGGTAGAGCTCCTCGGCCGCGGGAACATCGGCGCTCAGCGCCTTCCGCAGCGCCCGGTAGAAGCCGACCGGGATCGCGGCGAGCATGAGGTCGTGGCGCTCGGCGATGCCTGCCGCCTCGTCGGCGTGCAGGTCCGCGGCGCGGAAGTCGGCAGCCGAGACGTTGGCCGCCATGAGGATGATGTGGCCGAGCGCCTCGGTCGTCACCGACTTGGCCGGCAGGCCGAGCAGCTCGGAGCCAAGGCTCACCCGCTCGGCCAGGCCGTCGTGGCCGGAGGTGTGCCACACGCGGCCGTAGATGGCGGTCCCCAGGGCGTCCACGTCGCCGAGCCGCCGGGCCAGCTGCACCGCCTGGGCCGAGACCTGGTAGCCGCGGTCGGAGCCCGCCCGATCCAGCTCGAAGGCCAGGGTCGTGAGCAGGCGGCAGCGCAGCAGTTCCTGGCCGGCCGGGAGCGTCGCCAGCGCGTGCTCGACCGTGCCTATCAGTTCGCCGTCGCTGCCTCCGTACTCGGTCGCGTACCACGCCCTGGGCACGTCGAACGCGGTGATGACCCGGGCGAGCAGGACCGGGTCGGCCAGCGGCAGCGCGGCGCGGACGGCTTCCCGCCGGAAGCTGCGCGCGCGGGCAACCTGCTCGGTGGGCGCCAGCGCACCGACCAGCCGCAGCACCAGCTCGAGCCGGTCCCGCACCGGGGTGCCGTCGGCCCGGTCAACGGCGGCGATCGCCTGTTCCCACAGCCGGGCGGCCTCGTCGTAGGCGAAACGCTGCTCGGCCTGCGCCGCGGCGAGGCCGCAGTAGCGGGCCTCCTTGCCCGGATCGGTGCCCGCCTCGCCGAAGTGGTGAGCAAGCGCGGCGACGTCGCCGGAGCTGTGCCGCTCGATCGCCTCCGCGGCGCGGGCGTGCAGCCGGGAACGGCGCAGCCGGGACAGGCCCTCATAGAAGGTGTCGCGGACCAGAGCGTGGGCGAACCGGATCCGGCCGGCCGCGGGCTCGGTGACCAGCCCGGTCAGCAGCCCGGCCTCGACCGCATCCAGCAGCACTTGGTCCTCGACGCCGGCCACCTCGCCGAGTACCCCGACGTCAGCCTCGGTCCCGAGCACGGACGCATGCCGCAGGACGGTCTCGGCGGTGGCGGGCAGCCGGGCGATCCGCCGCTGCAGCACCTCGCGTACCCCGGCCGGGACCTCGGAGGCTGCCGCGAGCACGCCCTCGGAGTCGAGCAGCCGCGCGGTCTCCTTGATGAAGAACGGATTCCCGCCGGTCCGCTCCGCGATGTCACGCGCGGTTGCCGAGTCGACGACGTGCGTGCAGGTCGCGCGGACCAGGTCACCCGTTGCGGCGACGTCGAGGCCGCGCAGCGTGATCCGCGCAGGGGCGCGCACGGCCAGCGTCGCGAGGCATTCGGACAGGTGGCCAGGCGCCTCGGCGGCGCGGTAGGTCGCCAGCACGAGCATCCGGGAGGCGGCTGCGCCGGCCGAGATGTCCGTGAGAATCGCGAGCGTCTCCGCGTCGGCGCGGTGCAGATCCTCGAGCACGATCAGCAGTGGCGCGCCGCCGCTCGCGTTCTCGAGGTACTCGCTGACGGCGCGGTGCAGCCGGAACCGCGCGGCGGCCGCGTCGGCGGCCTGAACCGGGGCGTCGGTGAGCAGCGAGGCCAGCGCCTCCGGTTCGGCGGGCGCGATCGTGCGGGCAAGGCGGCGCAGTGCCTCAGCCCATGGCCATCCGGCCGGAGCACCGTCATGCTCGGGACAGCGCCCCATGGTCACCGTCCAGCCCTCGTCAGCGAGCCGGCGGCTGACGACGCCCGCCAGGGCTGACTTGCCGGCTCCCGCGTCGCCGGCCACCAGCACGATCTGCATCCGCGCTTGCGCCGCTTCGCGCGCCGCGTCGTCGATGCGCCGCAGCTCAGCGTCCCTGCCGACGTAAGCCTCGGCTGAGGCCGGCGGGTCGGTGCGGGCCGGGCCGGGAGCCGCCGCAACCGGCACCCGCCGTGCGCCCGGCACCGGAGCCGACAGGTGCGGCGCCTGGGCGAGGATGTCGCTCTCCAGGTCGCGCAGCCCGGGTCCGGGATCCACGCCCAGCTCGGCGGCCAGCTTTGCCCGCGCTCGCCGCAACGTCGCGAGCGCGTCGCCCTGCCGCCCGGACTGGTAGAGCGCGAGCGCGAGCAGCCGCCAGGACTCTTCCCGCAGCGGCTGCTCGGCCGTCAGCCGGTCGAGGCCGGCAACGGTCTGCGCGGCGTGGCCGAGCCGCAGCGCGCACTCCGCGAGCTGCTCGGTCGCCAGCAAACGCAGTTCGTCCAGCCGGGACGCCTCGAGATCGGCCCAGGGCAGTCCCCCGAACTCCTGGAACGCGGCGCCCCGCCACTGGGCCAGCGCAGCCGACAGCCGGTCATGGGCCGCGGCAGCGTCGTCGAGTCCGGCGGTGCCGTGCACCTGGTCCTCGAACTCCCATGCGTCGACCGCCGCGCGGTCGAGCCGCAGCGCATACCCCGGCGGCGAGGTCACCAGGACGCCGGCCGCCGCCCATGCCTGGCGGCCCGGCTCGAGCGCGCGGCGCAGATGCGAGACGTACGACTGCACCGCGGCCAGTGCTCTCGGCGGCGCCTCGTCGGAATACAGGTCCTCGATGAGCCGGTCAGCAGACACCACCCGGCCCTGCGCTGCGATCAGCCGTGCCAGCACGCACCGCTGCCGCAGCCCGCCGATGTCCGCACGTGCGCCGTCAACCGTCGCTTCCACCGGTCCGAGGACACGAACCCCGATCACGGGCACCTCGCAGACAGAGGAGATCACCCCTACCCTGCAGCGCCGTGAAGTTGGCCGCAAGTCCGCTGCAAGTTGGCCACCAGAGCGCCAGGTCAGGCTGAGGGCATGCCCGCTGCATCGCGATTCGCTCTCCGGCCGAGGTCGGCGCACGAGCCCGAGCCGGATCTCATCAGGCTCGTCGTGACACACCGGGCGATCTGCCAGGACCTGGACCGGCTGGTTGGCTGCCTCGGCGAGGACAGCGAGCACAGCGCACGCCGAGCGGCGGCGCTCCGCCGCTACACCGCGGCTCTGCTGGCCCAGGTCCGCGCCCACAACGAGGGCGAGGTGGACATCCTCTGGCCGGTCGCCGCCGCTGCCGCGGGGCAGGCGGTGCACGTGGCCCCGCTGGCCGACGACCGTCACACGGTCGCGGCCGCGCTCACCCGGGCCGGCCAGGCACTCGGCGCGGTACGCGCCGGTACCGGCGCGCGCGCCGACCTGCAGACATCGCTCCGCCTCCTGCGCGACCTGCTGGATGAACATATCGCCGACGAGGAACAGCAGATGTTTCCCGCCATCCGGCGCTACCTGCGCGCCGACGCCTACCGGTGGTGCCAGAAGCAGATGCAGCGCAGCGTCCCGCTGCCGGTTCGCCGGTTCGCCGCGCCCTGGCTGGCCCGGCACGCGCAGCAGGACGAGCTGCGCCCGCTGCGGGCAACCTGCGGCTGGCCGGACCGGATCCTGCTGGCCTGCTCCGGCGCCGGTTACGCCCGGCAGGAACGGCACGCATTCAACGCCAGCGTGCCGGCGCCATAGACCGGCCGACGACCCGTTCCGGAACTCAACCAGAAAAGAGGAGAAGAAATGATCGAGCAGAACACACAGACCGGACAGCGGCCGGGCATCGCGCGGCCGGCCACCCCTGCCGCTGTGCGGAACGCGGCCCGGGTGATGTACGCGGGGGCGACGGCCTCCGTGGCCCGCGCCGTCGTCAGCCTTGAGACGGAGGGCGCCACGAGGACGGCCCTCGAGCACAGGTACCCGCGCCTGTCGGCGCACTCGATCACCACGCTCACGCACGTCACGGTCATCGCCGTCGCCGTCGTGGCGCTGATCGGCGCGGTGATCTACATCTGGCTCGCGCGTAAGTGCACCGAGGGCAAGAACTGGGCGCGGATCACCGCGACCGTGCTCGGCGCGCTCGAAGTCCTGGGCGCGTTCCTCGGCCTGGACGCCGGCCGGAGCCCTGCAGACGTGGTGGTGGGCTTTGTCATCGCGGCAATCTGGGTGGCCGCGATCTGCATGCTGTGGCAGCGCGGCTCGACCGCCTACTTCGAGGACGCCAGGCGCGCGTGATCGCGCGGCACCAGGCCCGTCCCGGGCATTCGGGGCGGGCCTGCCCGGCTCGCTGGACCGTCCGGCTGTGGCCGCAGCGATCTACGAGTCGTAGTTGACCGTGACGGTGTCGGAGGCGGGCAGCGACTGGCAGGTCAGCACGTATCCGGCGGCGACTTCCTCGGGCTCCAGGGCGTAGTTGCGCCGCATGGTGACCTTGCCGTCGGTCACCTGGGCCCGGCAGGTGCCGCACACGCCGCCCTTGCACGCGAACGGCAGGTCGGGGCGTGCCTGCTGGGCCCCGTCCAGGATGGCCGTGCCGGGCGGGACGGTCACGGTGCTGCTGCGGCCGTCCAGGACGATCGTGACCTCGGCGCCGGGCCCCGGCGGCGGCTCGTCATGGGTCGCCTCGGCGGGCGGGGCGTCCTCGACGTAGAACAGCTCGCGGTGCACGCGGTTTCGCTGGACACCGAGGCCGGCCAGCACGCCCAGCGCCCCCTCGACCATCGGGTACGGACCGCACAGCCACCACTGGTCCACGCCGGAGACATCAACGGTGGCCGGCAGCAGCGCCCGCAGCTTGGCCGGGTCCAGGCGCCCGCTGAACAGCTCGACCTCCTGCGGCTCGCGGCTCAGCACGTGGACCAGGCAGGCCCGCGCCGGGTAGGCGTCCTTGAGGTCGGCGAGCTCATCGGCGAACATGACCGTGTCGCTGCGCCGGTTGCCGTAGATCAGCGTGACCGAGGAATCGGCGCGGGCGGCGAGCACGGACCAGGCGATGGACAGGATCGGCGTGATCCCGCTGCCCGCGGCGATCAGGACGTGGTGGCCGGGCCGCTGCAGGTCGGGGGTGAACGAGCCGGCCGGCGGCTGCACCTCGATCACGTCGCCCGGGCGGACCTGGTGCACCAGCCACCCGGACACCGCCCCGCCCGCGACCTCGCGCACGCCGATGCGCGGCGGCCGTCCCCGAGCCGCGCAGATCGAGTAGGACCGGCGCTCCCCGTCCCGGCGGATGGTGAGCGACTGGCCAGGTTCGAAGCGGAACTGATCCCGCAGGCCATCCGGGACGTCGAAGGTGACCGCGGCCGAGTCCTCGGTGAGCTCGTCGACCCGGGCCACGGTGAGCTTGTGGAACCCGGTCCTGGACGGCGCCATCAGAGGTCCTTCACGTGCTCGAAGGGCTCCCGGCAGGCCTCGCACCGATACAGCGACTTGCAGGCGGTTCCGCTGAACGCCGCGGTCTGGGTGGTGTCGGCCGAGCCGCACCGCGG
>JASHOI010000208.1 GCA_030041195.1 Streptosporangiaceae bacterium | reverse complement strand
GGCACACCGCACTTCGACTATGTCTGCTCCTCCGTGACCTACGGGCTGTCCCGGGTGCCGCTGGACACCGGAACCCCGGTCGGCAACGGCGTGCTGACGTGCGACACGCACGCCCAGGCCGTTGACCGCTGCGGCGGCGAGGGCAGCAGCGAGGACAAGGGCTGGGACGCCGTCCTCGCGGCGCTGGAGACCGCCCTGGTGCTGCGCGGCCTGCGCGACCGCTGATCAGCCTGGAGCGCGCCCACGCCGGCCCTCAGCGTGGATTGGCCAGCCCGTTGCGGAACGCGTAGCCGACGAGCTGGGCGCGGTCCCGCAGCCCGGTCTTGGTGAAGATGTGGTTGATGTGCGTCTTGACCGTGGCCTCGGAAACGAACAGGGTAGCCGCGATCTCGGCGTTGGACAGGCCCGCCGCGATGTGCGCGAGCACCTCGGCCTCGCGCGGGGTCAGCTCGTCCGGTATCTGAGCGGGTTCCTGCGGGAGCGGCCCGGGCGCCTGCCCGGCCGCGCCGTCTCCGTCGCCGGCCGCGACCGCGAAGCGGTCCCCGCTGCCCAGCGCATCGAGCAGCCGCCGCTGCACGGACGGGTCGAGCTGCGCGTGGCCGGCCGCCACCGCGGTGATCGCCCGGTGAATCTCGTCCGCGCCGGCGTCCTTGGTCAGGAAGCCGCGCGCCCCCGCCTCGAGCGCGGAGAACACCCAGTCGTCGTCGGAATACGTGGTGAGCACGACGACCGCGATGTCCGGGTGGAGCCGGCGGAGCTGTTTCGTTGCCTCGACGCCGTTGCACCGGGGCATGTTCAGGTCCATCAGGACCACGTCGGGGCGCAGCTGGCCGGACTGACGGACGGCGTCGTCGCCGTCGACAGCGGCGCCGACCACGCTGACGCCCGGCAGCAGGCCCATCAGAGACACCAGTCCCTCCCTGACCAGCTTCTGGTCGTCGGCAATCAGCACCCGGACCGGCCGCTGGCCCGGCTGATCGGTCACGGCCGCACCGCCGCGTCCGGAGCCGGGCCGGTCGGCAGCCTCAGCACCACCCGGAAGCCCGTGTCCGTCGGCCCGGCGATCAGGCTGCCGCCGAGCAGTTCGGCACGCTCGCGCATCCCGGTCAGGCCGTAGCCGCCGAACGTCAGCCCGGCCGGGGCAGGAGCGGTGGCACGTTCCGGCCGGGCATCCTCGACCGCCAGTTCCACGCCATCGCCGTGGTAGCTGAGCCGGACCTCGGCGCGCCCGTCCGGGCCCGCGTACTTCGCGGTGTTGGTCAGCGCCTCCTGCGCGGTCCGGTACACGGCAAGCCCGATCTCCGGCGGCAGCGGCCGCTGATCGCCGGTCACGGTGAGCGTGGCGTTGATGCAGGTCGCCTCCGCCGTCTCCCGGACCAGGCGATCCAGCAGGGCCGGTCCGGGCAGCTCGTCGCCGCGCAGCGCCGCGATCGCCCGGCGCGTGTTCGCCAGCCCGTCCCTTGCCGTTCGCTGGGCGCGGGTCACCTGTTCGAGCATCTTGCCCATGGTGTCAGCGTCGGCCCGTCCCTGCCGCCCGAGCAACTCCATGCTGTCCAGCGCCAGCACCAGGCCGGAGAGCGCGTGCGCGAGGATGTCGTGGATCTCGCGGGCCAGCCTGGCCCGCTCGGTGAGGGCCGCAGCCTCCGCCTGCGCCGCCTGGGAGGCGCGCAGCTGGGCCAGCAGATCCTCGGCCCGCGCCTGCGCGGCCCGCGCCCGGACCTGCGAGATCCTCGTCGACCGGGTGAAGGCGGCGACCGCGAAGACGAACGCCGCGCCCAGATCCTGGCTGGCCAGCGTGGCCAGGGAGGTGGATGCGGCGAGCAGGAAGGCAAGGTTCGCCGCGGCGAAGACGACCAGACCGGTGATGAGCGCGGGCAGCGGGGACAGCAGCAGCCCCATGCCCGCCAGCGCCAGGCAGACGACCGCTGAGCCTTCACCGGCCCCCTTGCTCAGCAGCATGGCCCCGGCCAGGCCGATGGCGGCCAGCACCGCCAGATCCTGGGTTTCGCTCGCGGACCGCACGGTGACCAGCCAGGCAACCCCGCCGTCGAGGACGAGCAGCGCCACCGCGCCGAGGGCGATCTCCCCGGCCGGAAGGCCCGGCAGGCGGAGACCGATGCTGACCGTGACGGAAACGGCCAGGGCAACGGCTGTCGGCACCGCGACCCGCCGCAGCGCGGGCGCGGCCGGCAGCTGCCCGTGCCTGGCCTGCGGCTCCGCGCCCGGGACGGCGCCGGCCCCGGTGCCCGTGCCGCCCGTGCTCAAGCGCGTGGCCACGACCCAATTCCTCCCGATCGCCGGCGTGCCCTTGCCCGCCGCTCATGCCCGCCCCCTGCCGAGGCTCAGGGTAGGTTCCCGATGGCGGATCTGGCATCGGCTCACGGGTTGATCTCGGTGACGCCGGCGGCGGCCGGGCGGTCCGGGTTCCACCCCAGGGTGGACGCGGTCGCGGCGCTGCCGGGCTTACCGTGCCCCGTGGAGGTGATCGGGTGCTGCGGCGGATCATCGTGTTCTGGATCGTGCTCTTCGTCGTGTTCTACGTTGTCACCGAGCCCACCGGGGCGGCCGGGTTCGTCCACGACTGGTATCACGGCGTTCATGACATCGCTAGCTCGCTGGCCAGGTTCGTGAACGCCATCTGATCCGGCGATCATTTCCCCGATCGGCTGCGCGGCCACCAGCCATGCCACGACGAAGGCCATGCCGACGGAACTGACCTGGAGGAAGCCAGACAGGCCGGCGGCGATGCTCACCGGCAAGGTGAGCGCCCCGATCAAGCGGGCGGTGCATTCGGCGAGCAGCGTCACTCCCCAGATGGCGCTGAACAGCATCTCCATCCGCTGGAATCGCGGGCAGCCCGCCGAGAGCCGGTCCCAGGCGGCGATGTTCGCTGCCGAGTCCTTGGTCACGATGGGCTTGAGCACGGCCGACGCCAGCGGTCGCCGGAGCGCGACGGAGATCATGGTCGCGGTCGCGATCACGAAGGTGACCGCCAAGGCCTTTGCGAGCATCACCCGGGGATCGCCGGTGACCAGGCTGATCCCGGCCCCGGTCAGGTTCGCGGCGAGCATGGTCGCGGCCAGCGCGTTCAGCCTGCGGTTCCGCAGCACCCCGCCGGCCGTCCGGACCGCGGGGACCACGCTGCTCGCCGCCAGCGACTCCGCCAGCGGCAGCCCGAAGCCCGCGTGCAGCAGGTAGTAGCTCGCCAGTGGCACCCCGACGTCCACCGCCAGGGGCGCCAGCGAGCTGGTGCCGCGCGCTGGTCCGCCGTCGACCATCGAGCCTCCTGCTGCCACGCCCGCCACGTGCGTCCCGTTCGGGCCCGTTTCCTGGCTCCAGCAGCGTCGGCCCTTCCGGCAACCGGGGCATCGGTCCATGGGTTGATTTGCGCCGTAAGCTCGGAGCACGCGCGGTAGCAGCCCTGTGAGGAACGATGGAAGCGGCGGCGGAGCCTGCGCTGAGCTTCGCCGGGCTGCTGCGGCAGCTTCGGGCCGAGGCCCGGCTGACGCAGGAGGAGCTGGCGGAAGCAGCCGGCCTCAGCCCCCGGTCGATCAGCGACCTGGAGCGGGGCATCAACCGCAGCGCCCGGAAGGAAACGGCGCTGCTGCTGGCCGGGGCGCTGGGCCTGGCCGGCGAGGTGCGGGCGCTGTTCGTGGTGGCGGCGCGCGGCCGGGCACCGGCCGGCGAGGTGCTGGCAGCCAGGAACGGCACGGCTTCCCGGGCCTCGGCGGTCGCGGCCACCCGGACGCTGCCGCGTGACATCGGCAGCTTCACCGGCCGCGAGCCCGAACTGGAGCGGCTGCTGGCCGGCGTGGCCGCCGACGGGAGCCAGCCGGGGATCGTCGCGATCGACGGGATGGCGGGGATCGGCAAGACCACTCTCGCGGTGCACGCGGCGCACCGGCTGGCCGGCAGGTACCCCGACGGGCAGTTCTTCCTCCCGCTGCACGCGCACGCCCCCGGCCAGCCGGCGGTCATCCCGGCCGACGCGCTGGCCAGCTTGCTGCTGACGGCCGGCGTCGCCGTGCACCACATCCCGCCGGGCACCCAGGCCAGGGCCGGCCGGTGGCGTGACTACGCGGCGGGCAAGAAGATCCTGCTGGTGCTGGACGACGCGGCCGGGCACGACCAGGTCCGGCCGCTGCTGCCGGGCACCCCGGGCAGCCTGGTCCTGATCACCAGCCGCCGGCGGCTGACCGCGCTGGAGGACGCCGAGGTGATCAGCATCGGCACCCTGTCCCCCGATGAAGCGGTCGCGCTGCTGGCCCGGCTGGCGGGCCGCGCGGACCTGGCCGCCGCCGCGGGCCCGGCCGGGGAGATAGCCCGGATGTGCGGATACCTGCCGCTGGCCATCGGCATGCTGGCCAGGCAGCTCCGGCACCACCCGGCCCGCGGCGGCGCCGAGCTGGCCCGTGACCTGGCCGCGGCGCACGACCGGCTGGCGGTCATGAGCGCCGAGAACCTGTCGGTCGCCGCCGCTTTCGACCTGTCCTACCGGGACCTGAGCGACGCGCAGCAACGGCTGTTCCGCCGGCTTGGCCTGGCCCCGGGCCGCGACATCGACGCGTACGCCGCCGCCGCCCTCGACGAGGTCACTCTGGAAACCGCCCGCCGCCGGCTCGATGAGCTCTACGACCAGCACCTGATCACCGAGCCCGCGCCGGGCCGCTACCTCCTGCACGACCTGCTCCGCGAGCACGCCCGAACGCTCGCCGACGCCGACGCCGACGACGCCGCGGGTTCGCGCGCCGCGGCGGGCCGGGTGGTGAACTACTACGCGCACGTTGCCGCGGCAGCCTGCGGGCACATTGCCACCTGGACCACTGCGGGCGGCCGCCTGCCGCCGGGCCGCCCGCCAGCCTGGGTCCCGGACCTGGCCG
>JASHOI010000207.1 GCA_030041195.1 Streptosporangiaceae bacterium | reverse complement strand
TAGAGGATCCCGCCCAGCGGGATCGAGACCAGGCAGATCACCATCCACGCCCCGCGCGGCAGGCGCCGCACCTCCTCGGCCCTGGCGAGGTCGGCCAGGCAGACCGCCTCGAACGCGATCGCCGCCGCGAACAGCGGAAGCATCACCGCGGCCGGGTTCACCGCGGTCCTCCGGGGGCGGGCTCGCCACCGTTCCCGCCGAGCGCGACCATCAACCGGCCTCCCGTTCGGGCCACTCTCATATTTGTGAATGTTAGCATTGGCGAGAACACGGCCGCTAGTGCCGGGCCGGCCCTCATTCGGTGACGCCGAGCAGCGGCTCGTCGGGGGAGCGGAGGTCGGCGGTGGGCAGGCCGCCGGGGTACAGCTGCCTGACCTTCTCGGCCACGGCGATGGCGATCTCGACGTGCTGGCGGCGGCTGGCGGCGTAGAAGCCCTGGGCGTCCACGCTGAGCTTGGGGCGGGCGTGCAGGGGCTTGTCGCTGACCGCGAGCAGGGTGGCGGTGGGGATCCGGTAGCGGAACCCGTTCGCCGCCACGGTCGCGGACTCCATGTCCACGGCCAGGGCGCGCGACACCCGCAGCCGCTCCTCGAACATGGCCAGGTTCAGCTCCCAGTCCCGGTTCCCGGTGGTGAACACGATGCCCATCCGGCTGCGCAGGCCGCGGGCGGTCAGCTCGCCGACCAGCAGCGAGTTCAGCGTGTAGTTGGAGACGACCGGAACGCTCAGCGGCAGCATCTCGTCCAGGACGTGGTCGTCGCGCACGAACGCGGTCGCCAGCACCAGGTCCCCGATGTCCTGGTGGTTCCGCAGGCCGGCGCAGTGCCCGATCATCAGCATCAGGTCCGGGCGCAGCACGGCCAGGTGGTCGGTGATCGTCTTGGCGTTGGCCGGGCCGACGCCGATGTTCACCATGGTCAGGCCGGAGCGCCCGGGGCGCACATGGTGCCAGGCGGGCATCTGGCGCCCGTCGGCATCGGGGCCGACGCAGTCGGGCAGGGCGGCACGGAACTCGGTCACGTGCCAGGAGTAGTTGGTGAGCAGCACGTACCGCTGGAACAGCTCGGCGGGCGTCCCGGTGTAGTGCTTCAGCCGGTCGATCGACAGCGCCATCCGCTCCGGCCCGAACAGGAACAGCTTCTTGCGCCGCAGGTCCCACCGGGTCTCGTCGACGGCGGGCCCGATCGCGGGGTCATGCAGGTCCAGGGCCTCGCGCCCGGGGGAGACCAGGATCCGGGCCCCGTCGGCAGCCAGCTTGGCCAGCTCCCGCTCCAGGTACCAGCGGATCGCCCTGGGCGAGGCGAACTCGCCCTCGAGCACCGGGTTGTCCGCCGACCAGGGCCGCTGGACCGTCAGCCGCGGGTAGCGGCCCGCGTCGCCGGCCGCCTCCATCGCGTCGCACAGCTGCTCGATCTCGGCCGCGCGGCTGCCGCCGGGGATCGCCGAGAAGTCCGCGGACAAGCTCATTCGATCATCATGTCAGCACCCTCGGCATCGCACGGGGCGCTGCGGCTACTGGAAGGTGTAGCCCGGGTCCTGCTCGCCCCTTCGCTCGCAGCGCAGGCCCAGGCCCTCCGGCTCACACCACTCTTCGTAGCCGCTGCGGAACGGGTAGCCCGCCCACTGGATGTTGTCGTCGAACAGGTGGCTCGGCGTGAAGCCGACGTAGCTCGATGCGTCGTCCGGGTTGCCCGAGCCCGAGTACTTGACCTGCTCGGGATACGGGTACACCGGGCGGGTGTACTCCACGGTGCCGGTGGCGGCGCCGGTGCCGGCTGCCCCGGTTCCGCCGGTCACGGCGGCGGCGACGATGCTCCCCGGTGCCTGTCCCGTTTCCACCCAGTTGATCAGCGGGGTCAGCAGGTCGAACACGTCAGGCCCGTAGCCGCCGCCGCAGTGGTAGACGCCAGGGAACATGTACAGCCGGTAGAACTGCTGCACGGTCTGGGCGCCCATCGTGTTGATCACTGCCTGCCGGTAGGCGACCGAGCCGTACGGCGGGATGAACTGGTCGGCCCACCCCTGCCACTGGATCAGCTTGCCGCCGGCCTTGTAGAACGCGGTCAGGTTGGGGTCGGTGGCGTCGACGATGCTCGACAGGTTCTGCGGGTTGTCGTGGCTGGCGTACTCCCAGAACGTCTGCTGGTCGAACGGGAAACTGGTGTTGAGGTTGAGGCTGAGATCGTCCTGCCAGAGCCCGACCCAGCGCAGGTAGCCGATGCCGATGCTGTGGAAGAACGTCGTGTCCTCGGGGGACTCGCCGGTGCTCGTCGGTGACGTGGTCGCCGGGATCACGATCCCGGGCCAGGCGCCCTCGGCGCCGTAGGGCTCGCCGTCGGTGTACAGATGCTCGCCGTCCGGCGCGACCGCGCCGGCATACAGCCGCTTGGCGGCCGCAACCTGCGCCGGGGTGAGGCAGTCCGACGTGTCCGTCGCGCCCGGGGCGCAGGTGATCGCGGCGTAGCTGAAGTTGCAGTCACGGGGATCCTGGATCGTGCCGTCGCGCAGGCCCGGGTCGGCACACTGCGAGATCACGGCGCTGTGCAGCACCTGGGCGGCCGCCGCGGTGAGGATCGGCTCTCCGTTCGCTGTCTCGTCCGCCGTCGACTCGTACGGCTCCTCCATCGCGTTCAGCGCGGCCTGGTTGAACGCGGGCGCTCCGGCGATGATGCCCTGGAAGTCGTCGGGGAACCGCTGGGCCTCCATCAGCGCCTCGCGGCCGCCGTCCGAGCAGCCGTCGTAATACGAATAGGCGGGCGCCTGGCCGTAGAACGAGGCAATGATCGCCTTCGCGGCCACGGCGAATACATGCTCGGACAGGTAGCCGAAATCGACTTTCAGCATTGGGTCGTCAATGGCCCAGGCCTCGACGTTGCCGCCGCCTATATGGCCCTCATCGTCCTGGCCGAGCGCGAACTCGCCGTTGTTGAGTGGCACGCACTCGTCGATGCCGGCCTGCCCGCTGGCGGCGGGCTGGCTGACCCCGACCGTTCCGCAGTAACCGCCGCAGCCTTCCTGCAGGTACCGGCCGGTATAGGTCTGCGTGGGCAGCTGGAGCTCGAACTGGACCTGCGGGGCGACGATGCCGCTGACGTCGCAGTACGGGAACGTGGCGCCGTTCGTCGACGACGGGGTGACCAGCGTCGCCGACAGGATCGTGGTCGGCGCTCCGCGCACCTGGCTGAAGTCCTCGCTGGTCAGCTGCGTGCAGGGGTACTGCGGGGTCTCGACAGCGCGGCTGGGAACGCCGGCCGGATTGACTCCGAGCGCGGTGCGCCTCGAGACGACGTTACCGACCTTGAGGACATCCGAAACCGTGCTGGACCGCGCCGCCGCGCCGCCTTGAGCCGATCGCTGGCCCAGCGCCAGTAAGCCCAGGACAAGGGCTAACGCGGCGGCCGCGCCAATAACGGCGGCGGCTCGTGCGCTATGGCGGGCATTTTTCCCGGCCAGGGCCGGGGGCCGCAGAGCACGCATGGAGCCTCCCGTTTGCTGGGCTTAGGCATGGTTCTGCGGTAAATGAGACGGCATCCGGGGTGCCAGTTCAATAGCGAAAACTAAGCGTTCGCGATTTAGCGAGCCTGGTTTGTCTCGCGGAGGGCGGCCCAGGCGTCCGCCACCGGGCCCAGGTGCCGGAGCTTGTCCGGGTTCATCACCGAGCGGATCGCCTGGATCTGACCGTCGAGTATGTCGAGGGCCAAGGTGCTGATGACCTTGCCGTCCCGATCGCGGAGGATCGCGCCCGGCTGGCCGTTCAGCTCGCGGGTGTCCAGGACACCGCCGGTCCGGGCGAACGCCGGGACCATCGTGGCGAGCAGCCGGGCGACGTTGCCGGCACCGTTGATCTGCTTCCACTGCGGGGCCTTGCCGCCGCTGTCGCCGACCATGTGGACATCGGCGCCGAGCAGCTTCGCCAGCCCGTCGACGTCTCCTTCCCTGACGGCGTCGAAGAATCGCCCGGCGAGTTCGTCGCGCTCCCTCCGGTCGACCTGGAACCGGGGCAGGCCCGCGTCCATATGGTGACGCGCCCGCACCGCTAGCTGGCGGCACGCGGCCTCCGAGCGCTGCACGGCCGACGCGATCTCCGGGAAACTGAACCCGAACACCTCGCGCAGCACGAAGACCGCGCGCTCGAGCGGGGTCAGCCGCTCCATCAGGAGCAGCGCCGCCATAGAGACCGAATCGGCCAGTTCCGCCGAGCGTTGCGGGTCCTCGTAGGGGTCGGTGAGCAACGGTTCGGGGAACCAGTGCCCGACGTACTCCTCCCGCCGGACGCGGGCCGAGCGCAGCACGTCGATCGAGATGCGGGTCACCGTGGCCGAGAGGAAGGCCCTGGCCGACGCGGGGTGTGCGGGGGAGGCCTCGTAGCGCAGCCAGGTTTCCTGTACCGCGTCCTCGGCCTCGGTCACGCTGCCGAGGATCCGGTAGCCGATCGAGAACAGCAGCGGCCGCAGGTACTCGAACTCCTCGGCCCTGCTCATCCCAGCCGTTCCCTGAATCCGGTCACCCCAGCCCTTCCTTGAAGCCCTGGCGCCACGAGGGGTAGCGCAGCTGCCACCCGAGCTCCCGCTTGGCCTTGGCGTTGCAGAAACCGCGCCCCTCGGTCATCATCACAACCACCGCCTGCCCTGCGAGCATCCGGGCCAGCCACTTAGGGATCCGCATCGGCGGCTTTGCGCCCGCGCACTTCGCCAGGTAGGGCAGCCATTCGCTGGCCGGAGCCGGCTCGTCGTCGACGATGTTGAACACGCCCTTTGCCTGCTGCTCGACGGCCAGGACCGCGGCGCTGGCGGCGTCGTCGAGATGGATCCACGAGCTGTAGCCGGTGCCGGCCCCGACGAGCGGATACTGGCGCTTGCGCACGAGCTCGACCTGGTCGTCGGTGGCGCCCGGCCCGTAGAGCGCGCCGTATCGCACGATCGCGCCACCGGCCTTGACGACCACGTCCTCAAGGTGATGAAGCGCCTCCATCCCCGGGTGCGCCGGGGTTCCGGCGAGCAGATCCAGCGGGTCCTGCTCGGTCTTCACCCATCCGCCCTCGCGGATTCCGTTCCAGCTGGCGTAGCCCTGGGCGACGAAGTTGGAGATGCCGGTTGCCTCGGCGGCGGCCAGCAGGTGGTCGGTCCCTTCGGTGCGAAGCCGGTTGGTGATGGCGAACCACCGGTCCATGTGCTTCATGTCGGGCTTGCCGGAGTGCGCCGGATTAATCGCGGTCATCTCGTGCACGATCGCGTCCGGCCGGGCCTTGGCCACCGCCTCGCCGACCGACATCGCGTCCAGGCCGTCCATCACGACGGCATCCGCACCCAGCTGCTGCACCACACCCAGCTTCGCCGGGTTCGTCGTCGTCGCCGTCACCTGGTGCCCCCGGGCCACGAGCTGCGGCACCAGCCGCTGTCCCACGACGCCGGTGCCCCCTGCCACGAACACCCGCATGACGATCACCTTCCCCGATCGATGAGCCTTCCTCTGAAACTTGAGACGAGACAGCCCGGGCCATCTGTGACATCGCGGGGTCTGGCGGGCAGCCCGTGCGCGCGGCTGAAGGGCCGACGCCCCGGGCGTGCGCAATACGATGGGCCGGTGTTGCGCGCTGTGCTGCTCGCCGCGGCGGTCTGCGCCGCAGCTGCTGCGTGCTCCGGGTCTGCGGGCCAGGAGCAGCCCACGCCTGCGCCGTCGTCACCGGCATCCACATCGTCCACGTCGCCGGTCGCGCCGTCGGCCCAGGTTCTGGCAAGGCGGTCCAGAACGCCTCTCGTCGTTCCGGCGGGGGAGGGGGGCGGGGCGCTGTCCACGACTCATATGCTGACCGTCCCGGCCGGCTGGACGGCCCGGGTGTGGGCGCGTGTGCCCGGCGCGCGGATGGAGGCCTGGACGCCCGAAGGGGATCTCCTGGTCAGCGTTCCCGGCGACGGCAAGATCGTGGAGCTGCGGCCGGACGCGGCCGGCACCGCAACCGTGAAGACGCTGCTGGCCGGGCTGACCGGCCCGCAGGGCATGGCGTTCGCCGAGCTGGGCGGCAAGTGGGTGCTGTACGTCGCCGAGTCGGACGAGATCGACCGGTACCCGTGGGGGGCGGGCGGGATCAGCGGCGCCCGCACGGTGATCGCCGCGAGACTGCCGGATCTGGACCCTAGCGGCGACGACGTGCACCGGGCGAAGGACGTGACGGTCGCCGCGGACGGCACGGTCTACTTCAACGTGGGCAGTTCGTCGAACGCCAACCCCGACGACCGGACCATGTCGCCGCAGCGCGCGGTGATCATGGCCGTGAACCCCAACGGGACCGGCCTGCGGGTGGTGGAGCGGGGGGTCCGCAACGGCGAGGGCCTGGCCGTGGCACCGAACGGCACGGTGTGGACGGCGGTGAACGAACGGGACAACATCCCGTACCCGTTGCACGGCCCCTACGGCAGCGACAGCGATGCGTTCGGCCAGGTCATCCAGGCCTACGTGAACAACCACCCGCCCGACGAGGTGGTGCAGGTCACCGCGGGCCGGGACCTCGGCTGGCCGTATTGCGACCCGGATCAGGACGACAATCACCCGGCCGGGTCGCTCGCCGACGTCCCGCTGGTCCCCGACGCGGCCACGAACCCGGGCGGGAAGGAGATGGACTGCGCCGCGCTGGCGCCGATCGAGGTCGGGCTCCCCGCGCACACCGCCCCGCTGGGCATGACCTTCCTCGAGGGCAGCAAGATACCGGCACCGTGGTCGGACGGTGCCGTGATCGCCGGGCACGGCTCGTGGAACCGCGAGCCGCCGCGGGCCCCCGCCGTGCTCTGGCTGGCCTGGAACGCCGCGAAGGGCACCCTGGAACCCGCGGTCACCCTGGTCACCGGGTTCGAGAACCCCGGTGGCAGCTACTGGGGCCGTCCGGTGGACGCGGTGCCCGGGCCCGATGGCGCGCTGTACGTAAGTGACGACAAGGCCGGCGCGATCTACCGCCTGGTCCCCAAGGCCTAGCAGCGGCGACCGGGGGAGCCGGCCGCGCGGTGCGGTGCCTCGGTCATTCGCTGTAGAACGGGCGAACCTCAATCGCGTAATACCGGGCGATCGGATGCGCGGCCGCCAGCTGGACCGCCTGCTGGCGATCAGCACAGCTCACCACGTCGATGCCGGCGATGAACTCCTTGGTCTCGAGGAACGGCCCGTCGCTGATCAGCGTCTCGCCGTCACGTACCCGGACCGTCCTGGCCGTATCCGTGCCCTGCAGCGCGTTTCCCAGGATCTGGAGGCCGCGCGCCTCCAGATCCTGGCGCCAGGCCTCGCCTTCCTGCATGACCGCCTCGTCGTCCAGCGGCGCCGCCGGGGTTCCGCCCATCCACATGGTCAGCAGGAACGGGCTGGCGGCGCCGTCCTCGCCGCGCCCGAACGCGAATGCCTTCTCATCCAGCCGCAGCCCGTCCATGAACGGCCGGACCTCGATCGTGTGGAACCTTGCGATGGGGCTCTTGGCCGTCACCTCGAGCGCCTCGTCGAGGTCTTCGCATTCGAGCAGGTCGAAGCCGGCCATGAACTCCTTGGTCTCGGCGAACGGGCCGTCGGTCACCAGCGTCTCGCCGTTGCGCACGCGCACCGTCGCCGCCGTGTGCGGAAGGTCCAGCTCCCTGCCGAACAGCCGCACGCCGCGGCCGTTCATCTCTTCGATCCAGATGGGGATCTCGCGCTGCATGAATGCCAGGGCCTCCGGCGCCGCCGTGCCGTCGCTGCTGTGCTCGGTGTTCCCGGCGATGATCATGATGTACTTCATCTCAGCCTCGCTTCCCGTGGACGTAGCCGCCGACCAGACGACGAACCGGAACCGCCCAGAAGGACATTGAAACCCGGCGGGACTTTCCTGTGACCGCGGGCATCCGCGGCACGGTGAGATATGCCAGCACCGCAGCGCTGACGGTGAGCAGGCTGGCGGCGCCGGCCGCCGCCGTGACGTGTGCCGCCTGGGCGAGAAAAGGCCCGGCAGCGGCGCCGGTGAGGGTGGCCGCTGCCTCGCTGGTCAGGAATACCGCGCTGACCCTGCCGAGTGCCGCATTGGGGATTACCCGCTGCACGATGGTTTGCGTGATGACCAGCGACATGGATCCGGTCATCCCGACCGCTGCCGCGGCGGGCAGCGCGGTGGCGAGCGATGCCGAGGTGAACAGCAGGTAGTACGCGGCGGCCGTTGCGGCCAGCGTGGCGGCCAGCAGGTGCCGGGGCTGGCACCGGTCCAGGAGTCCGCGGATGACCGGGGCGCCGATCAGGAATCCCACGCCCAGGCAGGACAGCAGGAACCCGGTGTTCTCGCTGCCGCCCAGCCGCTGGACGCCGAACGGGATGAGGATGGCGCCGAGCGATGCGTTGGCCGCAAGAAAGATCACCGTGACCGGAAGCAGCGCTCGCACAATTGGCTGAGCGCGCAGCACCCGGGTCCCCTGGATGAGGTCGCGGGCCACGCCGCCGGTCGCGCCGTTGCGGCGGGGGCGCTGGCCGCCGGTCCGGGAGGTCATGAACATGGCGGCGCCTGACACCAGGTAGCTGAGCGCGTCTGCGCAAATCAGCCATCTGATCCCGCAGAGGGCGAGCAGGATCCCGCCGAGTGGGCCGCCGATCAGCCGGGCGGTGCCGCTGCTGACGGAGTTCAGGGCGCTGGCGCTGCTGAGCAGGGGACCGGTGCCGACGATGGCGGGCGTGCGGGCCTGCACGGCCGGCGCGTAAACGACGGCGCCGCTGTTCTCGGCGACCAGCGCCGCATACAGAACCCAGCACCGGCCCGGTGCGGTCCCGAGCAGCATCGCGGCCACGGCGGCCGCGCAGCACAGGTTCGTCGTGATCATCAGGCGCCGCCTGTCCCACCGGTCAGCGAACACACCGGCGGCCGGGCCGAGCACCAGCATCGGCAGGTATTCCGCGGCGAGGGTGAGCCCGGTGTCGCGCAGCGAGCCCGTCACCATGAAGATGTGCGCCGGGACGGCCACGACCAGCAGCCACGAGCCGAACGAACTGATGAGGCTTCCGCCCCACAGCAGCCGGAAATCCGGTACCCGCAGGGCCTGGAGCACAGCGCCCTCCTCATCAGGACTATTCTATGAGAATAGCTTTTACGATTGCTGCTCTGTCAAGACAGGAGCGCGCGAGTGGAGCACTCAGCAATCGGCCGCGAGCTGCGGGCCCGGCGGACCGCAGCGGGCCGGACCGTGGCATCGGTTGCCGCTGACGCGGGCCTATCGGTCCCTTACATCGCCAACCTGGAAAACGGCAGGGGCAACCCCACCACGGCGGCGCTGGCACGGCTCGCCGATGCCCTGGGCATGCGCCTGGTCATCACGCTCGTGCCGGACGAGGGCAGTCACCAGGCCGGGCCCGCGCCAGCGGCAGTGCCGGCCTCGCTCGTCCGGCTCGGGCGCACCGCCAGATTCCGGCAGGCGGTCGGGGCCATGACAGCGGCGCTCGACGTGGAGGCCGGCGAGTTCTCAGCCCGGTTCGTGGCCGCCCTGGCGGCACTCGCGCACGCGATGGGCAAAGACCTCGCCGAGCCGGACTGGTACCGCATCCTTGACGCGCTGCTGCTGGTCGCCACTCATCCCGCCACCTCATAGGCAGCGGGATGAAGGCGAGACCAGGACCCAGGCCCGGCGTCTACGCTGAGCCGATGGAGAATCTCGGCGCACCGATCGTGTCCTTCGAAGGTTTCGATGCCGTCCGGCCCGCTGGCCGGATCGTGGCCACCAGCGGGGGATTCGACCCGATTCACCCCGGGCATATCAGCTCGCTGCAGGCCTCGGCCGGGTTCGGGGACGTCATGGTCGCCATCGTCAACGGGGACGCCTTCTTGCGGGAGAAGAAGGGCCGGTCATTCCAGGACCTGGAGACCCGCTGCCTGATCGTCTCGGCGATCCGCGGGGTTGATTACGTCGTGCCGTTCGAGATCGAGGGAGACCTCACCGTCCGCGAGGCGCTGCGGAGCCTGCGGCCCGACGTCTTCACCAAGGGCGGCGACCGGGTTGATGCGCAGAGCATCCCGGAATGGGATGTCTGTCAGGATCTGGGTATCGAGGTCGTCACCGGCGTGGGCGCCGACAAGCAGTGGTCATCTAGCTGGTTTCTCAACGCCTGGTCGCAGGCAACGAGATAGCAGCCAGCCATCTGCGTTCGGCGAAAGGGTTGACCTCAGCTCTTGCGGCCCACGCCGGCCAGGGTCCAGCTGCCGGCGGCATCGAACTGTGCGTCCCGGGGCTCTTCCCGCCAGCGCGTCACGGTCGTCAGCCCGGGCTCGACCAGGTCGAGCCCGTCGAAGAAGCGCAGGATCTCGTCGCGGCTGCGGTACGTCATCGGCGTGGGGGATTTCGCGAAGACCTCTTCCTTCTTCGCGACGATATCGGCGGGATGGCCCTCGCGGGTGAGATGAGACAGGATCACGAAGCTGCCCGGCGCCAGCTGCCGCACGTATTTCGCGACGATCCCGGCCGGGTCGTCGGCGTCCGGGATCCCGTGCAGGACGGCCACGAACAAGACGGCCGCGGGCTGCGAGAAGTCGATCAGCCGCCGCGTCTGGGGGTGCTCGAGAATTCGCCCGGTGTCCCGGATGTCCTCGCCGATGACCGCGAGGCCGGAGTCATTCCCGACCAGCAGCGCCCGGGCATGGGCGAGCACGACAGGGTCGGAATCGACGTAGACGACGCGCGCGTCCGGTTGAGCCAGCCTGGCCACCTCGTGGGTACTGCCTTGGCTGGGCAGGCCTGCGCCGAGGTCAAGGAACTGCCTGATGCCCTGCTCTGCAGCGAAGCGCACCGCGGTGCCAAGGAACTGCCGGTTGGCCTTTGGAACGTACGCGTTCTCCGGGGCCAGCCGGAACAGATTCTGCACCGCTTCCCGGTCTGAGGCGAAGTTGTCCTTGCCGCCCAGCGCGTAGTTGTACATGCGCGCCATGTTGGGCCTTTGAATGTCAATGCCCGGCGGTGCCTGCTCGTCTTCGGCCATGACCGCGTCCTTCGAATGAGAAGCCTTCTGAGCCGTCACAAACCTACCGAATCACGCGCGGCGTGTCGGTGCCCGCCGCATTCAATTTCGCACGGCGAACCTGGCTGGCACCGAAGGCACTTCAGACGCGGGTGACGCGATCTCACCTGCCCGGCCGAAAGCCTGGTGACCGTCCGCCCCGGTCACAGTCGAGGGGAGATAGTCCGTGAGCGCCGATATGTCCTCCTACTCTCTAGGCTCGATGACGGTGTCGCGTGTGGGTTTCGGGGCGATGCAACTGCCCGGACCCGGTGTCTTCGGACCGCCGCGCGACCGCGGGCGCGGCGCTTGCGGTCTTGCGCCGTGCGGTGGAGCTGATCAGGACCGCCCTCTTCCCGTATCCGGACAAGCTTGCCCTGGTCAGCAAGGTAGGCGTCCGCCGCGACGCGTCCGGCGGCTGGATGCCGGCCGGCGATCCCGCCCAGCTCCGGCAGGACATTGAGGAGAATCTGCGCGGTCTCGGGACCGAGCGGCTCGCCGCTGTCAACTTGCGCCTGAATGACGGCGCTGGACCGGGCCAGCGGTTCGATGATCAGCTCGCGGCCATGGTGAAGGCGCGCGAGCGTGGGATAGCCTTCGTCCCGTTCTTCCCGCTGGGCTCCGCGTTTGGCCAAAACAATGCCGTTCTGGGCAGCCCGCAGGTGGTCCAGGCCGCACAGCGGCTCGGGCACACCCCAGCGCAGGTTGCGCTGGCCTGAATCTCGCCGTTTCCGGCATCGAACTGGACCAGCAAGCCCAGGACGAGTTGGCGGCTGCGGCGTAGCGGGCCCACGGACGATCATGGATGGAGTCCGTGCCTCAATCCGCGGTAAGGAATCACTGCCCTAGGAGAAACCATGAACCGTCCGGTTGCGTTCGGGCTCAACGTGGATCCCAGCGCCGAGGACCCGCAGGCGGCCGCGCGGATCGCGGCCATCGCCGACGAGTACGGCCTGGAGTACGCCGGCGTCCAGGATCACCCGTACAACCCCGGGTTCACCGACACGCTCTCCCACATCACCTGGCTGGCCGCCCGGACCGGCCGCGTGCACTTTTTCAGCAACGTCGCGAGCCTCCCGCTGCGCCCGCCGGCGGTGCTAGCCAAGCAGGCCGCCACGATTGACCTGCTGAGCGGCGGCCGGTTCGAGCTGGGTCTCGGCGCGGGCGCGTACTGGGACGGGATCGCGGGCATGGGCGGCGCCGCAGTGTGGGGGAGGGCCGCGAGGCGCTGAGCGAGGCGATCGACATCATCCGGGCGAGCTGGGCCGGGCAGCCGTTCAGCTACGACGGGCACTACTACCAGGTACCGGACCTCAAGCCCGGGCCCCCGCCGGCCCATGACATCGGGATCTGGCTCGGCGTCGCTGGCCCGCGCGCCGTGCGGCTGGCGGGAGCGAAGGCCGACGGCTGGTCGGTCAGCGCGCCGTACGTGCCACCCGAACGGCTGGGCGAACTCAACAGCATTCTCACCGGCTCCGCCGAGGATGCCGGGCGTGATCCGGGGCGGCTGGTCCGGCTGTACAACGTCATGGGCTCGATCACCCCCGTTCAGCGCGACTTGTTCCACGGCCCCGCCGGGCACTGGGTCGAAACCCTTACCGAGCTGTACGCCAGCTACCAGATGAACACGTTCGTGTTCTGGCCCGAGGACGACCGCGAACGCCAGTCCCGCGTGTTCGCCGAGGACGTCGTACCCGCCGTCCGTGCCGCACTTGCCGACGCCGCCACCACTGGCCGCCCGCGCTAGTCATCGGGAGATCCCTACTGCCCCCGGGCCTGCTTCAGGTTTGACTGGTGGACCGGGAGCCAGTCCGGCCCGAGACGCGCGTCGACCGGGTCCTCGCCTCGCCGCAGCGCGTCGATGTAGGCATGATCGGCGGCGAGGCGGGCCGCCACCTCGGGACCTTCGGCGACGGCGCCGTGGCCGGGGACCAGGACATCGACGTGCCTGGCGGCCTCGCCCAGCCGGTCGAGTGCCGTCTCGTAGGCGCCCACCTGACCGGGGCGGCGAGGGTCGAGGAGCGGGATCAGGACGTCGGAGAGCATGTCGCCGGCGAGCAGGACGCCACGGTCCGCGAGGAGGACCGCGGCGTGGCCGACGGCGTGCGCCTGGTGCTCGACGAGATCGCCCGGCACGGGTCCGCCGTCCGCGGGCAGCGGGGTGACGAGCCCGAGCAGCTCGAGAGGGATGCCCTGCGCGCTCTCCGCCGCCATCTTCTGCCCCCGCTCCCGGGCTTCACTGGCGGCGTGGGCGCCGGCCGGGGTGGCGTAGCGCGGCACGTCACCGAACCGGGGATGCCAGAGCAGGTGGTCCCAGTGGGGATGGGTGGAGAACCCGGCGACCACCGGAATGCCGAGCCGGTCCAGGTCATCGGCGAGCTGGTTCAGATCGGAACCATCAATGCCGGGATCGACCAGGATCAACCCGTCCTCCCCGCGCACCGCGATGGCATTGCTCAAGACCCACGCGCTCTGCCGGACCCAGACACCGTCGGCCACCTGATTCAGCATGGGTTCACTCTGTCAGGTATTTCCCGGCCCGGTCTGTTGCAGCCGGTCTCTAACGGTTGTCACAGTTAACGGGGCGTCAACTTTCCGTTTGGCTTGCCGACCTTCCAGACCGGGAGCATTGCCTTGCTTTGTCGGAGTGCCCCAGGAAGGACAGTAATGACGGACAGCATGGAGCGCGCCGGAATCTCGCGCCGGTCGTTCATTGGCGGTGTCGGTATCACTGCCGGTGGTCTTCTTGTAGCCAGCAGCCCGGTCCTGTGGCAGCAGGCCGCCAAGGCCGGCACAGTCACGGCTGAGCAGGTTCACCTGACCTTCGGCCAGGATCCAGCTCGCGAGGTCGCCGTGTCCTGGGTGACCCCGGCTTCGGTGTCCAGCCCGACCGTGATGGTCGGCAGCGCGGCCGGAGGCTTCGGCCGCAAAATCACGGCCGAGACCCGCACGTACACCGACTCCAACAACGGCGTCCAGACGATTGCCCAGCACGCCCGGGTCGAGGGCTTGCAGCCCGACACCGCCTACGTGTACCAGATCTTCAGCGGCGGCGAGACCCAGGTCTCCGGCGCGTTCCGCACCGCCCCCGAGGGCCGTGTGCCGTTCCGCTTCACCAGCGTCGGCGACATCGCCTGCGGTGACACCGCTTACAACAAGGCGTCGCTCAACGCCGAGGCGACCGCCGCGTCGGTCGAGCTATTCGACCCGGTCGTGCATCTGGTCAACGGTGATCTGTCCTACGCCAACTCCAACCAGCTGTACCAGCCGCAGGTCTGGGCGGAGTACTTCGATAACACGCAGTTCTCGGCCGCGAACCGGCCGTGGATGCCGACGCTGGGCAACCACGAGAACGAGCCAGGTAACGGCCCGCAAGGGTACCTGTCCTACCAGACCCGCTTCGCCCTGCCGAACAACGGCTCCGCCGACTTCGAGGGCAACTGGTACAAGTTCCAGATCGGCTCGGTGCTGTTCGTCATGCTGGACAACAACGACGTCTGCTATCAGGTCGACACCGGCACCTACCTGAGCACCGGCGACAACCAGATCCTGACCGGCTACTCCGGCGGCGAGCAGGAACAGTGGCTGGAGAGGACGCTGCGCGAGGCGTCGACCGATACCTCGGTCGACTGGATCGTCGTCGTCATGCACCAGCCGGCCATGTCCACGTCTGACGCGGAGGGCTCCGACCTGGGCATCCGCCAGAACTGGATGCCGTTGTTCTATCAGTACGGCGTCGACCTCGTGCTGGCCGGCCACGACCATGACTATGAGCGCAGCTACGTGGTGAAGGGCACCGACCCCGGCACGATCCTGCGGCCGCACGTCGTCAGCACCGACCTGAGCAACGTGGACTCCGACCTGGGCCTCGTCCACCTGGTGATCGGCACCGGCGGCACCCATGGCCACGACGACGTCTACATGACGGACACCGCGGACGACGAACCGGAGGAGGGCGTCAACGTCTCCGAAACCGAGATCGAGACCGAGGACGCTCCGTGGTCCGCGGTCACCGACCCCAACACCACCTACCCGTGGGGAATCGGCGTGTTCGACGTGGATCCTGGCGGCTTCCCCGGCGACAAGACCACGATGACCTTCACCTACTACCACACCTCGGCCTGGTCCGGCTCGGGCCCGTACCCGACCCCGGTCGAGTTCGACGCCTTCACCGCCACCCGGACCCGGTCGGACGGTTTCGGCTGGCGCCGTCGCAGCGCCAAATAGTCCTGCCTGCGGCAACCGCCCGCCGTGTACGTTTGTGCAACAAGGGGAGGACGCTCGTGTGTCCAGATTCTCGTGGCGCCGCGAGAGTCGTAGCGTCGCAGGTCTCTCGAGGTGCTCGTGATCGATGCCAGGATTGACGGTGACAGCCTTGAGGTGCAGGCCACCGGCCGCGATTGGTGGCCGAACTACAACCGGGGGACGCGGTTCGCCACGCGGCTGACCGTGCGGCTGCCGCTGGAGCACATCACTGCTGCCCGCGCCGCGAAGCCGCGCAAGCACTCCATGTATCTCAACGCACCGGCCGACGGCAAGCGCGACGCGAACGGCATCCTCACCTGGTGCAGGCGCGGGGTGCCGGTGCTAGAGCTTGACATGGACGGGCACCCGTACGATTACGTGAGGTTGACGGTGCCCGATCCCGAGCAATTGGCCGAGCAGATCAGGAACGCCACGGGAGTACGGGAGCGCTGATGCGCAACAACCAGCGCCAACCGCGGTGAGCCGGTGAGACTGCGTTAACGGTTCGTAGACTCC
>JASHOI010000020.1 GCA_030041195.1 Streptosporangiaceae bacterium | reverse complement strand
CCGACCTCGATGGTCACGGCTGGGTGCGCGAGGAGGTTGTGATACCACGCCGGGTTCGCGTCGGCGGCTCCCGCGGCGACCACGTAGCATTCGCCATCGGCCACATAGGTGACCGGCACCGTGCGGCGCCGGCCGCTGCGGGCCCCGACGGTGGTGAGCAGCAGCAATGGCAGCTTGGCGAAACGGCCGCCGACCGTGCCGCCACGAGCCCGGAACTCGTCGATCACCTGGCGGTTCGGGCCGGCATCTTCGCGAACTCGCGGTTCCTGGGGCATCCTCGGCCTCTCCTGGTTCTCACGTTCTCATAGTTAGTGGTGAACCACCACTATATTCAATCGCTTAGCGCTGGCAAGGCGATAAGGCGGCGGCCCGTTACGCGGGGGCGGTCGGCGCGATGCTGCCGTCGATCAGCGTTGCGGCTACAAGGTCGGCGGATGGCGCGGCGAGCGCCTCGGCCAGCGGAACACGCAACAGCACGAGGTCAGCCGGGGAGCCGGTTTCGACTCGCCTGGGTGCGGCGCCGGGAGCATCTGCCGGGCTGAGGTAGCCCGCCAGCGCCTGGGCCGGGGTAAGTCGTTCCGCTGGGCCGATGACGTGGCCGGACGGGCTGAGGCGACAGACCGCTGCGGTGATCACCATCCACGGATCAACTGGCCCGTACGGGGCGTCGCTGGATAGGGCGCAGCCGACGCTACCGTCGAGCAGCGACCGCGCGGTAGAGGTCGCCGTGCTCTGCGGCCGCCAGGTCGCGCCGATAGTCGTCCCCTCGCTGGATGAGCAAGCCGGGCTGCGTGACGACCATCAGCCCGAGGCTGCGCAGCCGGGAGATGAGCTCGGCAGGGATCAGCGCGGCGTGCTCGATCCGGTCGCCGGGCAGCATCCCGGCGTCGTCGAGCGCGGCGAGCAGCAAGACCAGCGCCTCGCGGGTGACGCAGTGGACAGCCACCGCTCGCCCATCGCCGTGGGCGGCGCGGATGCACTCGGTCAGCGTGTCAATGTCGGGGAGCGCGGAATCAGGGATGATGATCTTGAATGGCCCGGAGGTCGGGGAGCGTGGCCCGGTGGCCGGTGCCCGGGCCAGTGGTACACCGAGAAGCTGCACGTGCTGTGGCAGCGAGCCCGCGACCATGGCGGTGCGTATGGCCTCGATCGCCGTGCCGCCTCGGCGCCGCGCAGAACGAGCCCGGTCATGGCCTAGGGAGCCCGAGTTCCCGCAGGACCTGGTCGGTATGCTCCCCCGGTGCGGCGGCGCGGCCGGATGCAGGACGCGCGTGGCGCCGCGACGGGCACCGGGCCGGACGCCGTGTCGACCACCCAGCCCGGCCCCGCGCGTCGTGCTGCGGGTGATGGGCGGTCGGTCAGAGTGGCCGCCGCGGGTGGGTGCCCGGCGAGGGTAGCCGTCGTCGCGGCGCATGAGCGCGGGGAGAGGGTGGCTGCGACCAAGCCCGCCATCGAGACGTCGAAGAGGGCGCCGCGGCCGTCGGACGGCGCTGACATGGCGAGTTCGGCGCCGGCGTTGACGGCGATGGTCACATTCGGGGATGCTGCGGAGGTGCCATCAGCGGCCACTCCGCGGTTTCATTTATGTTCCGGTGA
This sequence comes from Streptosporangiaceae bacterium, assembly GCA_030041195.1. Next base: position 11,530 of record JASHOI010000020.1, on the reverse strand, counting down.
GTCGTGGCGAGCGCCGTGGCAAATGTACGCCGCGCTGCGGGATGCCGACCCCGTGCATCACGTCGAGGACGGGGACTACTGGGTCCTGTCACGTTACTCCGACGTACAGGCGGCAGTGCTGGACACCGGACTGTACTCCTCGGCGGGCGGGCTTACCGTCCGCTATGACGAGCGTGCCGCGGCCGGCCTTGCGAACGTCGCGCCGATGGTGATGCTCGATCCGCCCGGGCACACCGAGTTCCGCGAGCTGATCGGCCGCGGCTATACACCGCGCCGGGTCGCCGCGATCGAGCCGCAAGTGCGCCAGTTCGTCCGCGCCAGGCTGGACGCGATCGCGGAGCTAGGCGAGTGCGACATCGTCGCGGAGCTGTTCCGGCGGGTTCCCGGCTTCGTCGTGGCCGGGTACCTGGGAGTGCCAGAAACTGACCAGGCACGGTTCGACGGCTGGACTCAGGGCATCGTCCAGGCCGGCGCCGGGGGCAACCCGAGGGCCACCGCCGCAGAGCTGTTCGGCTACTTCACGGACCTGATCAAGCGGCGAACTGCCGAGCCCGGGGACGACACGATCTCGGACCTGGTGCGCCTGATGGACGGCGAGCCGGCCAGCACGCTGCGCATCCTGGGGTTCGCGTTCACCATGATCGCTGGCGGCAACGACACCGCGACCGGGCTGCTCGGCGGCGCTGCCGAACTGCTGACCACCAGCCCAGGCCAGCGTCGGCTGCTGCTGGACCGGCCGGATCTGCTGCCCGCCGCCATCGAGGAGCTGCTCCGGCTGACCTCGCCGGTCCAGTGCCTGGCCCGCACCCTCACCCGCGACGCGACCGTACACGGACGCCTGATCCGCTCCGGACGCAAGGTGCTGCTGCTGTACGGGTCCGCCAACCGCGACACCCGCGTGTTCGGAACCGATGCCGATGAGCTCGACATCACGCGCGGCGAGCGGAACTGGGCGCGGCACCTGGCCTTCGCCGTCGGCCCGCACCACTGCCTCGGTGCTGCCGCCGCCCGTCTGCAGGCCTGTGTCGTCTTGCAGGAGCTGCTCGGCCGGTTCCCGCGCTTCGAGGTGGACCCGGCGGCCGGCACCTTCGCCGCCGGTCACTACACCCGCCGCTATGCCACCCTGCCGTTCTCGGTAATTGGCTAGCCAGGGCCACCTTCGGTGGTGCATTGCGCGCCTGGGCTGTTGACTGGTCACATGACCGAGCTTCCCCTGGTGCGGGCCGCACGGATCCCGGTAACAGACACCTACCACGGCGTCGCCGTCACCGAGGACTACCGGTGGCTGGAGGACGCCTCCTCCGAGGAAACGATCGCCTGGACGAAGGCCCAGCAACAGCGCACCCGTGCGTACTTCGACGGGATCTCTTGGCGAGACGCGCTTCGGGCGCGTGTCGAGCAGCTGCTGAAGGCCGAGACGACAATGTACTGGCGGCTGGGGTCCGGCGGGAGCACGTTCTTCGCGCTGAAGGTGCAGACGCCGCGGCAGCGGCCGTTCCTGGTGGCTCTGACCGACCTCGACGACCCGGCGACCGAGCGTGTCGTCGTGGATCCGGAGGCCATTGACCCGTCCGGTGAGACCACGATCGATTTCTTCGTTCCGTCCCCAGACGGCAAGCAGGTCGCGGTCTCGCTGTCGGAGCACGGCAGTGAGGACGGGTCGCTGTACGTCTACGACGCCGGCAGCGGGAAGGTCGCCGGCGAGCCGATCCCGCACGTGAACCTCATGGGCGGTTCGATGGCCTGGCGGCATGACGGCTCTGGGTTCTGGTACACCCGCTGCGCTGACCCCGCGGGCTTTCGGCAACAGGTCTGGTTCCGCGAGCTCGGCCACGCGCCGGATCGCGTTGACCTCGCCGGCGGCTTCGCTGACGAGCGGATCGCGGAGAACAAACTGTCGGTCTCGCCCGACGGCCGCTGGGTGATGGACAGGGTGCAGAAGGGTGATGGTGGTGAGTGGCAGATCTTCCTGCGTAGCCAAGGCGGCGACGGCTCGTGGTGGCAGGTGGCGGGCATCCCCGACCAGTGCGTGCATGCCGTGCTCGGCACCGGTGCGCTGTACCTGCTGTCCCGGCGGGACGCCCCGCATGGCAAGGTGCTCCGCCTGCCGTTGAGAGATGGAGCCACGGTCGCCGACGCCCGCGAGATCGTTCCGGCGAGCGACCTGGTCATCGAAGACCTTGCGGTGACTCGCAACACCGTCTGGGTGGTGGACATCGACGGCGGGCCGCAGCAGGTGCGCGCCTTCGACACCAGCGGGAGTCCCCTCGCCCTGGTGGAGATTCCGCCGATGAGCTCGGTGTCGTCGATATTCGCTCCTCTTTCGACGCTTGGACCGGACCAGATCGCGTGGTCGTGCGAGTCCTACACCGAACCGGCGACCTGGTGGGTCGCGGCCGACGGCGAAGCACCCCGCCCGACCGCCCTCCGGACGACGACCCCCGTCGACCTGTCCGGCTACGAGGTGACCCGCGAGTTCGCGACGTCGAGGGACGGTACGCGTGTCCCCCTCAACGTGATCACCGCACCCGGCACCCCACGGGACGGAACCGCGCCGGCGCTGCTGACCGCGTATGGCGGCTACGGCATCTCGCTGGTGCCGCGGTTCGATCCCGAGCTGCTGCTGTGGCTGGAGCAGGGCGGCGTTTACGTGGTGGCCAACATCCGCGGCGGCGGCGAGTTCGGCGAGCAGTGGCACCACGGCGGCCGGCTCGCCACCAAGCAGAACTGCTTCGACGACTTCATCGCCTGCGCGGACCATCTGCACAGCAGCCGGATCACCACCCGCGAACGGCTGGTGATCATGGGCGGTTCCAACGGCGGGCTGCTGATGGGTGCCGTTCTCACCCAGCGGCCAGACATAGCCCGCGCCGTCGTGGCCGAAGTGCCGGTGATGGACTCGCTGCGCGCCGAGACCAGCACCAACGGGAGGTTCAATACGACCGAGTTCGGCACCGTCGACGATCCGGAGCTGTTCACGGCGATGCTCGGCTACTCGCCCTACCACAACGTCACGGACGGGACGGCCTACCCAGCCGTGCTGCTGACCGCCGGAGAGAACGACACTCGGGTCGACGCCTGGCACGCCAAGAAGATGACGGCTCGACTCCAGGAGGCGACGTCATCGGACCGGCCGGTGCTGCTGCGGCTGGAGTCCACAGGCCACCTGGCCGGGTCGCTCGACCAGTCCATCGACGAGGCAACGGACCGGCACGCCTTCGTCTTCGGCCAGCTGGGCCTCGGCTACCGCCCTGTCGTCCCCTGATCGCGATCCCGCGAGGGGCAGACGACGGCGGGGTGGCTGCGGGGGGAGTTCAGCCGACGCCCCAGAGAGCCTCGTACCGCGACTTTTAGTTGACGACTTCGGGGAATGCCTGGGTCGACACCGGCGGCGCGTTCTGCGGGGTGAGCAGCCACAGCGGCGGCGCGACCGCCGGCGTCACCGCCCCGAAGACGACTGGCTTCTTCGCCACCGAACTCGAGATGGACTTCGTCCGGCTGGTCACCGCGGGGGAGCGGATCGGCCGGCGCGGGCGCAGGCTGCTGGCCTGCGTGCCGAAGGAGACCTCCGTGGGCCGCGGCGCGTTCCTGACCTTCGAGAGCGAGATGGTCACCGGCACCGGCGAGGTCGTCGCGCGGATGCGCTCGGTTGCCTTTGCGTACCTGCCGCGTCCGGTCGGCGGATGGAACGGGGACGCGGCGTGAGCACCGGGCAACGGTACTTCGAGGACGTGCAGCCGGGGCAGCCCATCGCCGAGGTGTCGTTTCCGCTGACGGTCTACCGGCTGGTGATGGCGGCGGGCGGCAACCGGGACTTCAACTCGATCCACCACAACGGGGACTACGCCAGGTCGACCGGGGCGCCCGACATGTACGCGAGCACCGCGTTCCTGCTCGGCACCTGGGAGCGCGCGGTCCGTGACTGGATCGGCTGCGCGGGCACGATCCGGTCGATCAAGGGCTTCCGGATGCGGCAGTTCAACCTCGTCGGTGACACCACCCGGGTACTGGGTCAGGTCGTCTCGGCCGAACTGCGGGACGGGGCCGGCGTCGTGGTGCTCGAGTTGCGCAGCGAGAACTCCAAGGGCGTCACGGTCGGTCCCGGCCAGGTGGAGGCCACGCTGCCGGTCCGGTCGCTCGCGAGCCGATGAATGTACGGTCTGACCGGTTATAGGGGGCCTGGCTCACCACCGCGCGGACGGCTCTTGCTTAGGTTAGGCAAGCCTAACTAGAATATCGCTGATATATCCTTGAAAGACAGTCGCGAAGGAGACACATGACCGTCCCGCCAGCGCCAGCGCCGCCCCGGCGCCGCCGCCCGTTCCGCCCGGTTGAGGTCGTGGACGTGCACCGCCTTGGAGACCGTTTCGTCTCGGTGGTGTTCGCCGGGGGTCTCGACGGGTTCGAGGACACCCTGCCCGCCCAGCACATCAAGGTGCTCATCCCGGAGCCCGGGCAGGGCAGCGTCGCGGTGCCGGAGAACGGGCCGGACGGGCCGATCTGGCCCGCCGACCGGCCTCAGCCGGCCCGGCGCACCTACACGCCCCGCCGGTTCGACCCCGCGGCGGGCACGCTCGAGGTGCAGTTCCTGCTGCACGGCGACGGGCCGGCGTCGGCCTGGGCCGAGCGGGCAGCCGTCGGCGACCGGCTCGGGATCGCGGGCCCGGGCGGCCGTCCGGTGCCGCTGGACCCGGGCGGAGCACGCTGGATCATCGCCGGCGACGAGAGCGCCGTCCCGGCCATCGGCACGCTGCTCGATGTCCTGCCGGCCAGTTCGGTCGAGGCCGTTTACGTGGAGGGCTCCAGGGACGAGGTGGGTGACGCCGCCTCCGACCGCTGGCCGGCGGTCACCTGGCTGCCCGCGGATGAGACCTCCCCGGGCGCCGCACTCTACGACGTGCTCGGCGACCCGGCGACGGTGAACGGCAGCCGGGTGTGGGTGGCGTGTGAGTCCGTCGCCGTCCGCAGCATCCGGCGGGCGCTATTCGACCGGGACAAGATCGACGCCTCGCACCTGGTGACCCGCGGCTACTGGCGGTCCGGCGAGGCCAACCACCCCGATCACGACTACGGCGAGGACGACTGAGCGCCGCAGGTGTGCGAACCTAGGCCTATGGCTGATGGACTGGTCACATGCCCGAACTGCGGGCGCAGGAACCGGGTGCCGGCCGCGGCGTCGGGGCACCCGCAGTGCGGAAACTGCCACAAGCCGCTGCCGTGGATCACGGACGCCGGCGACGGCACCTTCGCCGAGGTCGTTGAGGCCGCGTCGGTTCCGGTCGTCGTCGACCTGTGGGCGCCGTGGTGCGGGCCCTGCCGGATGGTGAGCCCGGCGCTGGAGCAGGTGGCCACCGATATGGCGGGCCAGATCAAGCTCGTCAAGGTCAACGTGGACGAGTCGCCGCGGCTGCAGCAGCGGTTCGGCGTGCAGTCGATCCCGACCCTGCTGCTGCTGCGCAAGGGAGAGGTCATCGCGCGCCAGGTCGGGGCGGTGCCGGAGCCGGCGATCAAGGCGTGGGTGAACCGGGCCCTGCAGCCCGGCTGAGCCGCCCCGATCCCCTACGATGATCGGCTGGCAGGCAAGCTCGACGCGACGCCGCGATGCGCGGGAGGTATCCCCAATGGCCACATACCGGATGGTTTACGGAGACGACGATGAAGTCGTGCGGGAGACGTACGACGACATCACGTCGATTGAGCGGGAGGACGGCTGGCTCGTCCTGTTCCGCGGCAACGACGCGATCATCCGCGTGCAGGAGGACCACGTGCAGGAGTTTGAGCAGGTCGACATCTAGCCACCGGCGAAGGCTCGCGCAGCGCGGCCGGACTGTCGGCGCCCGCCCGGATAGTGGTTATTGCCACGATCTGGAGGAGGCAGGCATGTGCTGGGAATGTGACCATCCGGGCGCCACGCGGGATGACTATCTCGACTTTGTGAGCGGCATCATCGCCGAAACCGGCTGGGCGGTGCAGGGCGTCGAGCGCGACCGGATCCACCCGCCGTGGGCCTACACGGTGGGGCTTACCGCGCGCGGCGAGCCCGAGCTCGTGGTGACCGGCATGCCAGTGCGCCGGGCAGCCGGGCTGCTGAACGACGTCGCCGAGCACGTCTTGCATGCCGCGGCGCCGCGGCCGGGCGAGCAGATCGCGATGCTCGACGGGCCGCTGATCGAGATCGTCAAGGTGGCGGTGCCGTCCGCGCACCTGGTGACGGCCGTCGAGATGTACGGGCCCGCGCTGCGCGCGCTGCAGATCGTGCACGCCGATGACCGCGGCCAGTGGCCGTGGGACACCGGGTACCGCGGCGTGCGCGGCGGCCAGCCCGTGCTGGGGTCGCGCGCCCCCGCGCGCCGCCGGGCGGCCTGAACCACCGGGGAGGCGCGGTGACCGGCGTCGTGCACGACGAGCGCGAGCAGGTCTGGCTGCTCGAGATGCGCTCCACCTGCTACGCGTTCGCGCTGGCGGACGACGGCGCCGCGGTCCGCCACCTGTACTGGGGGCGGTCACTGCCGCGGGCCGCGGTGACCGGCCTGGCCGTGGACAGCCGCGCCGACCCGGGCCGCCGGGAACGGCGGGTCAGCTGGGGACGCGAGTTCCCCGACGAGTACGTCCCCTGGGGCGGCCTGCGGTTCGACGAGCCGTCGCTGCGCGCCGAGTTCGCCGACGGCACCCGGGCTGTCGAGTGGCGCTACGCGGGCCAGCGGTCCGGCCGCCGGGAGGGCTCATCGACCCTGGAGGTCGATCTCGCCGACGCCGCCTACGGCCTGCGGGTCACCCTGCACTACCGGATCTACGACGACTTCGACGTGGTCGAGCGCTGGGCGGCGGTACACAACGATGGCAACGGTGGCCCGGTCACGATTCGCCAGGCGCTGTCGGCCAACTGGTGGATGCCGGCCGGGCGCCGCTGGCGGCTGCGGTACGCCCACGGCGGCTGGGGAACGGAGAATCAGCTCACCGAGGCGATGCTGGGGCCGGGGAAGCTGGTGCTGGAGAGCAGGCGCGGCACCACCGGCCATCACCTGAACCCCTGGTTCACCCTGGACCCGGACGGCGCGTCGGCCGAGAACAGCGGCGAGGTGTGGAGCGGCGCGCTGGCCTGGAGCGGCTCCTGGAAGAACGTCTTCGAGACCACCACGGCTGGCCGGGTGCACGCGTGCGGCGGCTGGAACGACTTTGACTGGATGCACGAGGTGGCGCCGGGGGAGCACCTGGTGCTGCCGGTCTTCGCCGGGCTGCATACCACCGGCGGGTTCGGCGCGGCCAGCCGTGAGTGGCACGCGTGGCAGCGGGCCAAGGTGCTGGGCCGGGGAGAGCGGACCGCTGTGGCCAGGCCCCAGTGGGCGCCGGAGCCGGCGGTCGGCGCCGGTGAGCCGCTGCCGCGCCCGGTGCTGTACAACTCCTGGGAGGCCACCGGGTTCGCGGTGACCGAGCCCGGCCAGGCCCGCCTCGCCGAGCTGGCCGCGAGGATCGGCGTCGAGTGCTTCGTGGTCGACGACGGCTGGTTCGCCGGGCGCGAGCACGACCGCGCGGGGCTCGGCGACTGGACGCCCGACCCGGTCAAGTTCCCGCGCGGCCTGACCCCGCTGATCGAGAAGGTGACGGCGCTCGGGATGCGGTTCGGCCTGTGGGTCGAGCCGGAGATGGTCAACCCGGACAGCGACCTGTACCGCGCGCACCCGGACTGGGTGTATCACTTCGCGAACCGGTCCCGGTCGCAGCGGCGCAACCAGCTCGTGCTCAACCTGGCCCGGCCCGACGTGGCCGAATGGGTGTTCCGCACCCTGGACGGGCTGCTGTCAGCGAACGACATCGGCTTCGTCAAGTGGGACATGAACCGGCCGTTCTCTGAGCCCGGCTGGCCCGAGCGGGCCGGCCGCAACCCGGAGCGGATCTGGACCGAGCACGTCCACAACCTCTACGCGATCCTGGACGGGCTGCGCGCGGCACACCCCGGCACCGATTTCGAGTCCTGCTCCGGCGGTGGCGGGCGCGTCGACCTGGGCATCCTCGGGCGCGTGCAGCAGGTCTGGACCTCGGACAACACCGACGCCTGGGACCGGGTCGCGATCCAGGAGGGCTTCACCCAGGTCTACCCGGCCCAGGTCATGGCGGCCTGGGTCACCGACAGCCCCAACTTCCTGACCCGACGTCGGCTGCCGCTGAGCTTCCGGTTCCACGTGGCCATGGCCGGGGCGCTGGGCATCGGCGGCGACCTGCTGGCCTGGGACCCGGCCGAGCTGGCCGAGGCCGCCCGGCTCATCGAGGTCTACAAGCAGATCCGGCCGGTCATCCAGCGCGGGAGCCTGTACCGGGTCGCGTCGCTGCGCACCGACCCGGTCGGCGCCAGCGAGTACCTGGCGGCCGACGGGTCGCAGGCGGTGGTGCTGTGCTGGTGGGGTCCTGGCCGGCTCGGCGGGCAGCTGTTCCGGCTGCGGCTGGCCGGCCTGGATCCGGACGCACGCTACCGGGACCTGGAGACCGGCGCGGAGCACGTCGGCGCGGCGCTGCTGAACGTGGGCCTGGACCTGCCGGGAGGCGCGGACTTCGGCAGCGCGCTGATCCGGCTCGGCCGCTGCTGACCGACCGGCTCGACAACACGGAAGAGGGGAGTCATGACAACCGAACTGGTGCTGCTGGGAACGGCAGGCGCGCCGCTGCCGGTGCCGGGCCGGGCGGGGATCTCGTCGGCGCTCGTGGTCGACCGGCGGGTGTTCGTCATCGACTGCGGCCGCGGGGCGCCGTCCGGCTTCGCCGACGCGGGACTCGACTTCGCCCGCCTGGAGGCCGTGTTCCTCACCCACCTGCACGCCGACCACGTGGGTGATCTCCCCGGCATGATCCTCTACCCGTGGGGCGGCAGGCTGGGCGAAGACGGGCCGCTGGCACCGCTTCGCGTCTACGGTCCGTGCCGGCCGGACCGGCTGCCGGAAGGCGACGCCGCCTTCCACCGGGAGACGACGATCCACCCGGAACGGCCGGCTCCCGGCACGTCGGACCTGGTCGACGGCATCCTGGCCGCGTTCGCCTATCACCTGAACGTGATGCCGCTCGACGCTCGCATGCCCGACGCGGGCGAGCTGGTCCGCGCGGTCGACATCCGCGTCCCGGCCGCGGGCGACGGCCCCGCCGAGGCCCCGGTCGTGGTGCTCGACGACGAGTCGGTGCGGGTCACCGCGGTCGCGGTGATGCACGGCCGTGCGGTCCCGGCGCTCGGCTATCGCTTCGACACCGCGGACGGCTCGGTCGTGTTCTCCGGCGACACCACGGCGAGCGACGACCTGATCGCGCTCGCCGCGGGCGCCGACCTCCTCGTGCACCAGGTCGCCGACCTCGGTTACCTGGGGCGGCACGGCTTCGACGCCGCCGAGCTGGCGCGGCAGGCCGCGCTGCACACCGACGTCAGCGACGTCGGCCGCGTCGCCGAGCGCGCAGGGGTCGGCGAGCTCATCCTGAACCATTACCTGCCGGCGGACCCGGCCGCGATCACCGAGGCGGAATGGGCGCGGCGCGCCGGGCGGGGCTTCAGCGGCACGACCACCGCGGGCCGCGACGGAATGCGCCGTACTCTCTCCCGCGCCGGCTCGTAACCGGTCCCGCGCCGGGTCCCGGTCGCGGTGACGCGGTCCCGATGACGCGGCGGTTGGGGAGCTACCGGACCGGGCACAGCACCGGATGAAACTCCACGCCGGCCAATGCCGTATCTGCACACGGGTCCCCAATCAGGACAAACCGGAAGGGGCGGGCGATGGCAAGCGGCGCGATGAACAGCTTCGACGAGATCTTCGCCGGCTTTGAGGACCTGCGGGCCGAGCAGGAGGCGTTCTACCAGGACCTGCACCGGCACCCCGAGCTGTCCCACGCCGAGCGCCGGACGGCGCGCCGGGTCGCGGAGCGGCTGCAGCGGGACGGATTCGCGGTCCAGACCGGCATCGGCGGAACGGGGGTCGTCGGCACGCTCGCCAACGGAGACGGGCCCACCGTGCTGCTCCGCTGCGAGCTGGACGGGCTGCCGGTCAAGGAGGACACCGGCGCGCCGTACGCGAGCACCGCGACCGCCACCGATGCGATGGGTCATGAGGTGCCCGTCGCCCACGCCTGCGGCCACGACCTGCACATGTCCTGCCTGCTCGGCATGGCGAAGCTCATGGCCGGCCGCCGCGACCTGGCCGCCGAGAAGGACGGGCGCCTCGAGGAACTCCCCACCAACCATTCCCCGAAGTTCCTGCCCCCGATGCAGCCTTGCCTGCGGACGGGGACCGAGGCGCTGACCGCGGCCGCGCTGGCGTGGCTTGCCCGGTAACCCTACGGCGATTGGACAGACATGGGACGACAGCCGATCACCCCGTTCGCCGCCGTCATGGGCGGCGTGCTGGCCGGGGCGGTGGGGACCGTCTGCATGGACACGGTCCGGTACCTGCGGTACCGCAAGGCTGGCGGCACCGACAGCCCGATGGCGTGGGAGTTCCCTCCGGTCGAAAACTGGCAGCAGGCAACCGACCCCGGGCAGGTCGCCAAGCGGGTGATCGAGGGTTTCACGCAGCGGGAACTCCCGGACCGCTGGGCGTGGCTGACCAGCACCGTCGCGCACTGGGGCTACGGATCGGCGGCCGGGGCCGGCTACGGCATCCTGGTCGGCTCGCTGCGCAGGCAGAATCCGGTCTACGGCCTGCCGTTCGCGGCCGTCGTCTGGCTCACCGGCTACGTCGTCCTGCCAGAGGGCGGGCTGTACAAGCCGATCTGGGAGTACGACGTCAAGACGCTGGCCGACGACCTGAGCGCGCACCTCGCCTACGGGGCGGGCACCGGGGCCGTCTTCTGGCTGGTCTCGAAGGTCCTCTAGAAGGCGTCTTGTAGATCAAGGACGTCCCATTGATGTCGCCGGCTCGTTGGCACCAACGGTGCGTTCCGGCCAATAAATCGTTACTTCACGTTGAAGCCTGCTGACGACTGGCATACGGACGCCGCAGAGCAGGCCAGCTGACCCGGATCCAGGCCCGGGCTGAGCCGTGCCAGGCGGCCGCTTTCCATGATCGTGGTGCCTGAGTACCGCATAGCGGTATTAATCAACCAAGATCATGAAAAAGCTCACACCAAGATCAAACCTGCGTGCTGATCGTCTGCGGTTCCCGGGACGGCAGGCGCCGGGCCGGCGACACCATTCGCGCTGTCCGGCGGGACGCCTGGAATGCCCAGTACCTCCCTCTTTAGCGGGCGGGCTTCGCTGATTTCGGCTGAGTCGCGGGCTTCGGGCTTGGCGGGTATGGCTTGTGGGCGCACCGCGCGGCCGCGACAGCGCCTCAGCCCATGTGCAAGGAGGTCGTTGTCCGGTGGATCTACGGGACGCGCCCTAGCCGGGCAGCGCTCAGGAACCTGAACGCCCGGTCGCTCGCGCCCCCCTTGTGGGCTGCCGATGGCACGGTCAGTGTGGAACGGGCCCGGGGGAGCGGCCGGTGTTCATGGGGCAGATCACGCTGATTGCCAATTGGCTCGCCGGGTCCAGGGCGGACGGGAATGAGTGCCAGAGGAG
>JASHOI010000206.1 GCA_030041195.1 Streptosporangiaceae bacterium | reverse complement strand
TAGGATGATGTGCCCGGGTTCCAATGTCCGTCCTGGCGGCAAGGTCCATTGAGCCTTCAGCCCGGCTGAGCGCAGCGCGTCAAGCAAAGGTTCGCTGGACACGGTGACCACGAAGACGCCCATGTCGGCGATCAAGTTGGCGCACATAACTGGCGGCAACGGATAGATGGCCCAGGGCGGCTGGATCGGCGAGCGGGCCGCCCGATCGTCGCTGCCGTAGAAGACATGGTGGCCCACGCCTTCGATGCCTGCCCGCCGCAGGGCACGATCCTGGGCCTCTCCGCAGGGCCCCGGCAAGGTGGCGTGATGTCCGGTTGATGCTTTCTTGGCCGGCGCGGCGTGTCCGGGAGCAGTACAGGCACGGCTCCGAAGATCATGTGGGTGTCGAATCCCATGATCACTGCGGAAGTCCGTGCCTGCCTTGTCATCTTCCCCGATCCGCCCTGCCCTGGAGCAGCTTTCGGATCTGCCTTCCGGCGACCGCGCGCTGCTGGCGGGCCCGTGTCCTGGCCTTGCGGAATACCTGGCTCGGGTGCCTGACCCGCGGGATCCGCGTGGCGTGCGGCATACGCTGACGTCGTTGTTACTGGCCGCGGTGGCAGCCGTGCTGGCCGGGGCGAAGTCGTTCACCGCGGTCGGTGAATGGGTGGCGGACGCGCCGCCGCAGGTCCTGGCTGCTCTCGGGGTCCGCCGTGACCCGCTGGCCGGCCGGTTCGCGCCGCCGGATGAGGCCACCATCCGCCGGGTCCTGGAAACCGTGGATGCCGCGGCCTTCGATACGGCGGTGGGTTCCTGGCTAGAGGCGCAGCTACGGCTGCGGGCCGCTGGCCAGGGACCAGAGCACGGGCCGCGCCGGCGCCGGGCGGTGGCCGTGGATGGCAAGGCGGTGCGGGGAACCCGGCATGCCAGCAGTGACGGGCAGGCCGTGCATCTGCTGGCTGCCCTCGATCAGCGCGCCTTTGCCGTGCTCGCCCAGGCTGGCGTGGACGGCAAGACGAACGAGATCACCGCGTTCGCGCCCCTGCTGGAGCCCCTGGACCTGGCCGGATGCGTTGTCACCGCCGATGCGATGCATACCCAGCGCGGTCACGCGGAGTTCCTGATCGCAAAAAAGAAGGCGCATTACATCCTGGTCGTGAAGAAGAACCAGCCGGGCCTGTACGCCCAGGTCAAAAACCTGCCCTGGCGGAACATCCCCGCTGGCTGCAAGCAGCACGACCGCGGGCACGGCCGCGAGGAGCACCGCACCCTCCAGGTCACAGCGGTCGCGGCGGGGATCGCCTTCCCGCACGCCGCCCAGGCCATCCGCCTCACCCGCCGCATCCGGACCCTTCCCGGCGGCAAGAAATGGCGCACCGTCACCGTCTACGCGATCACCAGCCTGGACGCCAGCCAGGCTGCCCCCGCCCAGCTCGCTGCGTGGATCCGCGGCCACTGGCAGATCGAGGTGCTGCACCACATCCGCGACGTCGCCTACGGCGAAGACGCCTCCCAGATCCGCACCGGCAGCGGACCACAGATCATGGCTGCCCTGCGCAACCTCGGCATCGGGATCCTGAAAATGGCCGGGCACGCCAGCATCGCCGCGGCCTGCCGCCACCACGCCCGGGACGCCACCCGGACCCTGGCCACCCTCGGACTCACCCCGGCTATGAGCGTGCGAATACTGGCTGGCACAAGATGACTGACCACGGCGACAATCGGCACGTGACAGCGCAGCTGCCGTCCTGGCCAGCAACACCGCCCGCCTGTGGTTCAGTCATTCTTCGTGAGTTCACCGACGAGGACACCCACCTCGCTGTCGAGCTGGGAGACGACCCTTACATCCCTCTCATCGGCAGCCTGCCCGCGCGCCCCACTGCCCAGGAGGCTCTGGAGTGGATCTACCGGCAGCGCGGCCGACTGGCCGAAGAAACCGGACTGTCCTTCGCCATCGCCGATGCCGAGTCCGGCAACGCCGTCGGCGCGATCGGGCTGTGGCTGCAGAACCTGCCTGCAGGCCGCGCCACGGCGGGCTACTCGGTCTCCCCTGCGCACCGGGGCCGCGGCATCGCGACCAGCGCGCTGAAGGCGCTGACCGTGTTCGCCTGGACCATCCCCGCCCTCTACCGGATCGAGCTGTATATCGAGCCGCGGAACAGTAGCTCCATCCATGTCGCGGAAGCGTCCGGATACCAGCGAGAGGGCCTGCTGCGCAGCCACCAGGAGATCGGTGCCAGCCGACGAGACATGCTGCTCTATGCGACAACGCGGCCTTGACGCTTCTCGGCTATGAACGAAACGGACATCACGCGACTATGCCGGGACCCTGGGCTGGACGCGGCTGAGCGGGCCCGGCGCGAGCAGGTGCGGTTAGCTGCAGCTGGCCTGATTGAGGCCGGGGTCAGCGACCGGGAGGTGGCGCGGCGTTTCCGGGTGACGCGGATGTCGGCGAACCGGTGGCGGCGGGCGCTGGCCGCTGGCGGCCGGGCGGCGCTGGTGTCGAAGGGCGCAGGCGGGACCCGGTGCAAGCTCACGCCGGCTCAGCTGCGGGAGCTCGAGGCGGTGCTGGACGCGGGTCCGGCTGCCTTCGGCTGGGCGGATCAGTGCTGGACGCTGGCGCGGATCGCCGAGGTCATCCGTGGCCGGTTCACGGTGGATTACACCCTGGCCGGGGTGGACCTGCTGTTGCACCGGATCGGCTGGAGCGTGCAGGTGCCGGCCCGGCAGGCTGCTGAGCGCGACGAAGCGGCGATCGCTGCCTGGCGGGAGGAGACCTGGCCGGTGGTAAAAGAACCGCGGCGGACCTGGGCGCCTGGCTCTGCTTCGAAGACGAGTCCGGCCAGGGCTTAAGGCCGCCGAAAGGCCGCACCTGGGGCCGGCGCGGCACCACGCCGGTGGTGAAGGTCACCGGCGGCAGCAACCAGCGCGTGTCGCTGGCGGCGCTGATCTGTATCAAGCCCGGGCACCAGCCCCGGCTGATCTACCGCGTTTACAAGACCCGCAAGCACCGTAAGGACCGGCGCAAGGGATTTACCGAGGCCGATTACGCCCGCCTGCTCGATCACGCCCATCAGCAGCTCGCCGGCCCCATCGTCGTCGTGTGGGACAACCTCAATGCCCACATCAGCGCCGCGATGACCGAGCTGATCGCGGCCCGGTGCTGGCTGACGGTGTTCCGGCTCCCGCCCTATGCCCACGAGCTCAACCCGGTCGAGCCGGCGTGGTCACACCTCAAGCGGTCCCTGGCCAACCTGGCCAAACACAACCTCGCCGAGCTGACTGCGCTGATCAAGACCAGGCTCAGACGGATGCAGTACCGGCCCGGCCTGCTCGGCGGCTTCCTCGCCAGCACCGGACTCGACCTCACACCCTTCTGTAACCCCCGTCATTGAAGATGTTTAGTGGCACCTCGATCATCTCGGGCTGCCAGTCCGGAGACTCCAAATGAGTGGCGAGAACATCGGCGACATGCGCGACCGCTTCACGAGGCACACCCACAATCTCGCGGTCCTGATCAGTGACACCGACAAAGATCAGCCCACCGTGCAGGTTAGCCATCGCTGCGGCGCACTCAGCGATCGCAGGAGTGCTCCCGCCACACCTTGAACTCAACCGTAAGCGGTTCGGTTCCCGTCACTGCGATCAAGTTCCTGATTCGATCAAGAGTCACGTCAGCGGCGGC
>JASHOI010000205.1 GCA_030041195.1 Streptosporangiaceae bacterium | reverse complement strand
CGGCCGGATGACCGTGACCGGACAGTGCGCGTGGTGAACGCAGTATGTGCTGACCGAGCCGAGCAGCGCGTCGGCGAAACCGCCGTACCCCCGGCTGCCCACCACCAGCAGCTCGGCACCTTCCGACGCGTCGACCAGGGCCATCGCTGGGTGTTTGGCCACCACCCGGGTCTCCAGGTCCGGCGGGCGGTCGGGCCCGAACACCTCGTCGATCGCGTCGGCCAGCGCCTGCCCGGCGAGCTGGCTGTAGTCGAAGTCGTCGGGGACGGCCGGAGCGAAGCCGAAGAACGCCGGGTACTCCCAGCCGGTGACGGCCTCCAGGGTGGCCCCGGTGAACCCGGCCTGCCGGGCGGCCCACCGCAGGGCGTGCTTGGAGCCCTCCGACCCGTCGACCCCCACCACGATCCGTCCGCTCATCTCTGTCCTCTCTCAGGCCGCCCGCACGACGGTCGTGCCGGCGGTGCCGTCCAGCAGCGCGCTGGCCTGATCCAGCCGCCCGATCGCGGCGATGGCGCCGGTCGCCTCGGCGAAGCGGCAGGCCGCCTCCACCTTCGGGCCCATCGACCCGCCTGGGAACGACCGCGCCCGCAGCTCTGCGGTGGTGGCGCGGCGGATGGGCCGGGCGTCCGGCGTGCCGAACGCCTCGATCACCGCGTCCACGTCGGTGAGCAGCAGCAGGGCGTCGGCGCCGACGGCCCGGGCCAGCAGCGCCGCGGTCAGGTCCTTGTCCACCACCGCCTCCACCCCGTGCAGCCTGCCTGACCCGTCGTCCACGACCGGGATGCCGCCGCCGCCCGCGCAAACCACGGTCACGCCGTGGCTCATCAGCAGCCGGATCGTATCGAGTTCGACCAGCTCGGCCGGCTCCGGGGATGGCACCACCCGACGCCAGGCCTGGCCGTCCTCCCGGACGTCCCAGCCGTGGTCCGCGGCCAGCCGCACGGCCGTGGCCTTGTCGTAGACCGGGCCGACGAACTTTGACGGGTTATCGAAGGCCGGGTCGCCGGGGTGTACGAGAGTGCGGCAGATGAGGCACACGGCCGTTCCGCCCGTGGCCCGCTGCACCGCCTGGACCAGCCAGTACCCGATCATGCCCTGTGTCTGCGCGCCAAGGACGTCGAACGGGTAGGGCCGCGACAGGGCCGGGTCGCTCGCGCTTTCCAGCGCCAGCAGCCCGACCTGGGGGCCGTTCCCGTGCGTGATGATCACGTCGTGACCGCGTAGCAGCGGCGTGAGCGCGTGCACGGCGCTGGCGACGTGCGACTCCTGGATGTCGGAGTCGGGTCGCTCGCCACGCTGCAGCAGCGCATTGCCACCCAGCGCGACGGCGACCCTCACGCCGGGGTTCCGATGGTGGCGACCATCACGGCCTTGATCGTGGGCATCCGGTTCGCCGCCTGTTCGAAGACGACCGATTGCGGCGACTCGAATACCTCCTCGGTGACCTCCAGCGCCTCGAGCCCGCGCTTGTCGTAGATCTGCTGCCCGACCTCGGTCTCCCGGTTGTGCAGGGCGGGCAGGCAGTGCATGAACTTCACCTCCGGGTTCCCGGTGGCCGCCATGACCTCGGCGTTCACCTGGTATCCGATGAGCTCGTCGATCCTGGCGTCCCACTCGCCGGCCGGCTCGCCCATGGACAGCCAGACGTCGGTATAGAGGAAGTCGGCGCCGCGAACCGCGGCAGCCAGCTTATCGGTGATCGTCAGCCTGGCCCCAGACCCGGCGGCCAGGCCCCCGGCGATCGTCTGGACCCGGGGCGACGGCTGCAACGCAGCCGGGGCGCAGATCCTGGCGTCCATTCCGAGCAGGCCGCCGGTGACCAGCAGCGAGTTGGCCGTGTTGTTCCGGCCATCGCCCAGGTAGCAGAACGAGACCTCATGCAGCGGTTTGGCCGCGTAATCCCGCATGGTCAGCACGTCGGCCAGCATCTGGGTGGGATGCCAGGCGTCGGTGAGCCCGTTCCACACCGGCACCCCGGCGTTCGCGCCCAGGATCTCAATGGACTCCTGGGAAAACCCCCGGTACTCGATGCCGTCGAACATGCGCCCCAGCACCCGCGCGGTGTCCTTGACCGATTCCTTGTGCCCGAGCTGCGACTCGCCCGGCCCGATGTAGGTGACATGCGCGCCCTCGTCGTGCGCCGCGACCTCAAAGGCGGACCTGGTCCTTGTCGAGGCCTTCTCGAAGATCAGCGCGATGTTCCGGCCGGCCAGCCGGCGCTCGCGCATGCCCATCTGCTTGGCCCGGCGGAGCTGTTCCGCGAGGTCTACCAGGTAAAGGAATTCCTCACGGCGGAGGTCGATCTCTTTCAGCAGGCTGCGTCCGCGCAGATCCATCACTGTTCTCCGTTTCGGTCAGGCGGGATCGCGCTCGATCGGGCAGGTCATGCAGCGCGGGCCGCCGCGGCCGCGGCCGAGTTCCTCGCCGGGCACGGTGATCACCTCGATGCCGTGCTTGCGCAGCATCGTGTTGGTAGCGACGTTGCGCTCGTAGCCCATGATCACGCCGGGCTCCACGGCCAGGTAGTTGGTGCCGTCATCCCATTGCTCCCGCTCCGCGGCCCTGACGTCCTCATCGGTGGTCAGCACGGTCACCTCGCCCAGGCCCATGGCCTCGGCGAGGGTCTCCCAGAGGCTGTGGTTGCGGGAGACCCGGATCCCGTCGGTGCCGTCCACCGGGGTGACCGTCCACGACCGCAGCCGCCGGTCGAAGTAGGGGTACAGCACGAACACCCCACGGTCGATCATGGTCATCGCGGTGTCGAGGTGCATCATCGCGTGTGATTTCGGCAGCTCGACGGCGATCACCTGGGTGGCCTGGCCGCTGCCGAACAGGGCCCTGGCCAGGATCTCCACCGCCATCGGGGTGGTCCTCTCGCCCATGCCGATCAGCACGGTCCCGTTCCCGATGACGTGCACGTCGCCGCCCTCGATGCTGGCGGGCAGGTGGCTGGCGTCGTCGTCGCCGTAATAGGTGACGAAGCCCGCGTCCGCAAACATCGGGTGGTAGCGGTAGATGGCTCGCACGTGCAGGGTCTCGCGCTGCCGGGCGGGCTTGGCCATGGGGTTAACCGAGACGCCGCCGTAGATCCAGCAGGAGTTGTCCCTGGGAAACAGGTGGTTGGGCAGCGGCGGCAGCACGAAATCGTCGGCGCGCAGCAGGTCCCATCTCAGGCTCCGCGCCCGCACTGGCCGCAGGTCCGCCTTGAGCACCCCGCCGACCAGATACTCGGCCAGGCTCGCGCCGTCCAGATCGTTGAAGAGCTGCCGTACCGGTCGCACGAGCTCCGGCCCGAGGACCTCCGGCGTGCACACCCGGTCCAGGACGAACTCCCGCCCGGTCGGCTGGCCGAGC
Source organism: Streptosporangiaceae bacterium (assembly GCA_030041195.1). Next base: position 10,085 of record JASHOI010000205.1, on the reverse strand, counting down.
GTCTCGGCCAGCAGCTGGCCGAAGTAGTGCACGGTGACGCCGCGCTCGCGCAGCGCCTCGGCGAACACGTCGTGCTCTTCCTTGGCCCGCTTTGCCCACATCACGTCGTCGAACAGCAGGCCGCCGATGTTCTGCGGGGTGAGCCGGGACAGCTCGAGTCCTGGCCGGTGCACAACAACCTGACGGAGCTGTCCGATCTCTGACTGCACGCTGAAGCTCATCGCCCTGCCTCCGCTTCGGGAGCGTCCTGCGGTGCGGCGACCTGACCGGCATTCTCGCGCTGAGCCTTCAGGAAGGCGTAGATGACGATGCCTGCCAGCACGATCACCATGGCCTGGTACACCGCGGCGAACCCGGCGGCGAACGTGACCCACATCGAGAACAGCACTGCGGCGCCCGTGATCAGCAGGTCGCGGGCCAGCAGCCAGCCCTGGACCCGGCGGCGCTTCGACACCAGGTAAGTGAGCTGCGCGCAGGCGGACATGAGGTACGGGATCGCGACCGTGACCACGGTGAGGTCGACCAGGTAGGTGAACACCGTCAGCCCGGTCTTCGTGGTGTAGGCCCACAGCATCAGCAGCGACGGCAGCAGCGCGGCGAGCACGATGCCGAACCACGCGTTGTCCCTGCGGTCGGTCCAGGCGAACGGCCGCGGGAACAGGCCGTCGTTGGCGGGCGCCCGGGACACCTCCGCGGTGACCAGGGTCCAGCCGTTCAGCGCGCCGATCCCGGAGACGACCGCGAGCGCGGCCACCACCTTGCCGGCCCAGGCGCCGTGGGTGAAAATCGCCTCGAACGCGGGGACGAACGGCGCGGTGTTGTTGACCAGCACGTGGTGCGGGACCAGCCCCATCACCGCGGCGGTCACCAGCACGTACAGGATCGCGCAGGCCGCCGTGCCCAGCACGGACGCCCGGCCGACGTTCCGCCGCGGGTTGTTCACCCGCTTGGCGGTGATCGCCGCCACCTCGACGCCGATGAACGAGAACAGCGCGACGCCGGCGGCGATCCCGATTGCGCTGTAGAGGCTCCCGCCGGAGGCGTTGAACGGGCCGAAGTTGGCCTTGGAGACGAAGAACCATCCCACGACGCCGACGAACAGCAGCGGCAGGAACTTCAGCACGACGGTGAGGTTCTGAAACCAGGCCATGTTCCTGACCCCGGCCAGGTTCACGACGGCCGGAACCCAGAGGCCTAGCAGGGCGATGCCCCAGTCCGTCATCGCCGACGGGTGGCTGATCCCGAACAGCGCGTCGACGTACAGCACCCAGGCCGACACGATCGCCGCGTTGCCAGCCCAGGCCTGGATCCAGTAGCACCAGCCGGTCAGGTACCCGGCGAAGTCGCCGAACTCGTGCCTGGCGTAGGCGTAAAGCCCCCCGTCCGAGTTCGGCACTCGCTTGGTGAGCTGGCCGAACAAGATGGCAAGCAGCATCGCGCCGACCGCGATGACGGCCAGCGTGGCCAGCGAGCTCGTTCCCGCCCCGGCCAGCACGGCCGGCATCGTGAACACCCCGGTGCCGACGATGCTGCCGATGACCAGCCCAGTCGCCGAGGTGATCCCCAGGGCACGGGCTTTCTGCTGGTTTCGTGGTGACAGTTGCTCGGTCGATCCCGGCTCCGCCCCATGCTTGAAGCGGGCGCCGACATGGCTGGACATAGACCCCTCCCTGATCCGCCCTGGCATGATTACCGCTTCTACGCTGGCGCGCAGCGGCCGATGATCACAGGGACCTAGGTCCCGAGGCAGCCTGCGAAGGTCATGGGGTGATGGCGAACGCCGCCGGGAGATGGGAATGCTCGGCCGGCGCTGCTGATCTGGCCTCCGGACCCATCGGCGGCTTTCTGCGAAGCTGCACCAGTCCGCCGCCGGCCTGGAACTGCCGGGCTCGTACCCCGCTCAATCAGCATCGTAAGCGGGCGCCGCCTCCTGAAATGGGTGCTGGCAGGCCACATCCACCACGGAGTTTCGCGTTCAGGCCGGCGTATCGGCGGGCACTGCGGCTCGACCGGCTGGCGCTCCCCGCACGATCTTGGTGTACGGCCCGGGGAAGACCAGTGCGATGTGCCCGTCGCTCAGCCACTTGACGACGTACGGGGGTGACCCGTCCGCATGCTGCAGGCCGATAATCACGCCCGCACGGCGCTGCTCACCATCTGGCAGCAGCCGGTCACCGATACGAGCCTTCATCACCGCGTCCTAACTCCTCAATGCAGTCGGTCGGCCCGGGATGGTCCCGGCTTGCCGGCCCACTACCCGCACGATGCCCCTTCAGCCATCTCCGGGCTCAGGGGCGAAGGTCGCCGGGAGCAGGGCCGTCGGCCCCGCACTGGTCCGCCCCTGGAAGGAAAAAGGTCCCGTGACCAGGACCGTTGGCCCCTGCCAGGCGGAGCAAGTGCGCTGTGGACTGGGAATGGGGCTGCGGACCAGTACCCGAGCTTTCCGGAGCGAAGTACGAGTGGAGGGGGCAACCATGACTAGCATCGGCGAGCGCGGCGGCACCGACCTGGGCCGCCGGATTCTGCGGCATCGTTATGAGGTCGGCCTGACCCGGGAGGAGGTCGCCGCCCGGGCCGGGATGGCGCCGTCGTACCTGGAGTATCTGGAGACCAGCCCGGCGCCAAACCCGGCGCCGTCGGCCGTGGCCCGGCTCGCCGACGCGCTGGGGGTCAGCGTCGGCGCGCTGGTCGGGTCGACGCTGCGGATGCCGCCCGGCGCGGAGGCTCCGGTCCGGCGCCCGGTGCCCGAGCCGCTGACCCCCGCGCAGTGCCGTGGCTACCTCGGCGCCGGCGGCGTGGGCCGGATGGTGTTTGCCGGGCCGGAGGGGCCCGAAGCGATCCCGGTGAACTACGCGATGCTGGACGGCGACATCGTCGTGCGCACCGGTCGGCACAGCCTGCTGGCCAGCCGTGCCGCGCAGACGCGGGTGTCGTTCGAGGTCGACTACCTCGATGAAGCGCTGGCCGAAGGGTGGAGTGTCCTGGCCACCGGCCTGGCGGAGGTGGTGACCATACCTTCCGAGCTGGAAACGGTGCGGTCCCTGGGCATCGAGCCGTGGGCCGGGGGCGTCCGGGACACCTACTTGCGGATCACCGTCACGGACATGACCGGACGCCGCATCCGCGCCAGCAAGTGAAACCGGCTGGCGAGCCCGGCGCGATGAAGTGGAGGTCGCCATGGCTGGAAAGACAGACGGGATACTCGTCGGATACGACGGGTCACCGGGCAGCGAGCACGCGCTGAGCTGGGCGGCCAGGGAGGCGCGATCACGCGGAACCGTGCTCACGGTCTGTCATGCTTGGGCGCCCGGCTTCGCCGCGCTGCCCGGTGAGGCTGCCATCGCCGGTCTGGCGCGGAAGGGCGGCGAACGCGTCATCGCCGACGGCCTGCGGCACGGCAGGAACCTTTTGGGGCCTGAGCAGGTGCGCCCGCTGCTGATCGGCGAGCCGGCCACGGCGGTGATCTGCGAGCACAGCCATGATGCCGACATGGTCGTGGTCGGTTCGAGGGGCCGTGGCGGCTTCACCGGAATGTTGCTGGGATCGGTCAGCTGGCAGGTCGCGGCATATGCCCACTGCCCAGTGGTCGTGATCCGCGGGCACTGGCGGTCGGCGGGTGACTATGCCCCTGGTCCCATCGTGGTCGGCACGGACGGATCCGCGGCATCGGACGCCGCGCTGGGGTTCGGTTTCGAGGAGGCCACGCTGCGAGGGGCTGCGCTGCTGGCGGTCTGCGCTCTTGCCGATGCACCAGGATGCCTGGGTGGCGATCGTAAGCTGCAGGACGATGCCGAGCAGGCGATCACCCGGCACGAGAAGGAGCATCCAGAGGTGGCAGTCCTGCGGCAGGTTGCCCAGGGCGGCGGGCGCGCCGCCCTGCTGGCCGCGGCGCGCGGCGCGCAGCTGCTGGTGGTGGGCTCGCGCGGCCGGGGCGGCGTGCCGGAGATGCCGCTCGGCTCGGTCAGCCAGGTCGTGCTGCATCACGCGCCGTGCCCGGTCGCCGTCGTGCACTGTCGCTGACGCGGGCAGCGCCCCTCATCTGGGTGCTTAGTGCTCGCGGTGTTCGGGGTGCTCTGGGTCTTGGTCCTCGAAGACGCGGGCGGCGTAGGCGGCAGCTTGGGTGCGGCGTTCCATCCCCAGCTTGGCGAACAGGGCTGAAACGTAGTTTTTGACGGTTTTCTCGGCCAGGTACATGCGCTCGCCGATCTGCCGGTTGGTAAGCCCCTCACCGATCAGCTCGAGGATCTTGCGTTCCTGCCCGGTCAGCCCGGCCAGCGGGTCGGCGCGCTCGGCCTGGTCCCGCATCCGGCGCATCACCCGGCTGGCCGCCTCGGGATCCAGCAGCGAGCGGCCGGCCGCCACCGTGCGGACCGCGCCGACCAGGTCGGTGCCGCGGATCTGCTTGAGCACATAACCCGCGGCCCCGGCCATGATCGCGTCGAACAGGGCGTCGTCGTCGCCGAAGGAAGTCAGCATCAAGCACGCCACCTGCGGCATCGCCGATCGGATCTCGCGGCACACCGCCACGCCGTTGCCGTCGGGCAATCGCACGTCGAGCACGGCCACGTCCGGTCGCAGCGCCGGGATCCGGGCCAGCGCCGACTCCGCGGTCCCGGCCTCGCCTACCACGGTGACGTCCGGCTCGGCTTCGAGCAGTTCCCGCACTCCGCGGCGGACGATCTCGTGATCATCGAGCAGGAATACCTTGATCCGCGCCGCGTCGCCAGCCGTGCTTGCCTGCTCGCCCGAGCCGCCCATCTCACTCATCACCCGCTGCGCCCCTGTCCCGGTCGCTACCCGACACCGCCAACACTAAAGCCGACCGCCAACGATCGCGGTGAGATCGGCGAGCCGGCAGGTGTAGCCCCACTCGTTGTCGTACCAGCCGAAGACCTTGACCAGGCTTCCGGCGGCCTGCGTCAGGCCGGAGTCGAACACGCACGACGAGGGGTCACCGACGATGTCGCGGGACACCAGCGGGTCGGTGCTGTAGCTCAGGATACCGGCCATCGGGCCCGCCGCGGCCCGTGCGAACGCGTCGTTGACCTCTTCGGCGGTCACCTCCCGCCGTAGCACCGCGGTCAGGTCGGTGAGCGAGCCATCCTCCACTGGCACGCGCACCGCCACCCCGTCCAATCGACCGGCCAGCTCGGCGATCACCTGTCCGGTGGTCCGGGCCGCGCCGGTGGTGGTGGGCACGATGCTGACCGCGGCGCTGCGGGCCCGGCGCAGATCCTTGTGCGGGCCGTCCAGCAGCATCTGGTCGCCGGTGTAAGCGTGCACCGTGGTCATGAGCCCTTGCACCACGCCGAACGTGTCGTTGAGGACCTTCGCCATCGGCGCCACACAGTTGGTGGTGCACGAGGCGTTGGAGATCACGTCATGGCGCTGCGGGTCGTACTCGCCGTCGTTGACGCCTACCACGACGGTCAGGTCGGGGCCCTTGCCCGGCGCCGAAAGCAGTACCTTGCGCGCGCCGCCCTTCAGATGCACCGCCGCCTGGTCACGGGCGCGGAACTTGCCGGTGGACTCGATCACGATGTCTGCCCCCAGCCCGCCCCAGTCGATGTCGGCCGGGTCGCGGCTGGACAGAACGCGGATCGGGTTGCCGTTGACGATGATCGATTCGTCGGAGTACCCGACCTCGGCGCCCAGGCGCCCGTAGGTCGAGTCGAACTCCAGCAGGTGCGCCAGCGTCCGCGCGTCGGTGATGTCGTTCACCGCCACAACCTCGATGTCGTCCCGTTCCAGCGCCCGGCGCACGAACGTACGCCCGATCCTCCCGAACCCGTTGATCCCGACCTGGATGGCCATCGCATTCCCTCCCAGCTCAGCGCGATGTCGCGCGATCACAAAGCCTGTACTGGCAGCCTCGCCGATGTCTCGCAGCCGTCGGTACAGGCATTGGCCACCCTCCCGTGGGGCTTTAGTCCCTCGGGTTCGCGGCCTGGCCGTAGTGCCCAGCAGCGGGAGCTTGGCCCATGACCGGGCCGCCGGGCTCTGAGCGCCCGGCCGCCGGGCGGGAGGGCAGCGTCGCGAGCGCGAGCAGGCAGCCGGCCAGGGCCACGGCCCCGCCAACGGTCAGGCCCAGGTCCATGCCGCTGATGAACGCCGACCGGGCCAGGTGGTCCAGGGCCGCACCGAGGACGGGGCTGATGTGCGCGGCTACGCCGAGCGCACCGCCGATCGAGCCGAGAATCGTGCTCAGCAGCGTTGGCGGGATGTGGTAAGGGGCCAGCGCTGCGGTGACGTGGTCCTGATAGCGCGTGGACAGGAGGCTGCCGATCACCGCCACGCCCAGGGCGCCGCCTATCTGCAGGACCGCCCCGTTGGTGGCGGACCCGACGCCGGTGTGCTCCCGGGGGAGCGAGCCCATGACCGACGCGGTACCCGACGGGATCACCAGGCCGGCACCGACTCCCAGCATGATCATGCCGGGCAGTGTGCCCAGGTAGGTCGTGGCAACGGTGCTGCCGGAGATCTGCCACAGCCCCCCGGCGATGATTGCCAGGCCGGCCGCGGTGGTCAGCTTGGTCCCCGCCGCCCGGACCAGCACCGTGGACAGGGGCGCAACCAGCGCGATCGCCCCGGCGGCCGGCAGCACCCGAACCCCGGCCTGCAGCGGGGTGTAGCCCAGCTCGAACTGCAGGTACTGGGTCAGCACGAACAGGGCACCGAACAACCCGAACGTGACCAGCCCGACCGAGGAGATCGCCGCCGTGAACTGCCGCCGCCGGAAGAAGTCCAGGTTCAGCATCGGGTGTTTGCTGGCCCGCTCCCAGACCGCGAAGGCCGCGAGGACCGCGAGCCCGCCCAGCCCGGTGCCGATCACCAGCGCCGACGACCACCCGCGGGTCGGGGCCTCGATCAGCGACCAGAGCACCAGGCCCAGCCCCGCGATCGACAACAGCGCTCCGGCCAGGTCGGGGGCGGCGGCGGACGGGTTTGCCGAATCGGGCACCAGCGGCAGTGCGCAGACGATGCCGGCCAGGGCGATTGGCACGTTGATCAGGAATACCGAACCCCACCAGAAGTGTGCGAGCAGCACGCCGCCGATGATCGGGCCCAGCGCGATGCCTACCCCGCTGGTCCCGGCCCACAGACCGATCGCCCGCTGCCGCTCCGCGCCGTCGCGGAACATGTCCGTGATGATCGACAACGTCGACGGCATGATCAGGGCCGCGCCGATGCCCATGCTCGCCCGGGCGGCGATCAGCACGCCGACGGACCCGGAGAACGCCGCCCAGGCCGACCCGGCGGCGAACGCGGCCAGGCCGGCCACGAAGCTACGCTTCCGGCCGACCCGGTCGGCCACGCTGCCGGCCACCAGCAGCAGGCCGGCGAACACCATCACGTACGCGTCGACAATCCACTGCAACTGGCTGGTTGTCGCGCGCAGGTCGCGGACCAGGGTCGGCAGGACGACGTTGAGCACCGTGTTGTCCAGCGTCACAATCAGCAGCGAGACGCACAGCACGGCAAGCGCGAGCCAGGGCCGGACGGGCGCACCAGGCCGGCCGACCGGGCGCGACGTCGATGGGACGGTTGTCTTTGCGGTCATCTGAAGTCACCCCGCGAAACTACGGTCAGAGCCGGGTCGTCCATCGCGGGCCGGTCAGCGACCATTCGGACGTCCAGTTGGCCAGGCGCCGGCGGTCGAGTGCCAGGCGGCTCACCCAGTAGCAGACGAGCAGCACGATCGCCGCACCGAACACCGCGCCGATGGCCAGTACGACCGACGCGAACATGGACTGGCCGGCACCCACGGGCGGGGACTGTGGCTGGCCGGAGTAGGTCAGCCACACCTGGACGCGGGCCCCGTCCGCCGCACCGGAAATGCCAGGCGCGGTCACCGTGGTGAGGACGCCTTTCTGTTCCCGGCCGTCTGGTGCCCTCCAGCGGGCGCTAGCCTCGCCAACGGCCGTCACGTAGTTGTTGGATGGGCCGCTCTCGGTCAGCACTGCCGTGGCCGGGTGCAACACGGCCGCGTCGGCGCGCTGAGACTGGTAAAGCCGCTCACCGAAATAGGGTGCGGCCACGACAGCGGCGAGAAACGCCGCGGTCAGCAGTATTATCAGGAAGCCTTCTAGCCGGTCGGAAGGCCGCCGCAACCTGTTTCGGCCGACCAGCAGCCGGGCCAGCCGGACTGCCCGGGCGCGTGCCCGCGCCGATGCCCGGGTCTTGCCAGTCATGATCATCACCTCCGGCGGGATGCAGCATCAGCCTTATCCGGCACGGCGCGCAGGAGCAGGGGCGTAGGCCACCAAGGGCCGGGCCCTTGGTCCATGCGGCACCGGCATCGCTCCCGGCTGCCGGGCATGAAGACCTCGGGACCAAGGTCTCCCTGCGCCGGGTCCAGCGTCCCTGGCCCTCCGCTGCCACAGCCGCGACCGTTGATGACTGCGACCACAAATCGATGACGCTTCCAGGGAGGCGGGCATGGCGGCACGAGCCGGGAACGGCGGCCAGCGGCGGATCGTGGTTGGGGTGGATGGTTCGGCACCGTCGAAGGCGGCGCTGTCCTGGGCCGTGCAGCAGGGCAAGCTGACCGGGGCCGTCGTGGAGGCGGTCATCACCTGGGAAATCCCTCCTACCTACGGTTACCCGGTGCCGGTCTCGGACGTGGACTGGGCGCAGCTGGCCAAGCAGGCCGTCAGCGAGGCCGTTGCCGATACCGTCGACGATGCGCCGCCGGCCAAGGTCACGTACAAGGTCGTGGAGGGGAACGCCGCCCAGGTGCTGCTGGAGGAGGCGGCAGGGGCCGACCTGCTGGTCGTCGGCAATCGCGGCCACGGCGGATTCGTCGAGGCGCTGCTCGGGTCGACGAGCCAGCATTGCGTGCACCACGCCACCTGCCCGGTCGTAGTGATCCGCGATTCGGCCGTCGGCCGACCGCTGGATAGCGGGTCACGCTGATGGCCGCACAGGCTTCCCAGGGGCGGATTCTGGTTGGTGCTGACGGTTCCCGGGCTTCGCTGGCGGCCGTCCGGTGGGCCGCTGCGGAGGCCCGGCTTCGGGGCATGCGGCTGCACGTGGTGCACGTGCGGGACTCACAGGGCATGGCGCAGGCGCACTATGCGCCGTCGGCCGCGGAGCAGGCCACTGTCGGCCATGCGGCAGAGGGAGCCGTCCTAAGGACGCTGATACGGGAAGCGGTCGGGCCGGACGACTGGCCGGCCGTCCAGTTTGAGGTTGTCGACGGCCTGCCGGTCCGGGTGCTTCTCGACCGTGCGCCGGGCGCGGCCATGCTCGTCCTGGGCAGCAGCCGCTCGCCCGGCTTGGCCGACGGTGCGGTAGGTGAGCCCAGGGCCCCGCTCGGCCCGGTCGCCCGTGATTGCCTCCGTGCCGCGCCGTGCCCCGTGGTGATAATCGCCGGGGTCAGTGTGCTGTCCGAAGCCGAGCCGGTACGCACCAGCTGACGATGCGAGGCAGGCGCGGGACAGGGACCTTCGGCGGGTCCCGGGTGCAGCACGAGCTGGACAGAACCGAGGCCCTGTATCGGCTGGGTACTCTTGGCGGCGCGGTAGTGGCCTGTGAGGCCGACGACATCTATCCGGCCAGATCGAGCCCGAGATTGTCACCGGCTTGAGCTGAGCCCCGGAGGACCGCCCGCCGTATGATTTCTGGTCCTGCTCGTGGATCAGACGGCGTGCGTCCCCCGGCTCTCGGTCGGGCTGCCCAGCACGTGTAGAGCCCAAAGTCCCGCCAACGGGCCCTTCCTCGCTGACCAAAGCCTGCCGGTGGCCGGTGACCGGCTGCCCCGGCGGCTCACCCTTCCTGCCCTACGCCGGGAAATTCGAATATGACCGAAGTCCTCGTTATAAGAGGACATTCAGCCGTGGTGATGCTTATTCCTGGGCGGGAGCCTTGGGTAATGGAAATCGGAGCGTCCTGGGCCGTGTGGCCTAGGTTGCAGACAGGAGGCACAGCAATGAGCCCGAAGGCCCTCACCGTCCTGGGCAGGGCGGGGCTGGCGCTGATGGTGGTCTTGGCGGTGGCAGGCGGACTGCTGCTGTGGGGGTCCACGTATGTGCACAACACCGTGCGCAGCCAGCTTGCCGAGCAGCAGATTTACTTCCCGCCCA
>JASHOI010000204.1 GCA_030041195.1 Streptosporangiaceae bacterium | reverse complement strand
GCACTCGTCGAGGGTGCCGAACCAGGCCTCGATGCCCAAGATCGCGGGCAGGTAGTGCGCCTGCTTCGCCGAGTCCGTCGCGAACACCCTGGTGCCCTCCGGGGCGACCCGGGACATCGCCGGGCAGGAGTCGGCGAGCACCTTGCCCCCGGCCCGCTCGATGATCTCGGTGTAGCCGCTGCGGTCGGCGACGTCCTTGAGCGCCCGCGGCACCATCAGCCACAGCTCCGTGCCGGGGCTGAGCCTGCGGCCATCCAGGGCCCTGGCCGCACGCCAGATCTGGTCCACCGACGCGTGCGGGCAGCCGAGCAGCACGAAGTCCACGTCCGCGGAGCTGCCCTGGGAGTTGAGATCCTGGTAGACCGCGCGCCGCTCGGCGGGCCCGTACGCGATCGGCCCGGGCACCCCGGACGGGCCGAACGCCGCGTCCACGGTCGGCGCCTCCGGCGTGATCCCGGGGATGTGGTAGAGCTCGACGCCGCCCGACGTGGCCGCCGCGGCGCCGAAGTGCTTGAGCTCGACCAGGTCGGGCCGCCCGATGTTGCCGGTGATGACCGGGCGTTCCTCGCCGGCCGCGGCGCCGGTGAAGTAGCCGAGCATCCCCCACTCGGCGAAGGTGTCGACGCGGACCCTGACGTCGATCAGGTGGGTGCCGCGGCGGCCGCTGTCGTGGTGGTTCCCCCAGCACGGGATCTTCCCGGTCAGCGACGCGGCGCCGGTCGAGGCCGTTCCCTCGCAGTTGGTCCTGGCGCCGAGCACGGAGTTCGCGTAGACCACCGCGGAGGACTCCATCCACGCGCAGTGCTCGCCGCGCACCGGGATGTTGCCGACCTGATAGGGCGTGCAGGTGGCCAGGATGCTCACCCCGCGGCGCCCGTAGAACGCCTCCGCGTCGGCCTGCAGCCGGATGTTCTCGGCCGGGTACGGGATGCGGCCGCCGGCGTCGCCGCCGAAGCCGTGCTGCAGCTGGCAGGTCGGCACCCGCATGTCCGGGACCTCGAGGTCGTCGTCGCAGTCCAGGTTGATCACCGCGAACGCCTTGTTCCAGCCGCCCTCGCGGACCAGCCTGGTCTTTGCCGGGGACGGCTGGGTCATCGTGCCGGCCACGTTGCGCACGTCGCACAGGCGCTCGCAGTCGAGCGCCTGCCCATAGCGGACCAGGAGATCCATCGCGGCCGCGACCGCCGGGCCCTCCGCGCCGTCGAGCATCCCCTTCTCTTCGTCGGTCAGCCTCATCGCGCCCCCCGGCCGTCAGCCGACGTTCTCGGCGAGCCGCTTGCGCAGCCGCTCGGCGTCGGTGTCGTGCACGCTGCCGGTGCCCGCCAGGTCGAGCGCGTGCGCCGCGCCCGCGCCCATGGCGGCGCACGGGCCCATGACCCGCACGCTGGACAGCGCGGCGGCGTCGCCGTCGATGCAGCGGCCGGCGGCCACGAGGTTGTGCACGCCCGGCGGGGTCATGCTGCGCAGCGGGACATAGTGCACGTGATCGGCGTCGAACATCTCCCATACGTAGCCGTCGGCGCGGTCATGCAGCTCGATCGGCCAGGCGGTGCGCGCCACCGCGTCGTCGAATCTCGTTCCGGCCCGTACCTCGTCGAGGGTGAGCTGGTGGCGGCCCTGGATCCAGCGAGTCTGCCGCCGGCCCGGGTATCCGTAGGCGCGGACCCGCGCCCGGCCGAACGCCTTGGGGAACTCCGCGCGCAGCAGCGTGATCGCCCCGTCGGCCTGGGCCTTGCCGTCGAGCTGCGCCGTGGACGCGTCGACCGGGTCGAGCGGAGCCTCGATGTGAGTCACGTTGAGCACCGCGGTTCCCCTGCCGGGGAAGAAGAAGGCGAGGCCGCCGCGCCGGAGCAGCCCGTACTGCTCGCCCTTGGCCCCGATGCGCTCGTCCAGCTCGCCCATGTCCGGCTTCTGGCTCTCGTCAACGTTCTCGACGATCACCTGCTGCGAGCCGTAGATCGGCCGCTCCGGTACCCAGCACGGCAGGCCGGCCTCCCAGCTGAGGGCCGCGTCGCCGCTGGCGTCCACGAACCCGAGCGAGCGCACCGACACATCCCCATAGCGCGAGGCCAGCAGAATCGACCGGATCCGGCCGTCGCTGATCTCGACGCTGCGCAGCACGGTGGACAGAATCGTCCGCACCCCAGCGGCCCGGATCTGCTTCTCCAGCCATCGCCCCAGCGCGACCTCGTTGTAGAACACCGTTGTGGTGTGGCCTCGCTGGAAATGCAGATCGCCGGTCGGGCCAAGCTCGCCGAATATGTCGTCGAAGATTCCGTGGGTCAGCTGCGTATAGTTCGGCGCGTTTCCGAAGACCCCGCAGAACAGGCCGATCAGCGAGTGGACCATCTGGCCGCCGATCACCGGCAGCGAGTCGACGAGCACGACGTCGCGGCCGAGGCGCGCGGACTCGATCGCCGCCGACAGGCCCGCGATCCCGGCTCCGACGACGCAGACGTCGGTGCTGATCTCGTGCGCTACCGCGTTCGCCGGCTTGGTGACCGCCTCGAGCTTCAGCTCGGTCAGTGCATGCGGCATGAACGCTCCTGTCCGGGTACGCGAAAACTCCGGGCTTTAACGGCCGCGAAATTCGCCGTTAATGAACGCGCCTTGCCGCTACGTTAAGATTGCCGTGTCTACCCGGGCAAACAAACAATTCGTCTATCCGGTATAAACGCGCCTTATAGCGGCCGGATTCACCAGCTGCGCTCGGCGGTCCGTGCGGCGGGAACCTCGATCCCGAACTCCGCCGGCTGACCGCAGGGCGGTTGCGCCACGGCGGCGGGCGCGCGGGTGCGGCCGAGGCCGCGGGCGGCCTCCACGATCAGCCGGCGCAGCCAGGCGTGCGCGATGTCCTCCTCGTACTGCCGGTGCCACCACAGCGACTCGACGATCGGCTCGGTGTGCCCCGGGCACTCCACCACCCGCAGGTCCATCCGGTCCGCGAGCCGGGCGGCGAGTCGTTCCTGCATGAGCGCGATCCGGTCGGTGCCCGCCACGAAGTGCGGCACCGCGAGATAGCTCTCCACCCGGACCGCGATATGCGGCTGCAGGTCGAGCAGCATGAGCTGGCGCATGATCGGAGCGGACGGCGCGCCCTGGTCCCGGTAGTAGGGCGCGACCCAGGGCAGCCGGGCGAGGTCGGCCAGCCGCAGCTGGCCGGCGTCCAGCGCCGGGTTGCACGCCGCGACCAGGCACACCCAGCGGTCCCGGAACAACTCGGCCGACCGGGTGTTGGGCAGCTTGAAGCCGTGCGTGGGCGGCGCCACCATTCCGTCGACGAACCGGATGGCCCCGGCGTACTCGGTCGCCAGCGACTCCCTGACCAGCCTGATGTGCAGCCGGACCCGCGGCGCGGCCTGGTGGACCAGCTGCGAGAGCACCTCGCCCATGACCCCGATCGTGTAGTCGGCCATCACCAGGGTGAACTCGCGCTCCGAGATGGCCGGGTCGAAATGGGTGCTCGCCGCGAACAGCCGGTCGGCCGCGGCGCACACGACGTCGACCTGCTCGGCAAGCTGCGCCGCCAGCGGCGTCAGCGTGTACCCGCCCTTGTCCCGCACCAGGAGCTCGTCGCCAAAGTGCCGGCGCAGCCTGGCCAGCGACGCGCTCGCCGCCGGCTGGCTGACGCCGAGCCGCTCAGCGGCGCGCGTGACGTTCCGCTCGGCGAGCAGTTCCCGCAGCGCGACGAGCAGGTTCAGGTCAAGGCTGGCCAGCTGGGTGACGGGACGGGCCATCGCGCTCCAACCTGCCACGCCGACACCGGCTGCGGCCCCAGACGTCGCGTCCTCAGAGATCTATGACATCTCGCTCAACGACGGTCGCCAACAAGCGCATCTATACCACTCGCCCAGACAGGTGCCAAGGCTCCTGCACCCGGGAGCAACGCGGGCGCGCGGTTTGTCAGACGTCGATTGCGGTGATGCCGGGCAGGTCGCCGAAGCGCGCGTTGGCGTCGCGGGTCAGGACGAGCCGTCCGGTCTCGGCGGCGTGCGCGGCGATGATGAGATCGTGCGCGCCGCGCGGACTTCCCGATCTGCGGACGCGCGCGAGCAGACGCGCGTGGTGTGCCGCCGTGACCTGGGTGTAGTCCAGCACGTCCATGACCGAGGTAATCGCGGCGAGTGCCCGCGCTCGTTCGGCGCCGCGTTCCGGGGTATCCGCCAGCTCTATCCCGGTTCGGTACTCGGCAATGGATATCGACGCAACAGCCAGTTCGTCATCATCTAGAGCAGATCGGTCGATGGCTGCGCGCTCGTAGGCGATGAGGACGTTCGTGTCCAGGATCAGGCGTCGGCCCACGGATCGGGCTCCTCCGAGGTCACCATCGACAAGGCCGCCGAGATGTTCCTGGCGAAGTCGTCGTCCGGCGGCGAGGTGCCCTCCAGCGCCGCGCGAAGGTCAGCACCCGTGCGACGGTGAGCAGGGCCGATCTCGGCCACCGGGTGACTTCCCCGAAGGATGATCACTGTCTCGCCGCGCTCGACCACGTCCAGCAGATCGGAGAAGTGACGGGAAGCTTCGGTGGCGGTCATGGTCCTCATGCACGCATGATATCTGAAAATCAGATACCCCTGTCCCGCCCTTGTCATCACGCGGCGCTCAGCGGCGCTGCCGGAACAGGCGGGACAGCTCGTACAAGCCCTTGCCCATCTGGACCAGGCTTTCGCCCAGGACGCGGGCGGCCGGAAGCGGGTTACCGGCGATGCGCTCGACGACGGCGTCGAGAACACGCTCCGCCGGTATCCGCAGGCCCCGGGCGTTCAGCTCGGCCACGTAGATGTCCCGGATCTCCGCCCGGCTCTTGCCCGCTGCGCGAGCCCGCGCCGCTTCGTACGCCTCCTTGCGTGCCTGCGACCTGCGCTCGGCCTGCTCCCGCGCTTCGCTGAAGTCCGGGATCCCGCCGAGCTCGTCGAAGCGCTGCCGCCGCTGGTCTGCGCCCGGGCAGGTGCACGAGTCGTACCACTGCTTCGCCGGAACGGTGAGCCGCTTGGTGGTGATGGTGACCGGGCACGGCGAATGGCATGAGCACGGGCACAGGCCCGCGCCGAACTCCAGGCGAAGCCGCCGCGGGTTGAAACCGCCGCCGAACGTCACTAGGTGCGGGCACTCCCGGTGCGCTTCACGGGCGCACTCCCGGGTCCGGTGCAGTTCGTGAAATTCAGCCCAGCGGTCAGACCGATCAGGCAACCCGGGACTCCCGTCAGAGCAGGGACGGCTAGGCCCTTACCTTCCTCCGTTTCCGCGCAGACGCCAAGTCATTGCGAGGGTGGCCGGCCGGGGGGCCGAGCCCGCACGCGGCGGCCGCCAAGGCCAGGCTGGTCAGGCCGGCCAGGGCCATCGCGGCGCGGAACCCCGAGATGAACGCCAGCCCGTAGCGATGAGCGAGGGCGGCGGCGCCGATCCCGGTGCCAGCGACCGGCCGGAACGTGTGCAGCGTGACCGACCGCAGGGCCGCGTGGCGGGCCGGGCCGGGCGCGACGCCCGCGGCGATGAGCGAGGCGGCCAGGTGCCCGGCGGCGCGGGTCGTCAGGATCGCGCCGAGCAGCGCGATGCCCAGCGTGGTGCCGGTCTGCCTGACGGCGTTCGTGGTGGCGGACGCGAGCCCCGATCGTTCCCGCGGCACGGCCGCCATCGCGGCCACGTTGACGGGCGGCAAGCCGAGGCCCATCCCGATGCCGAGCAGCGCGAGCACGATGCTGAGCCAGACGGAGCCCGTGGTGGCGGAGAACGACGTCATCGCGAGCAGCGATACGCCCATGAACGCGTAGCCAGCGACCATCGGCAGGCGGGTGCCGCGCGACGCGGTGATCCGGCCGCCGATCGTCGCGGCGAGCACGTCGCCGAGGCAGAGGGGCAGGTAATGCAACCCGGTGACCAGGGCCGACTCGCGCAACAGGTCCTGCAGGAACAGCGAGAGGATGACGAACGTCGCGAACGCCGAGAAGCCCATGACGAACGAAGCCGCGTTGATAACGCAGAACCTCGGGTCGGCGAACAGCCTGATCGGCAGCATCGGCGCGCTGCCGCCAAGCTCGGCCGCGACGAAGGCGGCGAACGTGACCGCGGCGCAGGCGAAGCCGGCCAGCGCGGCCACCGAGGTCCAGCCCAGGTTGCCCGCCTCGATGAAGCCGAACGCGAGCGCGCCGAGCCAGGCGACGCCGAGGATCTGGCCGGCCGGGTCGACCGACGCGTGTGCGGGATCCGCGCTCTCCGGAATGTGCCGCCAGCCGACGGCCAGGGCGAGCACGCCGAGCGGCACGTTGATCACGAAGATCCACGGCCAGCCGGCGGCGTCGACGAGCAGCCCGCCGAGCAGCGGCCCGGCGACGAGCGCCAGCCCGGCGCAGGCGGTCCACAGCCCGATGACCTGCGCGCGCCGCCTTGGCTCGGGGAAACTGTGGCCGAGGATGGCGAGCGCGCCCGGCATCAGCGCCGCGGCCGCGATCCCCTGCACGACACGGCCGGTGATGAGCATCGGGTAATCCGTCGCGATCGCGCACAGCGCCGATCCGGCGGCGAAGCCGCCGATGCCGAGCAGAAACAGCCGTTTCCTGCCGAAGCGGTCGCCGAGGGAACCGCCGGTCAGCACCAGCGCCGACAGGCAGAGGGTGTACGCGTCGACCACCCACTGCAGCGCCGCCACGGTGACGTGCAGGCCGTGCTGCATGGCGGGCAGCGCGACGCTCACGATGCTCACGTCGAGCAGCGCCATGAACGTCCCGAGGAACACCGCGAACAGCAATCCGGCCGGCAGCGACGGCGATCGGGGCGCTGGGCCGGGGATGCCGGGCGGGAGTTGCGGGGATGGTGAAGCGCGCATGCGGGGCTCCCTCACCTCATCAACTGACTGATCGTCAGTCACATTACGCGAGGCGGCGCCCGGCCGCTACTCTCGGGTGCGTGACCGATACGGCGGTACCCCGCACCAAGCCCGCGGCCGAGCGCCGCAAGGACCTGCTCGACGCCGGACTGGCGCTGTTCACCGAGCACGGGATCGCGCGCACCACCGTGTCGGAGATCGCGCAGCGCGCCGGCGTCGCGCAGGGCACGTTCTACCTGCACTTCTCGTCGAAAGACGCGCTGCTGTTCGCGCTCCAGGACCGGTTCGAGGAGCGGATCGTGGAGCGGGCCCGCACCGCGGTCGACCGCGCAGGCCCGGACTGGGGCGCCAAGCTCGACGCGTTCGTCGTGGCCTGCTTCGAGGACTACGAGCGCGAGCTCGGCCAGCATGACGTGCTGTTCGCGCACCTTCCGAGGGAGGCGCTGCGCCGGGAGGGCGGCACGCATCTCGGCGGCGGGCTGACCGCGGTCATCGCTGACCTGCTCGCCGACGGATCCGCAGCGGGCGCCTTCGACGTCACCGACCTGGACGTGACCGCGCTGCTGCTGTTCAGCGCGCTGCACGGCGGCTTCGACGAGTTCGTCCACGTCGGCCCCGAGGTCGCGAAGGAGCGCCTGGTGCCAGCGCTGCTCACGTTGTTCCGGCGCACCGCCGGGTACGGCCCGCCGGCCCGCTGAGAGCCGCGCCAGGGTTGTCTTGACACCCGCCGAGTTGAGGCGTGTCATTTGTTGCGACGAGCGTGACACAATTCGTCAAGCATCGCTGGCCGACACGCGAGGCAGATAGGCAAGGAGAACCGCGATGGCAGTGAAGGCTCCACCACGCCTCGACGTCGCCGCGCTGCTCACCGAGGGAGCGCACCTGATCGGCGGGGACTGGGTGCCGGCCAGCAGCGGCGAGACGTTCGAGGTGATCAACCCGGCGACCCAGGACGTGCTGCTGCGCGTGCCGAGAGGCGGCGCCGACGACATCGACCGGGCCACGACGGTGGCCGCCGCCGCGTTCCCGGCGTGGCGGGACGCGAGCCCGGTGACCAGGGCCGAGTGCCTGTACCGGTGGGCCGAAGCGTGCCGCAGGCACGAGACCGAGATCACCGCGCTGGAATCGATGGAGGTCGGCCATCCGCGCTGGGGACCCTCCCCGGTGCCAAGAACGCTGACCTACGTGGCCGGCCTGGCCGACAAGATCACCGGGCAGACGCTGCCAGCGTCGGCGCCGGGGGTCCTCGGCATGACCATCCGCGAGCCGTACGGCGTGTGCGGCAGCATCATCCCGTGGAACGTGCCCGGCCCGATCATGGTGACCGACGTGGCGCCGGCGATCGCGGTGGGCAACACGATCGTGGTCAAGCCCGCCGAAGACGCCCCGCTGACCTGCCTGCTGCTGGCCAGGCTGGCCGCGGACGCGGGCATCCCGCCGGGCGTGATCAACGTGGTGACCGGTTACGGCGACGAGGCCGGCGCCGCGCTGCCGGCCCATCCCCTGGTCCGGCGGATGAGCTTCACCGGCTCTCCGGAGACCGGCAGCAAGATCATGGCCGCCTGCGCCGCCAACCTGATCCCGCTGCACGTGGAACTGGGCGGCAAGGCGCCGCAGATCGTGCTCGGCGATGCCAACCTGGGCCGCGCCGTCCCGTCGATCGTGCGCAGCATCACGCTGAACACCGGCCAGGTCTGCGCAGCGGGCTCCCGGCTGCTGGTGAGCGAGAGCATGCGGCAGGAACTGGTGGACGCGGTGGCCACCGAATTCGGGAAGGTCAGGATCGGCCCGTGGTACGAGGACGTGCAGATGGGGCCGCTGATCAGCGCCAAGCAGGAGCGGCGGGTGCTCGGCTACCTGGACGTCGGCCGCGAGGAGGGCGCCGAGGTGGTGACCGGCGGCCACAAGCTGTCCGGCGAAAAGTACGACAAGGGCTTCTTCGTGGAACCGACGATCTTCGACCGGGTGGCCCCGGGCATGCGCATCGCCCAGGAGGAGATCTTCGGGCCGGTGCTGTCGGTGCTCACGTACGAAGACGAGGAGGAGGCCATCGCGATCGCCAACGGCACCAGGTACGGCCTCAACGCGTCGGTCTGGACCTCCGACGTGAGCCGGGCGATCCGGCTGGCCCGCGGCGTGCAGGCGGGCCAGGTCACGATCAACGGGTTCGGGTCGTTCGGGGTGATCGGCGCGCCGTGGGGCGGCTACAAGCACAGCGGCTTCGGCCGGACCATGAGCGCCGAGTCGGTCCTCGACTACACCCAGCTCAAGACCGTCGTCCTCAACACCGCCGACTGAGCATGCGCTGGCTCGCCCGGCCAGGCGCCGCGTACGGCCGCCGGCCATACCGGCCGATAGATGACACCGGAGCAACCGGTCACCGTGGCGTTCAGGCCCCTTATCAGAGGTCCGGTACCCTCAGGAACGTGGCCGGCTCTCACCCGTCCCATCCGTCCGCCGAGCACGCGCTGCTCGACGACGATGGTTCCGAGGTGCGGCCGTGGGGGGTTGCGCAGCGGCCCCCGCGGCTGCTGCTCACGCTGCTCGGGGATTACTGGTGGCAGCACACCGAATCGCTGCCGTCGGCCGCGCTGGTCGCGCTGCTCGCGGAGTTCGGCGTCAGCGACTCGGCCGCCAGGGCCGCGCTGAGCCGCCTCACCAGGAACGGGCTGCTGGTCACCTCGAAGATCGGGAGGCGCACCTTCGTCCGGCTCAGCGAGCGCGCGGCGGAGATCCTTGACGAGGGCGCGCGGCACATCTTCTCCTTCGGCCGGGAGACACAGCCGTGGGACGGGATGTGGAGCCTGGTGGCGTTCTCGATACCGGAGCACAACCGGGCGGCCCGCGACGCGCTGCGCAAGCAGCTGCGCTGGCTCGGCTTCGCGCCGCTGTACGACGGGCTCTGGGTGGCGCCGCGCGATCAGGCGTCGGAGGTCGTCGGCCAGCTTTCCGAGCTGGGGATCGGCACCGCCACCGCGTTCCGGGCCGCGACCGTGCCCGGCATCGGGCCGGACGGGTGCCCGCAGCGTGCCTGGGACCTTGACGACCTGCACGCCAGGTACCAGAGGTTCATCGCCGGCACCGGCGAGCTGCGCGAGCGTGCGCTCGCCGGGCGGATCTCACCGGTCGAGGCGCTGGTCGCCAGGACCAGGGTCATGGACGAATGGCGGGCGTTCCCCGGGCTCGACCCCGACCTGCCCGGCGAGCTGCTGCCGCACGCGTGGCCGCGCACCGCGGCGCGCGAGCTGTTCATCGGCACCTATGACCTGCTCGGGCCGCTGGCCGCGCACCGGGTCAGGCAGATCATCGCCCGGTACAGCCGCGACCTGGCGACCCGGGCCGACTATCACAGCTCCGAGCTGACGACCGGGCCGCAGCCGCATGGTGACGGCCCGGCCGGCGCAGACGGCGTCGCTGCCGCACGGGACCCGGCTCCGGCGTCGCTCGCGCCCGCCCCGTGACCGTGATGCCGGGCCCTCAGCCGGACGAGGGCGAGAGCCCGAGCAGCGCAGCGGCGTTGTTCTTAAGGATCTTCGGCCGTACCTGCGGCTTGATCGGCAGCGCGTCGAAATCGGCCAGCCAGCGATCGGGGGTGATCAGCGGGTAATCGGAGCCGAAAAGGACCTTGTCCTGCAGCAGCGTGTTCGCGTACTGGACGAGTTGCGGCGGGAAATACTTCGGTGACCAGCCGGACAGGTCGATATGGACCAGCGGCTTGTGGGTGGCCACCGCAAGGGCCTCGTCCTGCCATGGGAAAGAGGGATGGGCGAGCACAATAGGAAGGTCGGGAAAATCCGCGGCCACGTCATCCACAAACAGCGGGTTCGAGTATTTCAGCCGGATGCCGCCACCGCCGGGCGCGCCGGTGCCGATCCCGCTCTGCCCGGTGTGGAAAACCACCGGCACGCCGAATTCCTCGATCGCCGCATAGAGCGGGTAGGCAATCCGGTCGTTGGGATAGAACGCCTGGACGTTGGGGTGGAACTTGAAACCGCGGATTCCGAACTCGGTCACCAGCCTGCGCACCTGGCGGACCCCGGCCTTGCCCCGGGCCGGGTCGATGCTCGCGAACGGGATCATGACGTCCGGGTTGTCGGCGGCCGCCTTGGCCACCTCCTCGTTCGGCACCCCGGGGACGCCGGTCGCCGCCTCCGCGTCGACCGAGAACACCACGCACGCCATGCGCCGCTCCCGGTAGTACGCGGCGATCTCGGGCAGCGTCGGGGGGCGGCTGCCCGCCTTGAACAGCGCGCGCGAGGCCTCGAGCAGCTCCGGGCTGAGCGCATCCTGGCCGCCGGCCGAGACCTCGGCGTGGGTGTGCACATCGATCGCCACGAGGTCGTCAACGTTCACCGCGCACCTCGCTCATCCCACCTGTGCCGTTCATTGCGTCGAACCATCCGGAACCTTTAGGAGTTCGTCATGGCAGTCACCAGGCTACCCGCCGGTCACCAGCGGCGGAGCGTCAGGCTGGTGGGCCTGTACTGGACGCTGGCCGGCCCGGTGCAGCTGAAGACGGGCCGCGAATGGAGCCTTTTCGGTTTCGCCGAGCGCTGCGCGGAGGCGGCCCGGGCCGGTTTCAGCGGAATCGGCATCTGGCACGCCGATCTCGAGCACGTGCGCGAGACGCTGACGCTGGGCGAAATGAGGGAGATCCTCACCGGCAACGGTCTTGAGTACCTGGAGCTGGAATTCCTTTCCGATTGGTTCCTTGACCGAGGCGATGAACGCAGAAAAGGTGCCGACTCGCGTCGCCGAATGCTGTTTGAGGCAAGCGGCGCGCTCGGGGCGCACCACGTCAAGGTGGGGAACCTCACCGGGGTGCGGTGTGAGATCGGGCGGGTTGCCGAGGAATTCGCCGCGCTGTGCGCGGACGCCGCGCAGCACACGGCGGCGGACGTCGTTTATGAGCTGATGCCGTTCGACCCCAACGTGAACAGCGTCGAGGCGGCGCTCGCCGTGGTGGCCGGCGCCGGGGCGGCCAACGGCGGCATCGCGATCGACACCTGGCACCTGGGCAAGCTCCGTATTCCCCCGGAGGAGCTTGCCCGGATCCCGCCGGAGTTCCTGTCCTGGATCGAGCTCAGCGATGGCCAGCTCGCGAACTCCGCGGACCTGTCCGACGAGACCCTGAACCACCGCAGGCTGCCCGGCGAGGGCGAACTCGGCGTCGGCCGTTACGTGGCCGCGGCGCTGGCGCACGGCTACGACGG
Organism: Streptosporangiaceae bacterium; assembly: GCA_030041195.1. The sequence continues at coordinate 2,176 of JASHOI010000204.1, read as the reverse complement.
GCCGTGGGGGGTCGAGGTGCTGTCGGAGGAACTGCGCAATCTGCCGATGCCCGAGATGTACCGGCGGGCCTACGAGGCCACCGCCGCCCAGTTCTCGCGAGCGAAGGGAGCCTGAGTTGACCGGAAGCGACGGCACGGACCTCGACGCCGCCCGGCTCGTCTGGATGTACACCCAGATGGTCCGGATCCGGGAGTTCGAGGAGCAGGTCAAGGCGACGTTCACCGAGCATCCCGGCGTGATCCGCGGGCACACCCACCTGGCCGACGGCGCCGAGGCGTCGATCGTCGGGTCGCTGGCGGCGCTCGGCCAGCGGGATCAGCTGATGACGACCTACCGCTGCCACGGCTACCCGCTGGTCCTCGGCACGCCGGCCACGGCGATGATGGCGGAGATCTACGGCCGCAGGGACGGCCTGTGCGGCGGCTACGGCGGGTCGATGCACCTCACCGACCCCGGGCGCGGGTTCCTCGGCACCTCGGGCATCGTCGGCCAGGGCATCCCGCAGGCGACCGGGGCCGCCTACGCGGCCCAGATCCGGGGCCAGGGGCAGGTCGTGGCGTGCTTCTTCGGCGACGGCGCGTCCAAGCAGGGCGCGTTCCACGAGTCGCTCAACATCGCGTCGCTGTGGAGGCTGCCAATCGTGTACGTGCTCGAGAACAACGGGTACAACGTGGTGACCCGCGCCGAGCAGGAAGACGCGAACGCGGCCGCCGGCGAGCCGCTCGCGGTCAAGGCGCGCGCCTACAGCATGCCCGGCGTGACCGTGGACGGCCGTGACCCGGTCGCGGTGCACGGCGCGGTGGCGGCGGCCGTGGCCAGAGCGCGCGCTGGCGAGGGCCCGACGCTGGTGGAGTCGCTGATCTACCGGCTGAGCGCGCACGGCAACATCATCGCGCCGCCCGGCGTGCCGCTGCACTTCCCCGAGCATGAGGCCATCGAGGTCTTCGGCGCGCCCGAGGAATACGAGGCCGCCAAGCGCGGCGACCCGGTGCCGCGGATGCGCGGCGTCCTGGTCAGCGACGGGACCCTGAGCCCGGCCGAGGCCGACCAGATCGCGGCGGCGGCCCGCGCGGAGATGGCCGGCGCGGTCGAGTTCGGCCTGCAGAGCCCGTTCCCCAGCCCCGAGGCCGCCGTCGACTTCGTCTACGCATAGGAGTACCGGCATGGCACGCGAACTCCCCTACATCGGCGCGATCAACGAGTCGCTGCGGCAGGAGATGCTGCGCGACGACCGCGTGCTCTACTTCGGGCAGAACATCGCCACGACCGAGTCGGACCCGTTCCTTCGCGAATTCGGCGCCGGCCGGGTCCGAACCACGCCGATCTCGGAGACCGCCGAGATCGGTATGGCGGTCGGCGCGGCGCTGGCCGGGTACCGGCCGGTCGTCGAGCTGTACATGGCCGAGTTCATGCTGGTCGCCATGGACCAGGTGGTCAACGAGGCACCGCGGCTGCGGTACATGACCGGCGGCCAGGTGAGCGTCCCGCTGGTGCTCAAGGCCGGGTACGGGTTCACGGCGGGCTGGGCGGGGCAGCATACCGGGTCCATCTACGGCATGTTCATGGGCGTGCCCGGCCTCAAGGTGGCGCTCCCGGCGACGCCCGCCGACGCCAAGGGGCTGCTGGCGACCGCGATCCGCGACGACAACCCGGTCTGCTTCTTCCATCACTACCTGCTGACGCTCGAGCCCGGTGACGTGCCCGAGGGAGAGCACCTGGTCCCGTTCGGGCAGGCGGCGGTTCGCCGGCCGGGCGGCGACGTGACGCTCGTCGCGATTGGCTGGATGGTGGGCAAGGCGCTCGCCGCCGCGGAGCGGCTGGCCGGCGAGGGCATCGACGCCGAGGTGATCGACCCGCGCACGATCGCGCCGCTGGACACGGCCACGATCCTGGAGTCGGTGGCCAAGACCGGCCGGCTCGTGCTCGTTGACCAGGCCACCCGGCACGGCTCCGCGTCGGCGGTCATCGCCGCCGAGGTCGCCGACGCCGGGTTCGGGTCGCTGCGGGCCCCGGTGAAGCAGGTGACCGCGCTGGATGCGACGGTCCCGTACAGCAAGCCGATGGAGGACTACGTGCTGCCGGACGAGGACAAGATCATCGCCGCGGTCCGGGAGGTGGTCGGGGCCGCGCAACGCGGGTAGTGACCAGCCCGAGCGTGACTGGGCAGCAGAGTTC
>JASHOI010000203.1 GCA_030041195.1 Streptosporangiaceae bacterium | reverse complement strand
ATCCACACGCGGATATTCAAGATCAGGAATGGCAGCCTGCTCGTCCTCTACACCGACGGGCTGGTGGAACGACGCGCCAGCGACATCGACGAAGGGCTGACCCGGCTGCGGGAGACGTTCGGGCCCGGCTCGGCAACCCGTTCGCTCGAGGATCTGTGCAAGGCGACGCTGGCCAGCGTGTACGCCGATCACCAGCGTGATGACATCGCGGTGCTGATCGCCAGGCTGAACCGGCTGTCGCCGGATCAGCACGTCACCTGGAAGCTCGCGTCCGAGCTGACGTCCGCGCGCCGGGCCCGGATGCTGGTGCGCAGGCGACTGAAGCGATGGGGCCTGGCGGAGCTGATCCCGACCGCGGAGCTGCTCGCTTCCGAGCTGGTCACCAACGCGGTGCGCTACTCCCAGGGAGCGATCGCGCTGCGCCTGGTTCGCGAAGACGGGCTGGTATGCGAGGTGCTCGACGACTCGGCGGCCCTGCCCAGGCTGCGGCACGCGAGCGACGACGACGAGCGCGGCCGCGGCCTGCAGGTCGTGAGCCAGCTGTCGCAGCGCTGGGGTGCGCGACGCACGCTCTCCGGCAAGGTCGTCTGGTGTGAGCTGGCCCTCCCGCACTCCTGAGGGCAGCACCGCGCCGTCCTGACCCGGGCGAGCGGATCAGGACGGCGGTGCGGTGCCCAGGCGGGCCGTCAGGTGGTCGCGCCCCTGGTGTCCTGTCTGATCGACAGTTTCCCGCTGCGCATCAGCGCGACGCGCTGGGCCCGGCGGGCTACCGAGCTGTCGTGTGTGACCAGCACCAGGGTCAGCCCCCTCTCCCGCCACAGGCCCTCAAGCAGCGCGATGATCTCGTCCCTGGTGTCCTCGTCGAGGTTGCCGGTTGGCTCGTCGGCCAGTATCACCTTGGGCTGCTTGACCAGCGCCCTGGCGATGGCCACCCGCTGCTGCTGGCCGCCGGACAGCTCGGAGGGCAGGTGCCTTGCCCGGTCACCGAGGCCGACAACCTCAAGGCTCTGCATGGCCCGGGCACGCCGCTCGCCGCCGCCGACGCCGAGCGGCACCAGCGCGGTTTCCACGTTCTCCTGCGCGCTCAGCGTCGGGATCAGGTTGAACGTCTGGAAGATGAACCCGATCTTTGTTGCCCTGACCTTGGTGACCTGGCTCTCCCGCAGCTGGGCCAGGTCCTGCCCGTCGAGTTCGACGATGCCGGACGTGGGCCGGTCAAGGCCGCCGAGCATCTGCAGCAGCGTGGTCTTGCCGTGCCCGGTCGGGCCCTGGACCGCCAGGAATTCGCCGTCCTCGATCACGAGGTCCACACCTTGCAGCGCGTATACGGTGGCGCGGCCCTTCTGGTACGTCTTGGTCACGCCGGTGAGCTTGTACATGGATTCCTCTCCTCGCTGTCCGCGGTGTCCGCCTGCCCGGTCACTCGACCCGGGCCAGGGCCGCCGCCGGGCGGAGCCTGGCCGCGCGCCATCCGCCGAGCATCCCGGCGATCAAGCCGCCGGCCACGGCGAGTACCACGGCGAGGATGATGATGTTGAGGGTAACCGGCGCCGTCAGGTGCACGGTCGTTGCGTGCGCGGCAGCGGTACGGAAGCGATCCCCGCCGCCGCCACCGCCGAAGCCGCCACCACCACCGCCAGCTCCGCCACCGCCGGTGCCGCCAGCTCCGCCACCACCGAAGCCGCCGCCGCCACCACCGAAGCCGCCGCCACCACCGAACGTACGGGCGCCGCCCGGCGTCGCCGAGCCGGTGGTGGGGCCCACGTCCGCGGTCAGCGACGGCGACACGTGCTGCACGATCTTCGCGCCGAGGAACCCGAGCCCGATGCCAACCGCGCCGCCGATGATGCCCATTGCCAGCGACTCACCCATGACCTGACCGATCACCCGGCGGCTGCGCCAGCCCAGCGCCTTCAGCGTGCCGAACTCCCGCACCCGGCGCGAAACCGCCGACATCGTCAGCAAGCTGGCCAGCAGGAACGCCGCGATCAGCACCGCGATCGCCAGCCACTTGCCCAGGTTGTTCGCCAGGCTCGACGCGCTCGACAGCGACCCGGTCACCTCGCTGGCCAGGTTCGCCGACGTGGTAACCGTCGCCCCGGGCACCGCCTTCTGGATCTCCTTCTGCACCGCCGAAATGTCCGACGAACTGTCGGCCGCCACGTAGATCGTGTTGACCTTGCCCGTGCTCTTCGACAGCGTCTGCGCCCGGGCCAGCGGGATGTACACGTCGGCCGACGAATCGCTGGCCGGCTCGGTCACGATCCCGACGACGGTGAACTTGGTGCTGGCCAGCGTCACGTCCGACCCGACCTTCAGGCTCGCCGACTTCGCGTAGCTGGAGTCGATCACCGCCACGTCGGAGGTGGCATCCGAGGACTTCAGGGTGCGGCCGGAACTGAGCGTCCCGTTGCTCAGCGGGCCGAGCGCCTGCGCGTTCGAGGCCAGGTCGACGCCGTCGACCGTCACCGCGTTCCCGGCGTTGAAGCCGCCCGGGCCGCGGAAGCCGCCGCCTCCGCCGCCTCCGCCGCGGCCGCCGCTGCCACTACCCCCGCCGCCGCCACCGCTGCTGAAGTCGGGAATGGTGATCGTGGTGTCCACGTCGCTGGCCGTCAGCGTCCCGCTGGCGCCCGCCACACCGCTCAGCTTGGAAATCGTGGTGACCGTCGAGTCGTCAAGGGTGCCGAGGCTACGGGTGGCGGTCAGGTCGTCGATCTTGACCGTCTCGCCGGGCTTGAAGTTGAAGTTGCGGCCGCCGCCGCCGAGGAAAGAACCCGCCGTGGGGGTTTTGGTGACGGTCGCGGCCGTGCCGACGCCATACAGGTTCTGCAGCACCGTGCCCTGGGCTGCCTTGACGCCGGACGACGCGGCCGTCACGGTAATGACCAGGCCGATCCCGAGGGCGAGCCCCACGGAGATGAATATGGCCTGGCGCATCCGCCGGCGCAGCTCGCGCCGGAGGTACGTAAAGAACATGACAACTCCTCTGGAACCCGGGTCCGCGTGATGAGCGGGCCGAGCCACCGCGGCGCGGCATCGCTGGCGCCGGGCGCATGGGGCCTGCGCCGG
>JASHOI010000202.1 GCA_030041195.1 Streptosporangiaceae bacterium | reverse complement strand
GCGGCAGCGGCGGGAGCTGGCCGGGCGGGGGGTGCCTCGCGCTGGTCGGGCCGGTGCGGCGCTTCACCGGTGCCGAGCCTGCGCTCGAGCCGCTCCAGCCTGGCGAGCAGGCCCGCGTCGCCCGCGGCGGTCGCGGGCAGCAGCACCTGGGCGCAGATGAGCTCGAGCTGCAGCCTCGGGGAGGTTGCCCCGCGCATCTCGACCAGCCCGGCGTTGATCGTCTCCGCGGCCCTGGCGAGCTGCGCCTGGTCGAAGCTGGCCGCCTGTGCGCGCATCCGGTCGAGCCGGTCGGCGGGCACGTCCAGCAGCCCGGTCTGGGCGGCGTCGGGCACAGCCGCCAGCACGATCAGGTCACGGAACCGGTCCAGCAGGTCGGCGGCGAACCGCCGCGGGTCGTGGCCGCCCTCTATGACCCGGTTCACGGCGCGGAACACCTCGGCCCCGTCGCCGGTAGCGAACGCCCCGGCAACGTCATCGAGCAGGGTCTCGTCGGTGTAGCCGAGGAGGGTTACGGCCCGCTCGTAGGTCAGACCGGACTCGTCGGAACCGGCCAGCAGCTGGTCGAGGATCGACAGCGCGTCACGCGCCGAGCCCGCGCCCGCCCGGACCACGACCGGCAGCACGGCGGGCTCGTATTTGACGCCCTCGCTGGCGAGAATCTCCTCCAGGAGCCCGCGCAGCACGGCCGGCGGCATCAGCCGGAACGGGTAGTGGTGGGTGCGCGACCTGATCGTCGCTATGACCTTCTCGGGCTCCGTGGTGGCGAACACGAACTTCAGGTGCGGCGGGGGCTCCTCGACGAGCTTGAGCAGCGCGTTGAAGCCCTCCCGGGTCACCATGTGCGCCTCGTCGACGATATAGATCTTGAAGCGGCCCGAGACCGGCGCGTAGAAGGCGCGCTCGCGCAGGTCCCTTGCGTCGTCAACGCCGCCGTGCGAGGCCGCGTCGATCTCGATCACGTCGATGCTGCCGGGCCCGGACGGGGCCAGCGCGATGCAGGAGGCACACTTCCCGCACGGGTCGGGGGTCGGCCCCTGCTCGCAGTTGAGCGAGCGCGCCAAGATCCGGGCGCTTGACGTCTTGCCGCACCCGCGGGGGCCGCTGAACAGGTAGGCATGGTGCACCCGCCCGCTGCGCAGCGCCTGGCGCAGCGGCTCGGTGACGTGGTCCTGCCCCTTGAGCTCGGCGAAGGTGGCCGGGCGGTATCTCCGGTACAGCGCCGTGGGTGCAGCGCCGCTCGTTCCCGCCGCCGCGGCAGTTGGGACGTCGCCTGCCATAGCCTCATCCTCACGAGGACTGGAAGGGACCCCTCGCACACCCGCCAGAGCCCGCGTACCCTTGCTGCCTTCCGGCCCTGGGGGAGTTGGCGGGATTAACGCCGTGCGAGGGGTCTGCCCGCCAGTTTAGCCAGCCCGCCGACTTGCCGGGCCAGGGTCCCACCCAGGAGCGTCCGGCGCTCCGCCAGGCCGGCCGAGTCGGTAGGCTTGCCGGCGGAGGATTCGCCTAGTGGCCTAGGGCGCACGCTTGGAAAGCGTGTTGGGGGCAACCCCTCAGGAGTTCGAATCTCCTATCCTCCGCCAACGCTGACCTGTGACGTCGTGCTTTGATCACGTTGTGCCTGGTCGGGGACGTCGCGGAGGTACTAGGTGGGCATGTCAGGTCCGCAGTGTCCGGTCGAGGAACTCGGTGATCAGCGTCAGCACCTGGACGGAAGTCCACTGCCGGGCCTGGCGGCGGTTGAGCGACAGCATCCCGTGGCCCGCGCCGGCCAGCAGGTGGTGCGTGCTGTCCGCGCCGGCCTCCTGTAGCGCCCGGTGTAGGGCGAGGGTCTGTGCGGGCGGGACGATGCGGTCGTCGTCGCCGTGCAGGAACAGGAACGCCGGGGCGTCGGCCCGGACCAGATCGACCGGGTTGGTTTCGGTGGCCCGGTACCGGTGCACGGGATGGCGCGGATCGGCCAGCGCCGCGCGCATGCGCTCGTCGAACCCGTCGGCCAGGACAGAAAGGCCGGAGGCGCCGAATTCGTCGACGACCGCCCGGATCCGCGGGTCGGTGAGTCCGGCCACGGAGGCGAGGTAGCCGCCGGCGGACTCGCCCCACAGGCCGATCCGCCCGGCGTCGATGCCGTACGTCTCAGCCTGGTCGGTGAGGTGGTCGACGGCGGCCCGCACGTCGGCCAGCCCGTCGGTCACGGTCGCGTTCTGCCGGACTGTGCGGTACTCGACACTGGCCACCACGTACCCGGCCGCGGCCACGAACGCCCGCTCCCGCCGGGCCAGGCCCCGCGGTGCCCGCACGAATCCGCCACCCGGCACGTACACCACCAGCGGATGCGGGCCCGGCACCGTCGGCGTGACCAGGTCCAGGCGCAGCCCATCCCGGTAGCCGATGCCGCGGCGGGTCACCACGCCGGCAGGTCGCCGCGGAATCTGCGGCACGGCGTCGACCGTGAGCGGCCGGGCCGCCTCTGGCACCGGCGCCGGACTCGTCGAGTAACGCAGGCCGGGTACCAGCGCGCTCATGACCTTGAGGTTCATCGCCGCACTCCCGCCCTCGGACCGCTCGGAATAGCTATTCCGCTTGGTGACTCTACTCCGGAATTGCTATTCCGCGGCCCCTACCATCGAGACCATGCCCGATGACACGGCCCAGCGGATCCTCGCCGCCGCCGCCGAGGTGTTCGCCGAGCGCGGCCTGGACGCCACGCTCGCCGACATCGCCGCCCGCGCCGGCATCGGCGTGGCCAGCGTGTACCGTCGCTTCCCGAACAAGGACCAGCTGATCATGGCGTTGTTCGCGGAACGGTTCGCCCACTGGGAGCGGCGGGCCGCCGACGCGGCCGGCGCCGAAGACATCGAAGCCGCATTCGTACGCTACTTCGAGGAGTCCACCGACGCCCTCGTGCACGACCGGGGATTCCGCGACCTGGTGGCCGGCGCCTACACCGCAACCGCCGGCTGGGCCCGCGGCACCCCACCCGACCCGCTGTACACGCTGTTCGCCGAGACCGAGGCGGCCATGCGCGACCACCACATCCGCCTGGTCCGGCGCGCCCAGGCCGCCGGCGTGCTGCGGGCCGACATCGACGCCACCGACATGCTGGTCCTGACCATGTCCGTGCAGGCCACTGCCGGCCTCGCGGCCGCGGCACGCCGCCCCGACATCCACCGCCGCGTACTCGGCATCGTGCTCGATGGCCTGCGGCCCGCCCGCACCGATCCGACTCCGCTGCCGGTACCGCCGCTGACCGACGATGACCTGCACCCGAACCCGCCGCACCCGGCCGGCACACCCGCAAACGCCGAGCCCGGGCAGGCAACCTGATCCGGGCCGCCGGTGCTGGCGAGGGGACGTGGCCGGCCGAGTTTGACTTGCCTCACATTCGAATGTGAAGATGGCGTCATCTTCATATTTCATGGGAGTCACGGTGCCGGAGCGGACCAAAGGCCAGCAGACCGAGGCGGAGCTCAAGAAGGCCGCGCGCGGTTTGCTGGTGTCCCGGAGCTACGCGGAGATCAAGGTCACCGATATCACCACGGCCGCGGGCAAGGCGGCGGGCGTGTTCTACCGGTACTTCACCGACAAGGACACGCTGCTGCGGGCGCTCGCGGCGGATTTCGACGAGGCGCTGCACGCCGTCGTGGTCGAGCACATGGGTGAGGACCACGCGTTGTCCACCGTCGACGATGTGCGGGCCCATGTCGAAGCGTTCTGGACCGCGTATGAGCGGCACCTGCCCGAGCTGCGCGGTGTCCTCCAGGCATCGATGCTGAACTCGGAATTCGAGCGGTTCCACCGGGGCCTTCGAGACCGGCAGGTCGACGTCTGGACCGACCATATCCTCGCCACTCGGGCCTGGGCGGGGGCGCCGGCCGAGCGCGCTCGAATGTCGGCCCTGGCCGTGGTGTGTCTGCTCGAATACTTCTGCTATTGCCGGTTCACCGAGGGCGGGACCGACGCCGGCATGGCGGTCGACACGTTGACGTCGCTGATCGCGACCGGGCTGCTCGGCCGGGGCTGATCCCGTCACGACCCGTCGAGATGGCGGTGCAGGAACGCGGTGATGATGCCCATCGTGGTCGTGCTGGACCAGGGCAGGCCGCTGTCAGGGTGACCGAGGAACGCGATGTCGCCGTGGTTGGCGCCGTCCAGCAGGTACCGGGTGCTGTCGGCGCCCGCTGCAAGCAGGGCTCGGTGCAGATGCTGGGTCTGGCTCGGCGAGATGAGGAAGTCCTTGGTGCCGTGCAGCAGCAGGAACGGCGGCGTGCCCGCACCGACGTGGGTGGCGGGGTCTGCCGCCCGAACGATGTCGGTAATCTCCGGCAGCATCCGTCCGGGTGCGCCGAGGTAGGCCGAGAAGTGCGTTGCGTTGTCGCGGAAATACGCACCGAACTCGTCGTTGAAGTCGGCCCCGAGGGCGGAAAGGTCGGAGGCGCCGAAGCTGTCGACGACTGCGTCGACCCGGCCGTCGGCGCCCGTCCCGGCATCGAACTCGTCCACCTCGTTGGTGACACCGGTCATCGCGGCGACGTAGGTTGCCTTGTCAGCGACCGCCCGGTATTCGGTGCTGGCGACGACGAAGCCTGATTCGGCGACGAAACTGCGTAGCTCGAGGGCATTCGTCCGGTTCGCCGTCACGAACCCGCCGCCCGGAAGGTACACGACCAACGGGAGCGGCTCGCCGGTCGCCGGACGCAGCAGATCCAGGGCGAGTTCGCGAGTGCCGCCGCCCGGAACGTCGATCGTGCGGTACCGGATGTCGTCCTGGCGGCGCAGCGCGACGGCGCCGATCGTGATCTGGTCTGTGAGTCGGGGATCGAGCAGGGTGGTGTCGGAGGTGTCGCCGGACGTGATCGTGGTGGCGATCGGCAACGGGAATGCGGGGGGCGGGGGGCTGGGCGAGGTCACGGCGCGGTCCTTTCGCTGCTCATGACAGGTTGGTGGGATAGCCGACCCCGTCCAGCCCCGGCACGACCACCTTGGCGGGATCGTTGCCGGCCGCCACGAGCTGGCCGACCGCGTAGTCGGTGACGCACCCGGACAGCAGCTGGCGCGGGTCCTCCAGGACCATGCGCAGCCGGGTGACCATCGCGGGCCAATCGTCGGGTCCGTGGATGGCCGGCATCTCGCCGATCTCGACGACCCGTGGGTCCGCGACATCGGGCACGTCAACACGCCCCGGTGCATACCGCGGCCGATCCGGGAACATCAGTGCGCCCAGTTCCACGGTGGCGCGGGTGTTGAACCAGATGCGGCGCAACGGTTCCTCCAGCGCGATGACCTCGGACAGGACACCGTCGGCCGGGGTGGCGAAGATGGGCGCGTGCGGAGCAAGGTACATCCGCTCGAGCGGAAGCCGGTAGCGCGATGCACCGCGCAGCACGGTGGCGACGCTGGACGTGTTCCAGGTGACGCCGGCGGTTGGACGGCCCTGCCGGCCGGCGATCACCACCATCACCCGGTCCCAGTCCACCTCCTGCCCGTCGAACCAGCGCAGGATGCGGAAGGAGATGTCCAGGGCAGTGAGGAAGAAAGTAGCGATCATCACGTGGTTGACCGGGACCCTGCCGCCCTCCAGGTAGTCGTACCGGAGAGTCTGGTCGCTCAGGTAGTCGGCGTCGGCCAGCGCCTTGCCCAGGTACCGGGCCGTGACCGCACAGGTGTAGTCGATCATGCGGGCGATCGCTTGTTCCCTGCCCCGGTACGCCTCGACGGCGATGGTGTGCCGCCACAGCTCGGCGCTGTTCGCGGCGCGGCTGCGTTCCACCGCCGCGAGCAGGCGCTGGGCCTCGGTGCGCCAGCCGTCGTCGCCGTAGCGATGTTTGAGCTGGACCAGGCTCGCGATGGCCGGGCCGAGGTGGGAGACGCCCGCCAGTTCCTTGAATCCTCGCGTGGAGAACCGGAATCCCTCGACCGTCGGCAGCCTTCCGGCACCGGGGTACAGCGCGAGGTCGGCCGAGGTGGCGACGATCAGCGGATCGGACGCGCCGTGCTCGGCCGCGGCGCGCGTCAGGTGGGCGCCGAGGCTGTCGGCGGCGGCAGTGTAGGTGGTGAACAGGCCGACGAGTTCCGGGCTTTCGTGGTCGCGCATCGGGGGTCCTCCCGGGTCATCCCGTGAAGCGGTAGAGGATGGTCCGGGCCAGGAACCGGACGTCGGCGGTGAGGCTGTTGGACACCGCGATCAGCAGGCCGTCCCTGTCGCGGATCACCGCGGCGTCGGTCGCGCCAGTGGTGGGAAACTCCTCGACGACGACGAGTGAATCGTCGCGCCAGTGGTAGAGCTGCGAAGACAGGTCTGTCGTCGGGTCGGCCGGGGTGCCGAGCACGAAGTTCACCCGCAGTACGTACCGTCCGGCCTCGCCCTCGAACACCGCGAATTCGCGGGCGCCGGGACCGGCCAACGTCTGGTGCGCCACGAACCGCCGACCGTCCCAGCGAAGCAGCACAGAGTCGTCCTGAAGGCGGGCCACCAGAAGATAGACCTGACCCTGGGCGGCGAAGTGGGCAAAGGCTCGGCCATGACTGGCGACGAGGTCCTGGTACGGCTCGAACCTCGCGCCGGACCAGCGGTACAACACCGAGGGGCGCAGGTGATCGGCGTGCGCGAGGAACTGGTGTCCGTTTACCGAGAACGCGTGCCAGTTGTACGCCCACTGCGAGTCGATGTCCTGGAAGTGCGCGAACTTGACCCCGTCCCAGCGGTAGATGCGCGAGGGCTGATTGTCCTGTTCGTGGCCGGGCAGAACCACGCCCTGGGCGAGTGCCAGGAAGTGCTGGCCGTCGATCCGGAAGTGCTTCCACTGCTTGGCGGCGTATCCGGCGAACGCCTGGAACGGCTCGAACCGGCTCCCGTTCCACTCGAAGAGCGGCGAGTCGACGCCGTATTCGTACGGCCCGCTCCCCCTGCGGATGCTCGCCACGGCCAGAAAGGCACGCTCACCGATGCGGAAGAACTCGGCATCTTCGCCGCCGGGCGCCGGCACGGTCTGCCAACGGTGGTAGCCGTCCCCGCCGCGGCGCAGCAGCAGCAGGTCGGTGTCGCTGTCGCCGCCGTTCATGTTCGCCGGCGTGCCCGGTACGTCGTAGGCCAGCTGGGGGATCGCCAACAGGTGCGTACCTTCAAGCTCGAACGGCTCAACCGCCCGAGCGCCCGAGGTCGGAATACTGGCTAGCTCGCTGAGGTAGTGCACCGCGGCCTCCATGAATATGAATTCATCTTCATACGTAGCAGCTTCGGTGTCAACCGGCTCCAAGGCCGCGGGCTTGACAGGCGGCACGCCACCAGATGAAAATGAATCCAACTTCATCTCGACTGGCGGGACCCGTGCCGTGACCGCATCCAGTCCGTTCCTGGCCCGCCTGCGCGCCGGCGAACTGACATTGATGCTCGGCGTGCGGAGCAGCCGCACGGTCGACATCGTGCACATCGCCCGCTCGACGGGGCATCACAGCATCATGGTCGATTTGGAGCACTCGGCCATGTCGACCGACACCGCCGCCATGCTGTGCACCGCGGCCGGCGGTCTCGGGCTGACCCCGATCGTGCGGATACCGGAACGCGAGTACGGCATGATCGGCCGGCTGCTCGACACCGGCGCCCACGGTATCGTCGCCCCCCGCGTCGAAACCCCGGAAGAAGCCGAGCAGTTCGCGAGGGCATGCCGGTTCCCGCCGCGCGGGCAGCGCTCGCAGACAACCATGGTGCCGCAGTTGGGCATGCTCCCGATGCCGGCCCGCGACCTGAACCCGGCGCTCGACGCCGAGGTGATCGTGCAAATCCTGGTAGAGACGCAGACCGGCATCGCCAACGCCGACGCGATCGCGTCGATCGACGGCGTCGACATGCTCGCCATCGGCGCCAACGACCTCACCGCGGAACTCGGCGTGCCGGGACGCTGCGACGACCCGCGACTACACGACGCGGTCGCCACCGCTGCGCAGGCCTGCCACCGGTACGGCAAGCTGCTGATGGTCGGCGGCGTCAGCGACCCCACCGTCTACCGGGCGCTCGTCCCGCTCGGCGTGTGTCCGCTCGTGCTGACCGGTATGGACAGCGCCCTGCTCTACCAGGCCGCCTTGGCCACCGCCGAGCGCGCCCAAGCCGCCTACCGTGACACCGCGTCCGGACCCGCGACCCGCTAGGACCGATCATGGCCTCCGACATTCTCCAGACAACGCCTATGCGTCCGGCCGAGACCAATACCCGACCGCGTTTCGCGCTGCCACCCAACGCGTGTGACGCGCACTTCCACGTCTTCGAGCCTGGTTTCCCGCACGTGCCCGATCCGCTTTACACGTTTCCGGACGGCACGCTCGAGCAGTACCTGCGCATGACGCAGTGGCTGGGCATCGAGCGGATGGTGCTGGTGCAACCGACCTATTACGGCACCGACAACCGCCTGCTGATCCAGACGCTTCGCGCGATCGGGCCGCGCTGCCGGGGTGTCGTGCGGATCGACGACGACGTCGCCGACACCGAACTCGACGACTTCCACGTGGCCGGCGTGCGCGCGATCCGGCTGGACCTCTTCGCGCGTGCCACGTGGCCGATCGAGGACATCATCGCCTACATCACAACGATGGCCGACCGCGCACGCCCGCGCGGATGGCACCTGCAGTTCTACACGCCCGGCAGGATCGTGCGGGACCTGCTCCCGTTCTTCGGTACCTTCGCCGAGCCCTTCGTTATCGATCACATGGGCTACATGAAGGAGTCCGAGGGCCTGACCAGGTACGACTTCGACCGCCTCGTCGATATCCTGTCCGGCGGCCACTGCCACATCAAGATGTCCGGACCGTACCGGATCGCGGCTAACAAGCCGCTGTCCTCGGTGGAGTGGATCGGCCGGGCGCTCGTCGAGGCCCGCGTCGACCGCCTCATCTGGGGCTCGGACTGGCCCCATTTGCCCGATGGGCAGCGGGACACCGGCGAGGTCCTCAATCTCCTCGCGGACTGGGCGCCAAGGGCGGCCGACCGTGAACAGATCCTCGTCACAACCCCGGAAAAGCTGTTCTACGGCGACTAACTCCGGAATCCTTGACGATTCGGGCTACGCCCGCCTGAGTTCGAGCACAGGAATGGTGCGGACCCCAGCCGTTTGGCGTTCGTACTCGGCAAAGCCTGTTGATAGGTGCTCCAGCCCTGGTTGCGAAGACGTAGATGGTGTCCGGCTCGGTGTCGTGCGGGAGGTACATCACCGGGTTGACGCGTTCTGCGCTGGCGAGATGCGCCGACAGGAGCTGTCCGGCTCTGTCCAGCGCCGCGGCCGCTTCGTCGAGAATCTGATAACGCCAAGAGCGGCATCTTGCCCCGACGTATAGTCGGGGATTCGGGCTTGCAGGGCTTCCCGGCTCAGCAGCGGGTCGGCCTCGCGCTTCGCTTCCATGGTCGCCCCGGCCAGGGTGAGGTCGGCATATGGCGACATGACGAAGGCGGCGGCGGGCCGGCCATTGCCGAAGCCAGGCACGGCTCCGCCCGCGTCCATCTACGAGCACGCCCTGACGGCCGGCTTCTCCCGTGCGTTCGTGGTTGCCGCGGGAATCGCGCTGCTCGCCCTGCTCATCGGGATCGCCACCATCCGGGTCCGCCGCCAGGAACTGGGCGGGGCCGCGCCCGCACCGCAAGAGCCAACGCCGCAGCCCGCGGCACAACAGCCCGCCGCGCAGCAGCCCGGGACTGTGCGGCTGCATCAGGACCGAGTCGCCCTCGCCGCGGCGGTCCGTCCTTGCCGGCTCTGCTAACCCCGCGCAACCCGGCGTTATCGCGCGGGCGTGGACGCACCGATATCGCAGTTGAACTCGATCGCGACGACGTCGGATCTGGTCATCTCGGTCTTCGTGGGCTCATCGCCCGTCGTACGCCAGCTCGCCGGCTACTACCGTTGCGGTCGGCGCGAGGTCGAGCAGCCGCTCGGCCCCGCAGGTGAACGGGTCTTCGGGGTAGCCGACCAGGTCTGCGGGAGCACCCGGAACGAGGGTTGCGGTGGCGGGCTGGCCGAGGAACTGTGCCCCGGCAACCGTGTAAAGGCGCAGCGCCTCGGCCCGGTCGATCGCGTGCTCGGGCCCGAGCTGCCCGGCGGGCGTGCTGCGGGTGGTCATGCCGTGGATGGCGCGAAGCGGGTCGAGCGGCCCGATGGGGTGGTCGGTTCCGGCGCTGATCCAGGCTCCCGCGTCGACGAGCTCGCGCCACGGGAACAGCGCCGCCGAGCGGTCGGCGCCCCACGCGCCCACAAACGCCGGGCCGAGCCCGGCGAGCAGGGCCTGCTGGACGGTGATGTGCACGCCCATCTCGACGGCGTCCGCGATGCGGTTCGCGATCAGGCCGCCGTGCTCGATCACCAGCATCCCGGCGGGCACCGGCCCGAACCGGCCGGCCCGCTCCCGAGCGGCGCGGATGGCCTCGAGGATCACCGAGATCGCGCGGTCGCCCAGCGCGTGGGTGCCGACCGGCCAGCCGCGGCGGGCACAGGTGGCCAGTGCGCTGGCGAGATCGCCGGGGTCCCACATCAGCTCGCCGCGGTAGCCGGCACGGTCAGCATAGGGCTGCTCCAGCGCCGCCGCCTCCACGCCGCCGTCGAGGACGAACTTCAGCCCCCACAGGCGCAACCGCCCGTCCCCGGCGCCCGGCCTGATGCCCTGGTCTTCCAGGACGTCGAGGTAGGCATCCACCGACCCGGCGGCCTCGATGGCCGCGGGCGTCGAGAAGATCATGGCGTGGCTCCGGACGGACAGCTGTCCGGCGGCCTGCGCACGCAGGTAGGTGTGCCATTCCTGGGGTTCGACGGCCGGGTCGCGTACCGTGCCCAGACCGTGCGCCGCGTATTGCGCTGATGCCTGGGCCAGGCCCGAGGCGAGGGCGTCCTCCGGGAGCGGCGGCAGCACCCGGCGGGCCCGCTCGAGCGCCGCGTCCTGTACCCACCCGGACGGGTGACCGGCGGGGTCACGCGCGATGAAGCCACCCGGGATGTCCGGGGTGCCGGGGCCGATCCCGGCCGCGCGCAGCCCGGCGGAGTTGAGTACCGCGTTGTGGCCGCCGCGCTGCAGCAGCACCGGGTGATCGGTGGTGGCCCGGTCGAGCTCGGCGGCCGTGGGCAGGCGGCGTTCGGCGAGCTGCAGCTCATGCCAGTCGGCAGCGCTGATGATCCACCGGCCGCGCGGCGTATGCGCAGCTCGCTCCCGGATCAGGCCGACGATCTCGGATATGTCGCTGGCCCGCGAGACCGGCACCCCAAGGATGTTGCGCGCCGCCAGCATCAGGTGGTTGTGCGTGTCCACGAACGCGGGCAGCACGATGAGCCCGGCATCGTCGAGCACGACGCTGTCCGGTCCGCGCCAGGCTGCGAGCAGGTCGCGCTCCTGCCCGGGCGCGGCGGTCGCCGCGATCTTGCCTTCGCGGATGGCCAGCGCGGTCACCGGGCCCGCCGCCGGATCCATGGTCCGCACCCGCGCCGCTCGCACGAGCAGATCCGCCGCTGGCCTGCCGCTCATCGGACACTCCTCCACCCGGGGGCCGCGCCCGCCCGGTGGCGACCCAGACCGGGCGGGCTTCCTGCTGTGTGGTCAATCCTCCATGGCCAGGCCCGGTGGCCGAGCGCGGGCTCAGATGGAGCGGGCACATCATGACAGATGTCATCCCCGGCTCATGACATCCGGAGGTCGCGCCCTGGCCCGCAGCGCAGGAGATTAGTAGCAGGCAGAACGGGCTGCTCCGACTGTGCATTGCCTGGCACCACCACGGCAGGCAGGAGAACGGCAGGTTGTGATGAACGCGGTGCAAGACAGGTACCGGATCCCGCAGATGAAGGCCTCGGACGCCGACCGCGACGCGGTCGTGGCGGCGCTGAGTGAGCATTTCCAGGCGGGCCGGCTCACCACAGAGGAACTCGAAGAGCGGACCGGGCGCGCCCTGACCGCCCGCACGCTGGATGAGCTCGACGAGCTGACGGCTGATCTCCCCGATCCAGGGCCGGCCAGGCCGGCCCAGGTTGCGCAGCCACACCGGCCGGGGTACCCGGCGATGGTGCCGGCCGTCCTCGCGCTCGTCGTGCTGGCGGTCGCCGCCCTGGCGGTCGGCACCAGCGTGGGTCAGCACGCGTGGGGAGGAATCTGGTGGGTCATCCCCGTCGCGGCGCTCATCGCGCGGCGGCTGTTTGGGCCGCGCAGGTTCTCACGCGACTCCAGGAGACATTGACCGCAGAGCGCTCATCTCGCCCATCATGGTGCACAAGCACCGGCCAGCGAGGGAGCGCCCATGAACAGAGTGGTGACCGGCTATGACGAGAACGGCGACCCGGCGGTCATCCGGCGGGGCGGTCCGCCGGTCGTCATCCACGCCGGCAGGTACACCACGACCGAACTGTGGGTATCGGAGCGCGGCCCGATCGCCGCGGCCGATGTGGACACCTCGACCCGCGAGTGGGCGCTCGAGCCGCCACCGGGCGGGGCCTGTTTCCGGATCGTAGAGATTGCGCCGGGTCCCGGCGACCCCGGGCCCGGCGCCGGGCATGCGGAGTTCCAGGGCGCTCACGCCACGGACACGCTCGACTACGTCACCGTGCTCAGCGGGGAGGTGACGCTCGTGGTGGGCGGCACCGAGGTGACCCTGGGCCCGGGAGACTCCGTCGTTCAGCAGCCCGGCGTGCCGCACGACTGGCAGAACCGCTCGTCCGGGCGGGCCGTCATGGTCGGTGTCCTGCTGAGCGCCAGGTAGCCAGGCCGCGCGGAGTGGGCGGTCTACGGGTTGGGAATCATCGGCGAGATGTTGTAGCCCTCGTGCAGCAGACCGAATTCCTGCATCAGGTCGGCGACCCGCTGGATCAGCACCGGGTCGGTGTCCAGCGGGAAGTTCGGGGATGCCATGACCGCGGCGGCCGTGGCGCTCACGCCCTGGGAGTACTTCACCATGGCCTTCTCGACCGCGCCGGGGTCGGTGTCGGCGATCCGCTGGGCCTCCTCCAGGGCCTTGCTGAACGCCGCCGCGGTCTTCGGGTTCTTCTGCAGCCACGTCTTCGTGACCACGTACCCGCTGATCGGCAGCGACGTCACGGCGCCCTGGTCGAGGTCGGCGAGCGGCTCGGCGCCCACGGAGTCTTCCGCTTGGGTCGCGAACGGCTGGGGCATGAACGCCGCGGCCACCTTGTGCTCCTTGAGCGCGGCGGCCATCCCCGGGAACGGGATCGTCACGAACTTCACCTCGCCAGGGGAAATCATGTTGGCGGTGAGCGTGGCGCTGACCAGCATCTGGCCGATGCCGTCCAGCGCGTTGAGGGCGATGACCTTGCCCTTGAGCTCGCTCACGCTCCGGACCGGTGAGCCTCCCGGGATCATCAGCTCCTGATCGTTCGGCTCCATGATCGATCCCGCGTCCAGAATCTGGAAGTCCGCGTGATCCTTGGCGTCGGCCAGGATGTAGGAGACGTAGTTTCCGCTGGTGATGTCGTACTTGCCCGCCAGCTGCCTGGTGATCACGGTGGCGCCGCTGATGGCCGGCACGATCGTCACGTGTATGCCCTGGGCGGCGAGCAGCCCGTCTTGCGCCGCGATGTACAGGCCCGCCGAGTCGGCGGCGGGGACGGCGGCGATCGTCAGATTGTGCTGCTCCAGACCGGACGACGATGACGTCGGGGAGCCTTGCGCGCTTGAGCAGGCCGTAGCAAGCGCGGCAACTCCGGCCAATGCCACAGCAATACCAACAACCCGACGTTTCATGATGTATTCACCCTAACCGGGCCGGTATAGACCCCAAACAGCCGTTTGCTGACTACCTTGCCACGAGCCAGCGCGCCAGGGGCCAGAACCGGCAACCTGCCCAACTCTGACGCCTCTGACCAGCGATGACATCGGCAAGGGTATGCGGCCGACCGGCCTGCGGCGCAAATCACCCACCGCGGGCCAGACGGCCGGCCGGACACACCTCCAGGCGGCGGCCCGCAACCGCTGCCCGCAACCCCTGTCTGCGCCGAGATTCTGCCCGGCGGGACCGCGGCAGCTCATCTAGACTCGGCAGGTGTGATCTTCAAGCAGGTCGGCGAGGGGCGCCCCTACCCCGACCATGCGCGGAGCTCACGCGAATGGGCTCAGATACCGCCGCGTCCGGTCCGCCTTGACCAGCTCATCACCACGAAAAACGTGCTCGACTTGCACACCGTCCTGGCCAAGGACTCCACGTTCTACGGCGACCTGTTCCCGCACGTGATCCGCTGGAAGGGTGAGCTGTACCTCGAGGACGGGCTGCACCGGGCGCTGCGCGCCGCGCTGCACCAGCGGACCGTGCTGCACGTCCGCGTTCTGGAGCTGGACTGACCCTGCCCCAGCCAGCCCCGCCGCTAGCTCCGGCGCGAGGTCGTGGTGGCGGATTTGCGGCGCGCAGCCGCCTGCTTCTTCGCGTTCCGGTGCGCCTGCTGGGCCTGCCTTTGCTGCAGGGCCGCGTCATTGCCGGCAAGCTGCGGCGTCATCCACTCCAGCAGCGACGGCATCAGCGACCGCCAGGTGAACATCGTGTGCCCGCCGCCGGGCACCACCTTGAGCACCACCCCGGGCTGCCGGGTCTGCACCAGCTGCTCGAAGATCTCGGCGTTCCGCAGGTCGGAGCGGTCACCGCTGCCGACCCCGAGCCAGAACTGCGGGATCTTGGTGCCGGGCGGCAGCGAGAGGATCAGGTCGTCCGGCGTGTTCTCCTTCTTCAGCTTTTGATTCCCGCCAAACGGGTTCACCAGCCTGGGCGGGTTGCCCAGCTGGTTGTCCGACGGCACGAAGTACCCGCTGAGCACCCCGGAGAAGCCGAAGTTGCCACCGTACTTCAGGCCGAGGTTCGCGGCGCAGAAGCCGCCCTCTGAGTAGCCGGCGATTCCCCACGCCGGGCCCGGCGGCATCACCCGCAGCTTCTGCGAGATGTACGTGGGAAGATCCTGGGCCAGGTAGGTCGCGTCCTGGGGACCGTGGAACTGGTTGAGGCACTGCAGCGAGACCGTCCGGCCGCCGTTCGCGTCCGGCATCACGAGGACCGCGGGCTTCGCCTGGCCGCTGCTGAGGAGCTCCTGCATCAACGTGGTGACGCCGACCACGGTGATCCAGTCCTCGGGGGTGCCGGGGAAGCCGTGCAGCAGCTCGATCGCCGGGAAGCGGTAGCTCTTGTACGAGGGCTGGAAATACTGCGGCGGAAAATACACGTAGACGCTGCGCGTGATGTGGCTGAGCTTGCCGGCCACCTCCAGGTGTGCCGTGTACCCGAGCTGCTCCGCCACCGCCTGGTCGATGGAGCTGCCGAGGAACGTGCCGAACTTCACCCCGGAACCGGTGTCGGTCGTCGGCACCTCGGCGGCCTGGTTGCTCTGGCCGGTAAAGTCCGCGATGGCCGAATTCCAGTTCTGGTAGTAGTCGTAATACTTGTTGACCGCCGCCACGCCAAACGCCATCGCCGGTATGAACGCGAGGCAGGCGGCGAGGACGCGGAAGACGAGCTGCTTGGCAACAGCCATCCACCACATCAGGCCGCCGAACACCACGATCAGCAGCAAAAAGAACGCCGTGCTTTGCGGTTCCAAAGGACACTCCGGAAGCCGGGTTCGGTTCCTTCATCTGACAGTCGCGCCGCGCACCACACGGGTGCGCCTCGCTCCGGGTTCGGCGCGTCGCGGTGGAGGTGGGATTTGAACCCACGGAAGGGTTGCCCCTTCACACGCTTTCGAGGCGTGCGCCCTCGGCCGCTAGGCGACTCCACCGCCGCTGAGCCTACCCGAAGCGGATGACCTGCCGCCCCGCGGAGCAGATCCGCTCGGGATCTGCGGGATCGGCCCGATCCGGCCGGATTCCTCAGCGGCGCCGGCCGAAGAACTCGCGCAGCAGCGCCGCGCACTCGTCCTCGAGCACGCCGCCGATCACCTCGACGCGGTGCGGCAGCCTGCGGTCGCGCAGCACATCCCACAGCGATCCCGCCGCGCCCGCCCTGGGATCCGCAGCGCCGTAGACAAGCCGCTGCACGCGTGCGTTGGTCGCGGCCCCCGCGCACATCGTGCACGGTTCCAGCGTGACCACCAGCGTGCAGGAATCCAGCCGCCAGTGCCCGCGGGCGGCCGCGGCCTGCCGGATGGCCACGATCTCGGCGTGCGCCGTCGGGTCGCTGTCGGCCTGCTGGCGGTTGCGCCCTGCCCCCGCGACCGCGCCCTCGGCGTCCAGCACGACGGCGCCAACCGGCACCTCGGTATCGTCCCCGGGAAGGCCGGCCGCCTGCTCGAGCGCCAGGCGCATGGCCGGCTCGAACGATGAAAGGTAGCCAGTGGTCACGGGCCGAGCACGCCGTCGAGGGCGCGCTTCAGTGCGGTCTCGAACCCCAGCCTCCGGGCGATGCTCTCCAGCGCCTCGTCGGGAAAGATGTCCAGGTCCCCGGAGAGAGCGCCGAGGTCCATCTCGTCGATGCCGAGGTCGGCGAAGATGGACAGGTCCCCGGCCGGGAGCACCTGGTCCAGGTCCTCATCCTCATCGGGAACCGGAATGTCCAGGTAGTCGAGGACCTGGCGGGCCAGCGGCCAGTCGATCGAGGCGGTGAGATCGGAAAGGAACACCGAAACCTGGCTGCCGATAACCCGGAGCGCCACGAAGAAGTCGTCCCCAACGGCGGCGAGGCCAATCGTGCCGCCAATACTTGGCTGCTGCCGCAGGGCATGGATGAGACCGTCCAGGTTTTCCGTCAGCGCGGTCGGCAGAAGCTCCGCCTCCCAGGCGTCGTCCTCCCTGTATACGACAACGGAAAAATCGGCACTGCTTACATCGGTCATCGTCACCCCAACGGCGCGTCCTCCAGGAGGGAATGGTGTCAGATTCCGGCAGGCCACGCTGCTTGATCGCTAGCTCACGATGCCTGGCTGTGATCTATCCGGTGCTACGGTGACAGGCGGATGCCGCGCCAGCACCGATCGTAGCCAAACTGGACAGATCGCTGCGGACCGGCACGGAGCCAGGCACTCGACTTGATCTGCTCTCGGCCGGCGTGGGACAAGGCGCCCGCGCGGTTGATCCACTAAGGTGGATCTCTGGATCGTCGTCATTGGTCGGTAGATTGCCCTGGGCTATGCTGGGGAATAACGGCCGCAACGGCCGCCATGCGTCGCCTGGAAAGAGAGGCGCTGGGAGGTGATGAGATGCTGAGGAAGATCATCACGTGGGCGATTGTGCTCTTCGTCATTTTCTATCTCGCCACCGAGCCAACGGGAGCAGCCGATCTCGTCCACCACGCCTATAACGGCGTTCACGATGCCGCGAACTCGCTGGCTACATTCGTGAACTCGCTCTGAGCCCATGAGAGTGACCAGCCGCGCGGCCAGTGGGCCGGCCGCGGTCAGCAAATATCTCCTACCCAACGAGCAGCAGGTCATACACACGCGCAGGCACCCGGCCGTCCTGATTGGGCCGAGCATCCTGACGCTGGCGGGCCTGCTGGTGGCGGCCGTGCTCAGCGCGACCGTGCTGCGCGGGTACGGCGCGCTGATCACCGTGATCTGGCTCGCGTGGGTCGTGCTGTTCGGCTGGATGATCTGGAACGTCCTCAACTGGGCCGTTGACTATTTCGTGGTCACCTCGCACCGGATCTTGCTGACCTCTGGGGTGCTGACCCGGAAGGTCGCGATGATGCCGCTGACCAAGGTCACCGACATGAGCTTCCAGCGCAGCTTTGCCGGCCGCATGCTCGGTTTTGGCGAGTTCATCGTGGAATCGGCCGGACGGGACCAGGCGCTGCGAACAATTGACCATATTCCGTACCCGGAGCAGCTTTACCTAGAGGTATGTGGGATGCTCTTCGGGTCCGAAGACGAGGCGAAAAGCTCGAACCCGGACTCGGGCGACGATTAGCCCCCCCTTCACCTGCCTGTCCCTTCCCCGGGGTTCCTGCGGCCGGACGACCACGAGTGAGACGCCCGGCTGCAGGAGCCTGCGCGGATCCCACAGCCGTCCGTCACACCGTGACCAGCAGGATGCCCGCCGCGGCCAGGGCCAGGCCGGCCCAGCGTGCCGGGCGCATCCGCTCGCCGAGCACGAACCGGGCCAGCAGCACCGTCACGCCGGGATACAGCGAGGTCAGCACCACCGCGAGGCCGAAAAGCCCGGCCCGGGTGGCCAGTACGTAGCAGACGTTCGCGCTGGCGTCGAGAACACCGGCCCCAAGCGCAGCCGCGAACAGCCGGCGATCGCCGCGCCAGCCGACCGGACCGGTCCGTGTGCTGGCCGCGGCCACCAGGAAGATCAGCGTTCCGGCAACGCGGGCCACCACCACCGGCCAGAGCGCGCCCGACTCCCCGCCGTTCCTGATGAACAAGAAGAAGGCCCCGAACGCGACGCCCGACGCTATCCCGTAGCCGACACCGCGGACTGTGCCACGCCCCAGCACCGGCGTCTGGCCGGTCTTGCCGCCGGAACTGACCAGGACGATGGCGGCGACGCAGGTCAGAGCGCCAACAGCGACGCGCGGGCCGGGATGTTCGCCGTCGGCGAGCGCCGCGGCGACCGGAAGCACGGTGGATACCAGCGCCGAGACCGGCGCGACGACACTCATCGGCCCGGCCGCGAGGCCGGCGTAGAAGAACATGAAGCCCACGCCGCCCGCGGCGCCCGCGCAGGCACCCCAGGCGATGCCCGCAGCCCGCGGCGGGCCACCGGCCAGCAGCGCGGCCAGTCCCACGACCACGACTCCCGCCGTCCCGGAGACCAGGAGCACGGACAGCACGTGCGCGCGCCGCGTTGCCGCGCCGCCAAGAAAATCAGCGCTGCCGTAAAGTAGCGCCGCGGCCAGCGCGAAGACCGTCACCATGGGTCCGCCCAGACTATGCGTTCGGTCAGAGTATTGAACTACGTAGTTCACTATACCGACCGGCTCGGAGGCCAGGCACGATGGATTCGCCCGATCTCACGAGCACGCTCGCCCGCATCCTGCAGTCGCTGCGCTCCGAGCGCGGCTGGTCCCTGGATCAGCTCGCCCTCAGGTCCGGGGTGAGCAAAGGCGTGCTCGTGGCGCTGGAGCAGGGCCGGTCCAACCCGAACCTGGCCACCCTGGCCCGGATCGGGGACGCGTTCGGGGTCCCGGTCACCCGCCTGCTCGACGTGTCCGACGAGCCCATCGTCCGGGTAACGGGCCGGCAAGACGCCAGGACCCTGTGGCGCGGCGAGGCGGGCGGAACCGGCACGATCATCGCCGCCACCGAGCCGCCCTGGGCGGTGGAGCTGTGGCGGTGGGCGGTGCAACCGGGCGAGCGGTGGGGCGGTGACCCGCACACCCCGGGCAGCAAGGAACTGATCTGGGTCGAGTCGGGCACGGTCACGCTGACCGTGTCGGGCCGCCGTTACCAGGTGGGGCCCGGCCAGTCCGCGCGGTTTTCCGGGAGCCTGCCGCACTCCTACGCCAACGAGGGCACCGAGCCCGTGATGATGACGATGATCTCGCTGGTCCCGCCCGCGCTCGCCTGATCGCCCCCGCGAACCCCCGAAACCAGTCGTCGCGCGGGACACCCCGGCGCCCTCAAAGCTTCCCCTTAGGGGGGTTGACCGTGGCCGGCCAAAATGTTTTGAGTTAGTCATGAGCGAGGACTGGATTGCGGACGCACGCGTGGGCGTGCCCATGATGCAGATGATCGCTAAGCAGATAAGCCAGTGCAAGGACAAGCCGCGGGCGGTGCGGCAGATCATCGACCAGCAATGGTTGGACGAGGAATCGAAGCAGCAGCTGCGCGAGACGTTCCACGTGACCGACGCGGACCTGGCGGCGCACGAGCGCGAGGCAGCCATGCAGGCCCGCCGCCAGACCAGGGAACGCTACGGCAACCCGCTGCCCAGCGGCCCGTGTGACTGCGATGCCGAGCCGGTCGTGCAGTCGTCCGGGCGCATCGAATGCCGCAAGTGCGGTGCCGAGTGGTCCGGGCCGGAGGTACGCAGGGTCATCGACGCGGCGTGGCTCGACGAGGAGGAGAAGGAGCAGCTGCGCGACACCTTCCACGTGACCGACGCGGAGCTTGCCTTACTCGAGAAGCAGACGGCAGGCGAGAAGCGCGGCACCCGCAAGCGGGCCAGCTGATCATCGCGGCCGCGTTCACCCCGGCCCGGGCGCCTGCTGCGCCTGCAGCCGTTCCCGCAACGCCTGCCGCTGGACCTTGGCGCCGCCGAGGACCGTGGGCATGTCGGTGACGAAGATCGCCCGCGCCGGGCGCTCGTGCTCCGGCAGCCGGGCGGTCTGCTCCAAGATCTCCCCGGCGAGCCGCTCCGAGGGCGTGACGCCGGGCTTGAGCTGGACACCGGCCACGACTTCTTCGTTGAGCCCGACAACGCCGCAGAGGAAGACCGCGTCATGGCCAAGGATCGCCTCTTCTACCAGGTGCGGGTGAACCGTGCCGTGTGCCGTGGTGATCTGGTCCGCGGCCCGGCCGAGGTAGTACAGGAAGCCGTCCTCATCGAGGTAGCCGATGTCGTAGGGGCGGAACCAGTCGCCGGGGAGAAATGACTGCGCGGTGCGTTCCGGCATGCCCCAGTACTCGCCCAGCGACATCGCGCTGCGGGCCACGATCTCGCCCGCCTGCCCCGCGCCCAGCCTCTTGCCGTCCTCATCGACGACCGCGAGCTCCAGGAACGGGGAACCGGGCCGGCCGACGCTCTTGATCCGCTCACGGCGCTCTTCGACCTCGTGCGGCAGCAGCCGGGTGGTGATCGCGCCCTGCTCGGTGGAACCGAACCCGTGCGCCCAGACCGGGCCCAGCAGCCGGGTGGTCCTGTCGAGCAGATCGGGTGTGCCGAAGAACACCACGATCCTGCGGAGCCGGTGCGCGAATCCGCCCCGCGCCTCGACCCCGTCGAGCACCGGTGTCAGCAGCGGACCCGGCATGAACGTGCCGGTCACCTGCTCGCCGCCGATGGCGTCGAGCACGGTGCCGGGGCTGAAGACCTCGTCGTCCAGCAGCACACTGCGCGCGCCCCGCACGTAGTAGGGGTAGAAGGTCTGGAAGCCGCTGGCCCACTGGACGGGATGGAAGATCAGGTTGACGTCATCCGGGCCGATCGGGGGGACACCGGCGCCGAAGGTGTCCAGGTGGATCAGGTTGTGGTTGATGACCGCCTGCCAGGTCCGGTAGGTCTTCACCCAGGCCTTGGGGCGGCCGGTGGTGCCGGAGGTGAGCTGCAGGAAACACGGCGCGTCCTCATCCACGTCAAGGCGGGGATCCTCGGCGCTGCCGCCGGACTCGAGCCGCGCGAACGGCGTCGCCCAGTCCGGGCAGCCGGGCCCGATGCCCACGAAGTGGCGGACGGTCTCGAGCTCGCCGGCGTGCCGCTCGACGTCCGCGGTGAAGCGCGTATCGAAGACGAGCGCGGACGCCGCCACATGATTGAGCGCCCCGGCGTGGCTGTCCATCGCGATGTGGCTGTGCAGAATCGTCCTGACCAGGTTGTGCTTCTCACAGCCGAACCAGGTCTCGATGACCTCGGGAGTGTTGTAGGCCAGCACGCCGACCCGGTCCCCGCGCGCCACTCCCAGATCCGCCAGGGCCGAGCCGACCCGGTTGGCGAGCTCGTTGAGTTCGGTGAACGTCAGGTCCCGGCCTCCTGCGGTGAGCGCCACCCGTGGCCCGAAGTTCTGCGCTGCTGCCCGGACCAGAAAACCGGCTTCGACCCGCATGGCGGCCTCCCAAGCACAAACTAGCCCAGATAAGGACAAGAAGCCGCAGGGCGATGCGACCACCTCGATCCTTAACCGCGGCGAGGCCTTTCTACCGCACGAAAAAGCGATTCGGCCGCCCGCCGCGTTCAAGATCCAATGATCTAGGAGGATTCGGTGCAAATACCGCACGCGATCCTCCTAGATCATCAGGAACCCCCCGGCCGGCGGGCGGGCGGCTCGCAGTGCGTGCTCGCGGCTGGGCTGGGGGTCAGGTCAGCGGCTGGCCGCCGTCGATGCCCAGGGTGACGCCGGTCAGAAACGTGCTGGTCAGGGCGAACACCACGGCCCCGGCGATGTCCTCGACGGTGCCGATGCGCCGCGCCGGGTTCCTTGCCGCCGTGTCCTTGAAGTACTCGGCCTTCCGCTGTTCGCCGAGCGCGTCCCAGGCGCCGGTGTCGATCACGCCGGGTGATATCGCGTTGACCCGGATCGGGGCTAGCTCCAGCGCGAGCGACCGGATTACCGTGTCGACCGCGCCGTTCGTGGCGGCCACGGCCAGGGTCCCGATCTCCGGCTTGACCGCGGTGGAGCCCGAGAAGAAGACGAACGATCCATCTTGCGGCATCCGCGGGGCCAGGTGCTTGGCCAGCATGATCGGCCCGATGACCTTGGTGTCGAACGCCAGCCGCACCGCTTCGCGATCCAGGTCGGCGACGCGCCCGCGGGCCCGCGCCGACGCGGTCGAGACCACGTGATCGACGGTGCCGAGCCGCAGGCCCAGCGCGTCGACCGAGGCCTCGTCGGTGAGGTCGACGTACTCGTCGGTGATGCCGAGGCCGTCGTAGGCCGACTCCAGCTCGGCCTGGTCACGTCCTGCCGCGACAACGGACGCGCCGGCGTCCCGGGCCGCCAGCGTGATCGCCCGGGCGATCCCGCCGGCGCGGCCCACCACCAGCACGGTGCGATCCTGCAGCGATTCAGCCATATCCCCTCCCGGTACCGTGGCGCCTCGGCCTGCGCAGGACGCTACGGCCCGGCCCGGCGGCGGGCGTCACCCGAAGGTGGACCATTGGGTGGGATCTTCCGCGGCAGGTACTACCGGATCAGGCTCAGTTCCCGGGCCCGGGCGACCGCCTCGGTGCGGTTGGCCGCGCCGAGCTTGGCCAGGATGTGGCTCACGTGCCTCTTGACCGTGTCGAGGGCGACGACGAGTTCGGCCGCGATGTCACGGTTCGCCCGGCCCTCGGCCAGCAGACCCAGCACCTCAAGCTCGCGAGCGGTCAGCGGCTCGGGCAGGCCGGGCAGGCCGGGCAGGCGGGAGAGGCCGGGCGCCGCTGTCTGCGGCTCGGCCGGCGGCACCTCGAACGCACTCCGGATCCTGGCCAGGTAGCCGGCCGGGATGCCGTGGGCGACGTTGTCCCGGGTCCGCTGGGCCGCGGTGAGCCGGGCGAGCAGTGCCCGCATCGGCGCGCCCTCGTCCGCGAACACCCGCACGTACCCCTCGCGGCAGCCGAGCCTGAACGCATCGGCCAGCGCGCTGACGGCCCGGTCTTCGTCACCACCGGCCGCGAGGGCCAGCGCCTGCAGCGCGAGCGTCTCGATCACGCAGCCCACCCGGCCCTGGTCAACCGCGGCGGCGTGCATCCGCTCCAGCAGCGCCAGCGCCCGGCCGGGCAGGCCCCGTGCGAGCAGCACCCGCGCCAGCACCAGGTACTCGCCTTCCCTGGGATAGTCCAGTTCGTCGTCCGCGCCGAGGCCGCGCTCCCCGGCCCAGCGGCCGGCCGCGTCGACGTCGCCCTGGGCCAGCAGCAGCCGGGCCCGCTCGGCCGGAATGGGGTTGAGCAGGCTGGCAATCGCCGGATCCGGGGCGAGCCGCGCGGCCTCGGCCATCGAGTCCAGGGCCCCGGCCGGATCCCCCTCCGCTTGCTTGATCCACGCCAGCAGGGCCAGGCCGATGGCCAGCAGCGGCGTGTAGACGAGCTCCCGGTTCCTGGTGATGCTCTCGGTGACGTGCCGCCGGGCCGTGTCGAGGTCACCCCGGGCGTAGGCGATCTCGGCCAGCCCCACGTTTCCCGTGCCGGCCGTGGGCGCGGCCGCCTGCCGGAAATCGGAGGTGATGTCCGCGGCCTGCCGGTAAGTGGCCAGGGCCGCGCCGAGACGGCCCTGGGCGCGCTGGACCTGGCCGAGCGACCGGTAGCCCCACGCGGCGAGGGCCAGCGCCGGCCGGCCGGCTTCCCGCCACGCGGTAATGCTGGACGCGAAGCCGCGCTCGGCCTCCGGCAAACGGCCGCGCAGCCAGTCGGCCATGGCCAGGGTCGCGATCGCGTGGGATTTGAGCATCGTCTCGCCCTCGCGGATCTCGCCGAGGGCCTGGGTCGCGAACGTGGCGGTGCGCTCGCCGTCCCCGCGAAGATCGGCCAGGTAGGCGCGATCGAGCGCGATCCTCGCCGGGATGTTCACCAGGAAGCTGGCGGCCTTGCCGGCCGACGGCTCGAAGGGCTCGGCCGCGAAGTCCGCGTAGCTGCGTTCGGCCTTGCCGAGCAGCGCCTCGACCTCATCCATCCGGCCGGACAACAGCGCAATGGCGGCCTGAACGAGCAGCAGCCGTGGCCGCGCCGCGACCAGGCTGGCCGGGAGCGCCGCCAGCCATCGCTGGACCAGCGGACCCTCGGCGCGCTCGTAGAAGAAGGCGTCGAAGTGCCTCTCGATCAACTGCGCGGCGAGGACGGGGTCGTCGGACGCCAGCGCGTAGCCGATCGCCTCGTCGGCCAGCCCGTGCTCTTCGCACCAGACGGCTGCCGCGCGGCGCAGCCCCGGTGCCCGTCCTGGCTGCTCGCGGCGCAGCCGGCCGCGCAGCAGGTCGGCGAATAGGTGGTGATATCGCCACCAGCCACGCACCTCGTCCAGCGGCACCAGAAACAGGTTGGCCCGCTCGATCTCCTCCAGCATCGCCTGACCGTCGTCGCGGCCGGTGACCGCGTCGCACAGGGCACCGCTCAGCCGGTCCAGTACCGACGTCTCCAGCAGGAACGCGCGTGTTTCGTCGGACTGGCGGTCCAGCACCTCTCCGGTCAGGTAGTCAAGGACGTAGCGGTGGCTGCCGTCGAACGCCGCGACGAAGCCGGTGATGTCCGATCGCCCGCGCAGCGACAGGCCTGCCAGCTGCAGGCCGGCCGCCCATCCTTCGGTGCGCGACGTCAGCGCGGCGATCGCGGCATCGGGCAGGTCCTCCCCGGCGGCCTGCCGTAGCAGCGCCGCCGCTTCCCCGGCGGTGAACCGCAGGTCGGCGGCGCGCAACTCGGCAAGCTGCGTTCCTGCGCGCAGCCGCGCCAGCCCCAGCGGCGGGTCGGCGCGACTGGCCATCATCAGGTGCAACCCGGGCGGCAGGTGCTCGATCAGGAAGGTGAGCGACTCGTGCACCCGCTGGGAGCCGATCAGGTTGTAGTCGTCAAGGAAAAGCAGGATCTCCTCGCCGTCCGGCTGCGCCGCTATTGCGTTGATCACCGCGGTCACCACGCCGTGGAAGCTGCGCGGCGCTGGCGGCCCGAGGAGAACGGCCACCTGCGCGGCGATCCCGGGGCGCACCCGGTCCAGTGCTGCCGCGGCGTGCCGCCAGAACCGCGCCGGGTCGTTGTCACCGGGGTCAAGCGACAGCCAGGCCACCAGCCGCCGGTTACGCCGGGCCCAGTCGGCGAGCAGGGCGGTCTTGCCGGATCCCGCCGGGGCGCTCACCAGGACCAGCTTGCGGTCCAGGCCCTCCTCGAGCCGGTCCGCAAGGCGCCGCCGTGGCACAAAGCCCGGCCGCGTTCCCGGCACGTGGAGCTTGGTGGCCAGCAGCACGTCCTGCTCTGAGTCGGCACCCTCGGCCGGGGCCGACGCCGCTTGCTCAGCCATACCGGCTGACCTGCCGAGCGAGCTGGTGGCTCACCCGCGCCATTCTAGATCCCACCCGCTGTTCCACTTTCGGGTGACGCCGAGTGCGCCGGCGGCCCGTAACGTCTGACGAAGACCAACCGCCGGCCGGACCGTGCGCTCCCGGCCACAACGATCTTGGGGGATCCGATGACAGACGCGCTCGCCAGGCTGCGGGCCGACGTCACCCGTGACGACGTGCTGCGCGCGATAGCGGAGTACGACCGGCTGGGGCCGGAACAGTTCTTTTCCGAGCACGGTTTCGGTCCGACCACGACTTATGACCTGGTCTGGGACGAACGCCGTTACCCGCCGAAAGCACTCCTGGGCACCGCCTATCAGCTCGCCACGGGCCAGCGCCTTGATTCCGGCGACTTCGAGGGCGGCAAGTCCGGCGCCGTATCGGTGCTCGAGAAGCTGGGCTTCACGATCGAGCACAAGTAACAACCAGCCGAGCAGCCCCCGCTAGCGAAAGGTCCCGCCATGCCCGAGCGTCCGGTCATCGTGTTCGATGTCAACGAGACCCTGATGAACCTCGACGGGATCACCCCGGTGTTCGACCGGGTCTTCGGTGACCCCGCGGTCATGCGGCTGTGGTTCGCCGACCTGATCACCTACTCCGAGGCGCTCACCCTGGCCGGGGTGTACGTGCCGTTCACCGACATCGGCGGTGCGGTGCTGCGGATGCTCGCCGCCACCCGCGACCTCACGGTCAGCGACGCCGACGCCGCCGACCTCACCAGCCGGTTCGCCACCATGCCGCCGCACCCCGAGGTCCCCGCCGCGCTGCGGCGGCTGCGCGGCCACGGGTTCCGGCTGTTCACCCTCACCGACAACACCCTGGAGAT
>JASHOI010000201.1 GCA_030041195.1 Streptosporangiaceae bacterium | reverse complement strand
GCGCTCGGGGCGGCCGCGGCTGCCACCGTCGGCGCCGTTGGCGGCCGCGCGGCCGCGAGTGTGGCCCGCAGCTCGGCGGCCGGTGCGCTGCCCAAGGGCTGGACCGGGACCATCGCCGACCTGAAGCACGTGGTGATCCTCATGCAGGAGAACCGGTCCTTCGACCACTACTTCGGGACCCTGCGGGGAGTCCGGGGCTACGCCGACAAGCAGTTCCTCACCTGGCAGAACGGGAACAACATCTTCCAGCAGCCCGACGCGACCCGCACCGACCTCGGGTACCTGCTCCCGTACAACCTCACCGACCAGGTCGACGGTGACCTCGACCACAGCTGGGACGGCGACCACGAGGCCCGCAACGGCGGGCTGTGGAACGACTGGGTTCCGGCCAAGACCGAAGAGACCATGGGCTACTTCACCCGGGACGAGATCCCGTTCCAGTACGCGGTCGCCGACGCGTTCACGATCTGCGACGGCTACCACCAGGCGATCATGGCGCCCACCAGCCCCAACCGGATGTACTTCTGGACCGGGACGTCGTCGGGCTACACCTACAACCCGGACGACTACACCGTCGACTTCGGGCCCGACGCCGGGACGCCCGAGGTCACGACCTACCCCGAGCTGCTGCAGGCCGCCGGGATCGGCTGGCAGGTTTACACCAACGACACGGTCGGCGACAGCGGCGACTACCCGGAGTACTTCGTGGGCGACTACGGCGACAACCCGCTGTGGTTCTACCAGCAGTACAACAGCACCAACAGCCGCGAGGGCGGGACCAGCGAGCTCGCGGTCCGCGGGGCGGTAACGCCGTGGCAGCCGGCCACGGCGAGAGGGCTGAACATCGACAAAACCCACGCCGCGTACGTGCTGTCCACGTTCATCAGCGCCGCCAACAGCAACACCCTCCCCCAGGTGTCGTGGATCGTCGCCCCGGCCGGCTATTGCGAGCACCCCTCCTACACCCCCGACTACGGTGCCCACTACGTGAACACCGTGCTCCAGACGCTGTTCGCGAACCCCGAACTGTGGCAGACCACGGCGCTGTTCATCACCTACGACGAGCATGACGGGTTCTTCGACCACCAGCTTCCGCCGTTCCCCGAGGCGAGCGTCACCGACGAGTACATCGCGGGCTTGCCGATCGGCCCCGGTACCCGGGTCCCGATGCTGATCTGCTCGCCGTGGACCCGGGGC
This sequence comes from Streptosporangiaceae bacterium, assembly GCA_030041195.1. Next base: position 2,482 of record JASHOI010000201.1, on the reverse strand, counting down.
GGCTACGTGGACTCCAACGTCTACGACCACACCTCGATGCTCCAGTTCCTGGCCACCTGGACCGGCGTGCAGCCGGTCAACATCACCCCGTGGCGGACGTCGGTGACCGGTGACCTTACCGCCGCGTTCGACTTCCAGAACCCGGACTTCTCGATCCCGGGCAACATCCCGACCCTCGACCAGACCTGGGCCCTGACCCAGCTCACCGGCGGATCGACGACGCCGCCGGCCGAGGGCGACCAGAAGATGCCGACCCAGGAGCCCGGAACCCGGCCGCACCGCCCGACCGTCCACCAGCCCTTCGCCGACGTGACCGTGAACCGAACGACCAGCCAGGTCACGGCCAGCCTCACCAACACCGGCAAGGTCGGCGTCTCCCTCTCCGTCTACGCCGACGCCTATCTGCCCGCGACCCCCACGCCGTTCACGGTGCTGCAGTCCTCCCCGCGCTCCTACGTCTGGGACGCGACGCTGACGGCCGGGAACTACGCCTTCTCGGTCTACGGCCCCGACGGGTTCCTGACCAGCTTCGCCGGCGCCGTGGTGCCCGCCAGCCTCAACGCCGGCCCGGTCCCGGTCGTCACCGCCGCGCCGCAGCCCGGCGCGGCCAAGACGCTCGGGCTCACGCTGGCCAACGAGGGCCACCAGCAGATCGTCTACACCCTGACCCCGAACGACTACGAGGGGAGCACCCAGACGGTCACCGTGGGGTCCGGCGGCACCAAGACCGTTAACTGGCCCACCGATCAGTACGGCTACTACGACGTGCTGATCACCGCCAGCACCGCCGACGGCTTCCGCCGCCGCTACGCGGGCCGCATCGCCTGAACGTCGCACATTTGGTGTCTCCTCCGGACGACTGCTAGCTGGGCCGGACGCTGCTCGCCTAGTCTTGCTGGGCGGACAGCGTCCGGCCGGGCCGGCCGATGGCGAGGTCATCGCGCTCGAGTACGTGGAGGAAGGGGTGCCGAATGCCGCACCGGTTCCCGGCCCTGACCGCTGCCCCGCCGCCGGGTGAGGGGCGGCTGTGGCTGACCGGCGCGCGGCTGTTTGACGGCACCGGCGGACCGGTTCGCGACGGCGCCGCGGTCCTGGTCGAGGACGGGGTGATCCGGCGGGTAGGCAGCGCCTCCGAGCCGTCCCCCGCGGGCGCCCGCCAGCTAGACCTGCACGGGCGCACGCTCATGCCGGGCCTGATCGAGGCCCATACGCACATCCTGGCCGATAGCCACGCCCCGGCGACCCTGCGCGGCGCCGAGGCCATCCTGCCCGGGACCCCGGCGCACTTTCTGCAGGCCGAGCTGCGCCAGTTCCTGCGCATGGGGGTCACCACGGTGCGGTTCACCGGCGCCCAGGGCGAGTGGCTGCAGGAAGCCCGCCAGGCCATGCGCTACGGCGCGTTCCGCGGGCCCCGCCTGCTGACCTGCGGCAAGATCATCTCCGCCACGGCGCCCGGGGGCCGGTTCTACGGGACGATGTACCGGGAGGCGGATGGGCCCGACGACATGCGGCGCGCCGTCAGGGAGCAGATCCGGGCGGGGGCCGACTTCATCAAGATCATGACCACCGGCGCCCGGTCGAACGAGATGGAAGACCCCGAGCCGCTCCAGGTGACCGAGGCCGAGCTGGCCGCGGTCGCCGACGAGGCGCACCGGATGGGCTACCGGCTGTCAGCGCACGCCGAGGGGCTGGCCGGCTGCGAGGCCGCGATCACGCACGGAGCGGACACCATCGAGCACGGCATCTTCCTGAGCCGGCGGCCCGAGCTGCTGGAAAAGATGGCCGCCAGCGGCCAGGTGCTGGTCCCGACGCTGTCCGGCTACTACTGGATGGCCGGCCTGGGCGACGCCGTCGACCCGGCCACTGCGCAGCGCGTGCCGGAGATGCCGCCCGAGCTGGTCGCGCTGGCCGACCTCAACCTGGACCAGGGCGCGGCCTCGATGCGGGCCGCGCGCGACGCGGGCGTCAAGATCGCGCTGGGCAGCGACATGGAGGTCAGCGTCGCGCTGGAGATCCAGCGGATGATCTTCCACGGGCTGACTCCGGCGGAGACCCTGGTGGCGGCGACCAGGACCGCGGCGCAGGCGCTGGACCTCGGCGACCACGTCGGCACCGTCGCCGAGGGAAAGCTGGCCGACCTGCTTGTCGTCGACGGCGACCCGCTGGCGGAGCCTGCGCTGCTGGCCGACCCGCAGCGCATCTGGCTGGTGCTCCAGCTCGGTGTCCCGGCCGCGGGGCGCGCCCTCGAGCAAGACCTTGGCGCGGCCTGACGGCTCGGCTTGACGGCGCGGCCTGACGGTGCGGCCTGACGGTGCGGCCTGACGGCCCGGCTGAGGCGGGAGCTGCGATGAGGCGGATCGACTACGACACGGAGCAGTACCAGGACTACGCGCGTGGCCGTGCGCTCACCGAGCAGCAGCTGCAGGCATGGATCAGCGCCTTCGAAGCGGTGCTGCCGGAACGGCGCCCGCTGGCGGGGCTG
>JASHOI010000200.1 GCA_030041195.1 Streptosporangiaceae bacterium | reverse complement strand
GGCCGCCCGGGCGCGCTCACCGGCCCTGCCAGACCGGCGGGCGGCGCTCGGCGAACGCGCGCGCGCCCTCGGCGGCGTCGGCCGAGCCGAGCATCGCCCGGTAGGCCGGCAGGTTCCCGCCGCGCTGGATCGCGTATCCTGCCGCCACCGAAGTGGCCTCGGTCTCGCGCAGGATCTCCAGCGCCGCCGCGACCGACAGCGGCGCCGCCGCGCAGATCGCGCCGGCCAGCTCGCGCGCCGCGGTCATCACCCCCTCGGCCGGGACCACCCGATTGACCAGCCCCCACCTGGCCGCCTCCGCGGCGCTCAGCCGCCTGCCGGTGAGCAGCAGCTCGACCGCGATCGGGCGGGGCAGCCGGGCGGGCAGCCGGAGCAGTCCCCCGGCGTCGGGCACCAGGCCCAGCGTCACCTCGGTGAGCGCGAACTCGGCGTGGTCGGCCGCCACGACCAGGTCCGCGGCCAGCACCAGCTCGAAGCCGCCGCCGAACGCGAGCCCGTTGACCGCGGCGATCACCGGCTTGCCGATGCCGGGGAACTCGGTGAGACCGGCGAACCCGCCCGGGCCGTGGTCGGCGTCCACGCCCTCGCCAGCGGCGGCCGCCTTCAGGTCCCAGCCCGCGCAGAAGAACCGCTCCCCCGCACCAGTCAAGATCCCGACCCGCAGGCCCGGGTCGTCACGCAACCGTTCGAACGCGGCGTACAGCGCGCGGCTCGTGGCCACGTCGACCGCGTTCGCCTTGGGTTTGTCCAGCGTGACGATCAGCGTCTGGTCTTCCACATCGGTGCGGACCGTTGCGTAACGGGCGGTCAATTAGGCTCCATATGGTCGCAGCATTGAGCGGGCGATGATCTGGCGCTGTATCTCGCTGGTGCCGTCCCAGATTCTCTCGACCCGGGCGTCCCGCCACCAGCGCTCGACCGGCAGCTCGGCCATCAGGCCCATGCCGCCGAACGTCTGAACGGCGGCGTCGGTGACCCGGCCGAGCATCTCGGACGCGTACAGCTTGGCCATGGCCGCGTCGGCGTCGGTCATCGCGCCGCGATCGAGCCGGGCCGCGGCGCGCAGCGTGAGCAGCTCAGCCGCCTCCAGCTCGGTGGCCATGTCCGCGAGCCGGAACCCGACGCCCTGGAACCTGCCGATCGGCTGGCCGAACTGCTTGCGGTTCGCGGCCCATTCGGTCGCCGCCTCCAGCACCCGCCGGGCCCGGCCGACGCTGGTCGCGGCCACGGTCAGCCGGGTCGCGCCGAGCCACTGGCCCATCAGGTCGAAGCCGCGGCCCTCCTCGCCGAGCCGGCTGGCCACCGGCACCCGGCAGTCGGTGAACACCAGCTCGCACTGATGGTAACCGCGGTTGGACACGCACGGCGGGCCGCGCCGCACCTCCAGGCCGGGCGTGTCCTTGTCCACGAGCAGCGTCGTGATCAGCTTCTTCGGGCCGCGCCGGGTCTGCTCGGTGCCGGTGGCCGCGAACAGGATCACGAAGTCCGCCACGTCCGCGTGGCTGATGAAGTGCTTCGTGCCGTTGATCACGTAATACGGGCCGTTACGCGACGCCATCGTGCTCATCGAGCGGACGTCGGAACCGGCGCCGGGCTCGGTCATCGCCACGCAGTCGTGCCGCTCACCGCGGATCGCGGGCAGCAGGTACCGCTCGCGCTGCTCGCCCTGGCAGGCCTGCAGGATGTTGCTCGGCCGCTCGACCAGCATCTGCAGCGCGTACGATGCCCGGCCGAGCTCGCGCTCGGCCAGCACCACGCCGACGGCGTCCAGGCCGCCGCCGCCGAGCTCGGCGGGCATGTTCGCGGCGTACAGGCCGGACGCGATCGCCTTGGCCCTGATCTCGTCGGCCAGGTCCGGCGGCACCTCGTCGAGCCGCTCGACCTCGGCCTCGTGCGGGTACAGCTCGCGCTCGACGAAGTCGCGCACGGTGCCGGCGATCAGCCGCTGCTCCTCGGTGAGGTCGAGGTCCACCGGGCTCATCCGCCCACGGGCCGGATCGAGCGGCCCGCGTAATCGGGTCTGGGCAGCGCCGCGTGCGCGGCCCGGATCGCGGCAAGGCGGCCGGCGACCTCGGCGGGAAACGGCGCTGCGCGGCCGGCGGCCAGGTCGACGTGCAGCAGCAACTGCTCGGCCGTGGCGAGCAGCACGCCGCTGTCGCTGCGGATCTCGTGCGCGATGTGCAGCCGCTTGGCGTCGACGCCGAGCACCTGCAGGGACAACCGCAGCCGGTCGCCGACCCGGGCCTGGCCCAGGTGGCGCAGGTGGGTCTCGGCGGTGAACAGCGACCGGCCGGCCGCGCGGTAGTCCTCGTCGACGCCGACGTAGCGGAAGAACGCGTCAGCGCCGTCCCCGACCACCAGCAGGTACGCGGACTCGGTCATGTGGCCGTTGTAGTCGGCCCACTCCTTCGCGACCGCGGTCTCGTGCAACCGCAGCGGCGCATCGATCACGCGCGCCATCAGCCCTCTCCGACGGCGACCGTCATCTTCGGCACGTCGGCGAGGAGCTGCGCGGTGTACGGGTCCTTCGGCGCCTCGAGCACCTCGGTGACCGTGCCGCGCTCGCAGATCCTGCCGTCGTTCATCACCACGACGTGGTCGGCGATGCTGCGCACCAGCGGCAGGTTGTGCGTGATGAAGATCATCGACAGGCCGTGCTGGTGCTGCAGGCCGCGCAGCAGTTCCACGATCGCGGCCTGCACGGACACGTCGAGCGCCGAGGTGACCTCGTCGCAGACGAGCAGCTCGGGCTCGAGGATGAGCGCGCGGGCGATGGCCACCCGCTGCCGCTCGCCGCCAGAGAGCTGATCGGGGTAGAGGTCGACGAACGACTCGCGCAGCGCGGCCGCGGTCAGCGCCGCCACCACCCGGTCGTACCGCTGGCCGGCCGACAGCTTCTCGAAGTGGGCCAGCGGCTGCTCCACGATCTGGCCCACGGTGCGGCGCGGGTTCAGGGCAAGGTACGGGTTCTGCGAGACGTACTGGATCCTTCGCAGCTGGTCGCCGCTGCGACGGCGGACGCCGGCGGTCAGCGGCTTGCCGGAGAACATGACGTCGCCGCGCCAGGTCGGGTGCAGCCCGACCAGGCAGCGGGCCAGCGTGGTTTTCCCGGACCCGGACATGCCGACCACGGCCACGCACTGGCGGCCAGGCACGGCGAAGGTCAGGCCGCTCAGCACGGTCTTGCGGCCGTAGGTGGCCGACAGGTCCTGCACGTCGAGCAGGGCGTCGGTCTTGCCGGGGCCGGACGGGCGCGCGGTGGGGCCGCCCTGCGTGCCTGCCAGCGCCGCGACCTCCACGGCGCGCAGGCATCGTGCCGCGTGACCGGTGGGCGACACCTCGACCATCGGCGGCTGCCCGGCCTCGCACTCCGGCACCGCGAACTCGCACCTGGGCTGGAAGAAGCAGCCCGACGGCCTACTGCCGGGCCGGGGCGGCTGCCCGGACAGGCCGGTCAGCACCTGGGAGCGGTCCAGCGACGGGACGGCCCGCAGCAGCCTGCGGCTGTACGGGTGCGACGGGGTGGCGAACACCTCGCGCGCCGGGCCAACCTCGGCGAGCCTGCCCGCGTACAGCACCGCCACGTGGTCGGCGATCTCGGCGACCACGGCCAGGTCGTGGCTGATGTACACGGCCGCCACGCGGTACGACTGGCACAGGTCCTTGATGGTCTCGAGCACCCGGCGCTGGGTGGTCACGTCCAGGCCGGTGGTCGGCTCGTCGAGCACGATCAGCTGCGGGCGGCAGGCGAACGCCATCGCGAGCCCGACCCGCTGCTGCTGCCCGCCGGAAAGCTGGTGCGGGTAGCAGCCGAGGATGCCGGGCACCGAGGACAGGCCGACCTCGGCGAGCATGTCGGTCAGCCGCTCGGCGCGGGCGCTGTCGTCGCCCTCGTAGTAGGCGAGGACCTCGCGCAGCTGAGTGCCGATCTTCAGCGTCGGGTTCAGCGCGCTGGACGGGTCCTGCGGCACGTAGGCGACCTGGCGGCCGCGCAGGTGCTGCAGTTCCCTGGGCGACAGCGGGAGGATGTCCTGGCCGTCGACGACGACCTTCCCGCCGCCGATGACCAGCCCGCGGCGGACGTGGCCGAGCAGCGCGAGCGCCATCGTGGTCTTGCCGGAGCCGGACTCGCCGACCAAGCCGAGCACCTCGCCCGGCTGGACCCGGAACGAGATCTCGTCCACCACGTCGACCGACTTGCGGCCGCGTGACGGCGCCCGCAGCACCTGCAGGCCCTCGACGACCAGGCGCAGCTCGTCGTCGCCGTTGGCGGTCATGACATCGCTCCGGCCGCCGTGATGCCGGGCAGCAGCGCGTCGTCGGCGCCGCGCCCGACGCCGAGCGAGGCGCGGGCAATCGCGTCGGTCAGCGTGTTCGTACCGATGGTCAGGGCAGCGATGAGCAACACCGGCGCCAGCACCCCCCACGGATTGGCCACCAGGCCGATCCGGTTCTCGTTGATCATGTAACCCCAGCTCGGGGTCGGCGGCTGCAGCCCGAACCCGAGGAAGCTCAGTCCCGCGATCACCAGTATGGAGTAGGTGAGCCGCAGGCCCAGTTCGACCATCAGCACCGAGGTCAGGTTCGGCAGCACCTCGCGGCGGATCACCTTCCGGGCCGGCATCCCGATGATCTGTGCCGCCCTGACGTAGTCCCGCTCGCAGATGTCCAGGGCCGCCGCCCTGGTCACCCGGGCCACCTGCGGCGCGTGCGAGATCGCCACCGCGAGGACGATCAGCCAGATCCTCGGGCCGAGGATGCTGACCAGCAGCAGCGCGAAGACCAGCTGGGGGAACGCGAGCACGATGTCCACGGTGCGCATCAGGATCGTGTCCCAGCGCCCGCCGAAGTACGCGGCGGTGACGCCCCAGGCGGCGCCGACGCCCACGCCGAGCAGGGTGGCCACCGCCGCCATCAGCAGCAGCTGCCAGCCTCCGTCCAGGGTGCGGCTCAGCACGTCCCGGCCGAGCGTGTCCCCGCCGAGCGGGAATTTGAGCGACGGGTTGGCGAACGGCCTGGTGACGAAGTTGTCGGCCGGATAAGGAGCCAGCGCGGGGCCGATGGCGGCGATCAGCACGACGGCGCCGACGATCCCGAGCCCGATGGCGCCGCGCGGGGTGCGGATCGCCCGCCCCAGCACCGCCGCCCACTCCCGCCGGCGTGCCCGCCTGCGCCCGGCAGACTGAAAAACCTCCAGCGCCGCGGTGGAAGCCATGGCACACCTCCGTCAGGACCGGGGCAGCCGCCGCCGCGGGCTGGCGGCGAGCGACACCATGTCGGTTGCGATGTTCACGACCACGTAGAAGGCGGCCAGCAGGATCACGATGAACTGGATCACCGGGATGTCCCGGTCGGACACGGCGTTGACCAGCCCCTGGCCCAGGCCCGGGTAGTTGAACACGTACTCCACCACGACGACGCCGCCGGCCAGGTAGAGGAAGTTGAGCCCGATCACCTGGATCGTCGGCGCTATCGCGTTCGGCAGCGCGTGGAAGATGAGGACCCGCCGCCGGGACAGCCCCTTGAGCGTGGCCATCTCGACGTAATCGCTCTCCAGCGCGTCGATCATCGCGGCGCGCATCATCCGGAACGTGTACGGGACGATCACAATGACGAGCGTGGCCACCGGCAGCACCAGCAGCGTTGGGTCGGACCAGGGCGCCACACCCGGCGGGAACACCGAAACCGCGGGGAACAGGTGCCAGATCACGGCGGCGAAGAAGATCACCAGCGCCATCGCGACGACGAACTCGGGAAGGGCGGTGACCGCGAGCGCGGTGACCGAAAGGACGTGATCCAGCCAGCTGTCCCTGCGGGCCGCGGCGAGCACGCCCAGCGCCACGCCGATCAGCGTGCCGATGACGCCGGCCAGCAGCACCAGCACCGCGGTGTTGACGATGCGCCCGCCGACCAGGGAACTCACCGAGGCGCCGCTGACCAGCGAGGTTCCCGGGTTGCCGCGGAGCAGCCCGGTCAGCCAGGTCCAGTACTGCTCGACCGCCGGGCGGTTCAGGTGCATCTGCAGCTCGAGCGCCTTCAGGCGCTGCGGCGTTGCGGTGTTCTGCAGCACCGCGGATGCCGCGTTGCCCGGCAGGACCTGTGTCGCGGCGAAGACCAGGATGGAGACGCAGAACAGCGTGATCACGCCGAACCCGAGCCGTCTGAATAGTGTGTTCCACAGCGGGTGCGCCTTGGGGGTTTGCGCCGCGCCGGCCGGCTTAGCCGGCGCCGTCACTTCGGCCATGCCGAGGGTTCCTTCCGTGCGCGGCGGCTCGGGGCCGGCGTGCGTCACGACAGCCAGAGCCGCTTGAAGTCGTAAGCGTTGAGGGACAGCCCTCCCTTCGACGGGACAAGGCCGTGGACGTTCGCGCCGTACCCGTCGATGACCGGTGGGAAGAACGGGATGATCAGCCCGCCCTCGGTGTAGTCGATGCGCTGCATCTCGAAGCAGAGCTCACGGCGCTTTGCCTCGTCGATCGTTGCGATCGCTTCCTGGTAGAGCTTGTCGTAGGCGGGGTTGTCGAAGTGCGTCTCGTTGAACGGGGCGGTCGGCAGCGTGGCCAGCGAGACCTGGGGCAGGTAGAAGTTGTAGTACCAGTAGTCCTGCGCGAAGACCCATTTCAGGTAGCCGGGTCCGTAGAAATCGTTGACGGTGACGTCGCTGACGTTGACGTTCATCCCGGCCGCCGAGGCCTGCTGCGCGAGCACCTCGGCGGCCTGAACCGTGGCCTGGCCGATGTCCGAGGTGACCAGCTGGACCGTGAGGTCCTCGTGCCCGGCCGCCTTCAGCAGGAACTTGGCCTGGTCGATGTCCTGGTGCCGCTGCGGCAGCGCGTGGTCGTACTCGGGAGCCCAGATGCCGAACACGTCGTTCCCGAGCGTCCCGGTGCCGCCGAACAGGATCTCCATCATCTGCGGGCGGTCGATGATCAGCCGCATCGCCTGCCGCACCCGCACGTCGTTGAACGGCGCGACGTCCACCCGCATCGTGAACGGGTTCCAGCCGCCGCCATCGGAGATCAGGATCTTCTTGCCCTGGCTCTCCACCACGGCGATCACGTCGGCCGACAGCAGGTTGACGACGTCCACCTGCCCGGCGAGCAGCGCGTTCACCTGGCTGGTGGCGTCGCTGTAGTCGGTGATCACGACCTCGTCGAGGTAGGGCAGGCCGGTCTGCCAGTACCCGTCGTAGCGGACGAACGTGCTCTGCGTGCCCGGCGTGAAGCTCTGCAGCTTGAACGCGCCGGTGCCGACCGGGGCCGCGGGGTTGTAGCCGACCGGGATCACGTCGGAGTAGCCGGGAATCGCCAGCGCCTCGTACAGCGACGCGAACGGCGTCGTGCACGGTATCCGCACCGTCAGCGAGTCCAGCTTGGTCATGCCGCCGGCGTCGATCGACGACAGCCCGGCCGCCGCGGCCGCCGGCGCCTTCGGGTTCATGATCGTCTGGAACGTGTAGATGACGTCGTCCGCGGTCAGGTCCTTGCCGTTGTGGAAGGTGATCCCGGACTTCAGCCGCACCGTCCACTCGGTCGCGGTCGCGTTGGGCGTGACCTCGTCGGCGAGCACGAGCACCGCCTGGGCGTCCGGGGTGAGGCCGACCAGCGGCTCATACAGGTTGTCCACCCTGGAGAAGTCGGCGTTCGTGATCGCGTCCAGCGGGTCGAGGGTATCCGCGGTGGACCCGCCGGTGATCGCCGCGCGCAGCATCCCGCCCCGCCGCGGCGGCCCGCTGGCCACCGGGGCCGAGGAGGCTGTCGGTGCCGCCGAGATGCCGCACCCGCTGAGCAGGCCCGCCGTCCCCGCGGCGAACGACCCGGCCACAGCCGTCTTCACGAACTCTCTTCGGCTGAGATCCATTGTCCGCTCCCGACTGCGGAGGAGGCCGAGTCCGGTTCGGGCGTTGCGGCACCACCCGATTAATGGTTCACGATATGAACAATGCGTGCATTATGTGGTAACGGGAGTGTAAATAGCGCTCTGAAGCAAAGTCAATAGACCAGGTCCGCTCGTCAATGGACCACGTCCGGCTCGGGCTGCGGCGCCGCGCCGATCGAATACCGCTCGACGAGGCCGAGCAGTTCGGCCAGGAACTCGTCCCGCCTCCGCTCGAGCTCGGCGACGGACCGGCCGCCGGCCTCCTCCAGGCAGCCAGCGACCATCCGCTCGCGAAGCTCCGGGGTCAGCGGCGGCGCCTCCAGCCGGGTCCACGGCTCGAGCAGGGCGGCGCCGAAGTGGTCGAGCATGTGCGCCATCCCCTCGCTGCCGCCGGCCAGGTGGAAGGTCAGGCACGGTCCCATCAGCGCCCAGCGCAGCCCGGGCCCGTACGCGATCGCCTCGTCGATCTCGCCGACCGTGGCCTCGCCAGCGGCGACCATGTGCAGCGCCTCGCGCCACATGGCCTCCTGCAGCCGGTTGCCGACGAAGCCGGACAGCTCCCTGGACAGGCGCAGCGGCCGCTTGCCAACGGCGGCGTAGAAATCCGCCAGCCAGCGCACCGCGGCCGGGTCGGTGCGCTCCCCGCCGACGACCTCGACCAGCGGGATCAGGTAGGGCGGGTTGAACGGGTGGCCCACCACGCATCGCTCCGGCCGGGTGCAGCCGCCCTGCAGCATCGTCATCGCGAACCCCGAGGTGCTCGACGCGATCACCGCGTCGGCGCGCGCCGCGCGGTCGATCGCGGCGATCACGCCCCGCTTCAGCGTGCCGTCTTCCGGCGAGTTCTCCTGCACCACGTCCGCGTCGCGGACCGCGGCGGCCAGGTCGGAGTGGAAGCCGAGCCGGTCCGGGCCGGCGCCCGGGCGCAGCCCCATCCGCTCGAGCAGCGGCCAGGTCTCGTCGAGCATCCGGAGCAGGTCGCGCTGGGCGCCCGGCGCGGGGTCGTAGACGTCGACGTCCAGACCCATGCGCAGATAGTGCAGCGCCCAGCCGCCGCCGATCACCCCGGCGCCGACGATTCCGACCCGGCTCACCTGGCCCGGTTCCACAGCCGCCACCGTTCCTCCTCGGGATCGTCCGCATGGCGAGGGAATGGCCGGCCCCGCCGGCCCCCGTTACGGCGGGGCTGCCCGCCAGGACGCTCGTCAGTACCCGACGTTGTCCAGGCCCTTGAGCCCCAGCGTCTCTCGCGCCTCGGCCGGGGTCGCGATCTCCAGCGACAGCGCCTCGAGGATGCCGCGGATCTTGCTGACCTGGTCCGCGTTGGACTCCGCGATCTGGCCCTTGCCGAGGTAGAGGCTGTCCTCCAGGCCGACCCTGACGTGCGAGCCCATGATGGCCGCGGCGGTCACGATGCCCATCTGGTAGCGCCCGGCCCCCAGCGTGGACCACTCGTAGGCGTCGCCGAGCAGCCGGTCGGCGGTCCGTTTCATGTGCACGATGTGGTCGACGTCCGGTCCGATGCCGCCCATCGTGCCGAAGATGGTCTGGATGAAGACCGGCGGCTCGACCATGCCCTTGTCCAGGTAATAGGCCAGCGTGTACAGGTGCGAGGTGTCGTAGGCCTCGGCCTCGAACCTGGTGCCGGTCTCCGGCCCGACCACCTTGAGCATGTACTCGATGTCGGCGTAGGTGCTGACGAACGGCTCGGCGCGGGTGCTCTCCAGGTACGGCTCCTCCCAGTCGTACCGGAACGTGCCCCGGTACCGGTCGATCATCGGGAAGCTGCCGTAGTTCATCGTGCCGAGGTTCAGCGTGCACAGCTCGGGCTTGAGCTTGAGCACGCCCTGGAGCCGCTCCTCGACGGTCATGCCGGTGCCGCCGCCGGTGGAGATGCTGATCACGACGTCGCTGCGCTGCCTGATGCCCCGCGCGTACTCGGCGAAGATGGCCGGGTCGGCGGTCGGGCTGCCGTCCTTGGGGTCACGGGCGTGCAGGTGCAGCACGGCCGCGCCGGCCTCGGCCGCCGCGACGCCCTGATCGACCACCTGCTCGATCGTGTACGGCAGGTACGGGGACATCGACGGAGTGTGGCCGGAGCCGGTGAGTGCGCACGTGATGATGACTTTGCTGGAGCCAGCCATGGCCGCGGCCGTCCTCCCTGCACGGCGTTCACTATGTGAACGACTTGTTACCATCGCGAGAGTATCAGCGCATTTGAGCACCGGTCAAGGCTCTCGGCGCGAGCCCGGTCCGGGGGTGGGCAGGGTGTGGCCCGCCACCGTAACGCGTTGCGCTGCGCTCGTCTGGGCAGCATGCGAACATATAGTTGCGAAAGGTTAAAGCCGGTTTTGAGACGGGCGACGAGCTTCCCTAAGGCGGGCATGCATCTGTTCGAGTGCGAGACAACCTTCGAGGCCGACCCAGCGGAGGTCTGGAAGGTCTGGACCGACGTGGCCCGCTGGCCTGAGTGGGACGTCAGCAAGGAGATCGCCCGACTGGATGGCCCGTTCCAGCCCGGCGTCTCCGGCTGGGCCAAGCAGCGCGGCAACCTGGGCGGGTCGTTCACCATCACTGAAGTGGATGACGGACGGGGCTTTGTGACCGAATGCCCGATGCCGTTAGGCAAGGTGGTCTTCGACCACTTCCTCGAGCCCGTCACCGGGGGACGTGTCCGGGTGGTCAAGAGGGTCGAGGTGAAGGGTGCATTCGGCTCGCTGCTCCGGCTGGTTGCCCCGATGATGCGCCGTCAAATTGACGAGTCCCTGGTCGCCATGGGACGACGCTTTCCTCATAGCGCACCGCAATCGCCGCCAGAGGAGATCGGTGGTCCGCGGCATACGCGCTGACCGCACCCGGACCACGCAGCGGAACTAGAGGTCAAAGGCCCGGGGCACGTGCTCCCGGGCCTTTGCCTTGGACGGCGCAGCAGAGATCGTGGCCTATCAGCCTGACAAGAGAGCGCAGCCGTTCTGCTGCGTTCCCTTGAGCGAGAAGCTGGTCACGTACGCGCCCGTTTCGGTGACGACGAAACGCATAACGAGGAGACCGGTGGTAAAGACGAGCGTTGGCTCGTAGATACCTGCCGCGTGCAGAGCCGCCTCGCTCAATGGCCCAAATAGCTGGTACGTGGTTCCGGTCGCAACATAGGTGCCCGTCGCCAGCGCGCCTGACACTATCGGCGTTGGGTCGTAGGTGAACCAATTAGGCCCACTTACATTGCGGACGATAGTCTTCTGTGTTGTTTCGTTGGTGAAGCTTTCCACGAGCGGCCCCGAGGTCACGCTGGGGTAGTACGGCGGATCGCTCTGTGCTACGAAGCCCCCGGGTATCGGCGTTCCGTCGGGGAGTGTGGTTGTAACCTGCTCGTTCACCACGTCGCTGGTTGCGACATTGAATGCCTGGGGCGTGTTCGGGTAGCAGGTGTACGTCGTATCCTGGGCGTCCGCAGTTTTAGCCTGGGCGCTCCCAGCAGGAACGAAGATTGCGAGCAGAGTTAAGACGGATAAGATCGCTGCGAGCTTGGCGCGCCTCATTGCGGAGATGTCCCTTCGGTCGGTGGCGTTGGCACGATCATCCCTCGCCGTGTCATCGAGTCGTGACGATCACGGCTCCGATCATTCTTGTCGCGGCCCCCGGCGGCACCCAGTAGCGATATCGAAACATATTTGTACCGGGTCGAATGCACTCCAGGCGGCGAGGCCGCCGGCCGGGATGCGGCGCCTCGAGGTAGCCGGCCAGCTGATCCGAATCCAGGTCCGATTGAGCCCCCGCTTTCCATGATCTTGGTGGCTGAATACCGGATAGCGGTACTGATCAACCAAGATCATGGAAAGCCCGCATACCCAAGATCAAACCTGCGTGCTGATCACCTGCGGTGTCCGGCGGCAGCAAGGGGGCGGGCCGGATTGCCGAGACAGCATCACAAGCCCATCAGCGAGGACACCCGGCCGGTGAGCTGCGGGACGCGGGCTAATCGAGCAGGGCGCGTACCTCTTCGGCGGTCGAGGTGGCGGCGCGGCCGATCTCGTGCAGCCGCTTGACCGGGTTGCGCGGCGCCGGGCCCCACACGTTGATCACCGCGATCGGGTACTGGTACGTGTTCAGCACCACGGCCGACGCCCCGGAGGAGAACTCCTCGTACTCCCGGGCGCAGAGCGCGTAGCCCACGCGGCGGACCTCGGCGAACTCCCGCTCCAGCTGGTCCCGGTCGGTGATCGTGTGCGGGGTGTAGCGCGGCAGTTCCGGCGGCAGGATCGCGTCCCGCTCGTCCGGGCCCAGCCAGGCCAGGAACGCCTTGCCGCCGGAGGTCGCGTGCAGCGGCAGTGGCTTGTCCAGCCAGTTCGGCACCATCACGTTCGGCGGATCCACCTGGTCCACGTAGACGAGGTTGAACCGCTTGGCCACGGCCAGCGTGACCGACTCCCCGGTCGCGCTGGCCAGCTTGGTCAGCAGCGGCCGGACCCGGCGCACCAGCGTGTCGTCGGTCACCGCCGCGGCCACCGAGATCGCGCCGTACCCGACCGTGTACCGCTGGGTGATCGGATCGCGGTC
>JASHOI010000199.1 GCA_030041195.1 Streptosporangiaceae bacterium | reverse complement strand
CTGAGGCGCTCATGGAGCAGGCCAACAGGTCCGTCAGCGACCCCGATCAGGCGTGGATCCTCGCCGAGTTCATCCGCTACCTGGAACACCCACGGTCGGGGGCGGTTGACTTCGACGACATGGGGCCGTCGTGGGTGCACGTGCGTGACCGAGCTCGCACGGCGACGTTGCATCCGCAGGACAAGGGCGTCACGGAGGTCGCAGACCGATTCGGATGGCTGGTCTCGTTCATCGCCATGTCGCTGTCGCGGCAGCTGGGAACGTGGGTCCGGCCGGTGGTGACCCATGCGCAGCTGCGCGATCCCGCCCGGTACCTGCAGGAAACTGTGGCGGGCCTGGCCGCAACCGGGCGGCTGCACGGTGCCGTACGGGTGCCAGCGACGGTCGCGCGCCCGAAGTTGCGCCTCGAGATGCGCCTGATCTGCGCCCAGCAAGCGCGCAGCGGCGGCGGGCTGCAGGCGCGGCGCGCCGCTCTCCTGCGCGTGCGCTAGAAGGCGATCTTCGAGGGTGAGCTGCGCGCTGGTGGCGTAACGGGCCGCGCCGTGCGGGGTGTACAGGCTCTCGCCCGAGGCGCGGCGCAGGCAGTCAGGCACGCGCGGCCACTCCGGCGCGCACAGCGCGACCGCCTCGGTGGCAAGGGCCTGGCGGGCCAGGGCGGGCAGCAGCGCGGCGGTATCGGGCGCGGTCATCGCGCCGACGTGCGCGGGGAGGCGCTCGCCGAGGTGGCGGATCAGGTCGGCTTCGGTCCAGGTCGGCTGGGCTGCCTGGACCGCGGCGACCGCTTCCTGGATGAGGAGCTGAGTCGGGGGCTCGATCAGGGGGGCGGGACGCGCTTGCGCTTGGTGGTCTTGGTGCGTGGGCTCCGAAGGTGTGGTGGGGGCGCTGGTGCCCAGGATGGCGGGCGCAACGGGCTGCCTCGCTGGCGCGGGCGTGTGCCGACCACTGGCGCACCAGCGTCGCGAGGTCGAGCGGCGCCGCGTCTTTGCCGCGCCGGGTGCTGTGGTTGGCCCACTGGCGCAGGCTCGCCAGCGCGCGTGCGTCCGGTGCGCGCCCGAACTGCGCCTCGAATGCTTGCGCCAGGCGCGCGGTGAGCGGACCGATGCTGCGCCGCCGCGAGGAAAACATGTCCATCAGCGCCTGGTCCACGCCGGCGATCTCCCGGCCGTGCCCGTCGGCGCGGGGGATCCAGCGGACGCCGAAGTCCCGGGTGAGCGCGTTCTCGGCGGCGAGCGCGGCGATCGCGGAGGCGGCGGGGCGGTGCCGGTACAGCGACATCGAGTCCAAGGCGCGCCATCGGCCGTCGCTCTCCCGCTGGACCTTGTGCAGGATCAGGTTGTGCACGTGCAGCTGGAGGTCGCCGTCACGGCTGGTGTGCTGGCGGAACGAGGCGATCACCCACGCCCGGGCGTCTTCCCACCGGCCGCCGGGGTGGTACCCGGCACGGGTCTGCCCGGCCTCGCGCTGCAGGTAGTCCAGGGCAGCCGCGTTGCCCTCCATGATCGCGTCCCAGATGCCGTCGGCGACGTCCTCCCACGCCTGGACGGACTCCAGGTCACCGCGCTGGGCTGCGGCGTCGGCGTTCGCTAAAGCGCTCGCGTGGAACAAGGAGATCGACTTCGACACGCTGAACGTCGCATCCCAGTACAGGTCAGGAGTACGTGCCTGGGCTTTGGCATCGACCGCAGCTCGGCGCGGCGTTCTGCGGTCGCTTCCGGTTCGGCCGTGAGCATCGCGGCGTAAATGGCCTCAACGGTCTTGTACTGGCCAGGAGCGCGGCCCAGGCGGGTCTCGCCGGACGGGCACGGGAATCGAGGTGCTGGCCGTACAGGCGCTCGAAGACCTGGCGGTCAACGGTTCCGCCGGGACGCAGGCCGAGCTCGGCGACTGCTTTGCCGGTCCAGATCCCGGGCGGCTCGCCGCCTTTCTCGGCGGGCGACAGATAGTAGCCGACGCCCTTCCCTGCCTTCCTGGCAGGCTTGCCGGGCTCGGCGGCACCGATCTGCTTCCACGGGTAGGAGGCGTCGTGGCCCTTGGCGATGGTGATGATCCCGGCCATCGGCCACTCTCCTCCCCGCGCTCGACCCACCATGATCATTAGTAATGCGTAGGTGTGCTGATTTAAATCAGACAGATAAGAGGGTGAAGGCGGGGTAGGCTGAAGGCAAACAGATTTGGCGGAAGGCGGGACAGCTGGCGTTCGGAGAAGACGCGGATGGCAGGTGAGAAGCAGATGCCGACGGCGCGCGGCACAGCCGCCACCGTGCAGCCGCATTCCGCGGCTGGCGGCAAGCGGCTCAGCGACTGCGGCGAGATGGGTGCAGCCGAGCGACGGCTGCTTGCGGCCATGCCACTGCACGCGATCACCACGCTGCACGGCGAGGCCGGGCTCCGGGGACGGTTTGCGATCGAGATCGCTAGCGTCCCCGAGGGTGACCGGGTCCGGTGTGAACAGGCGCTCGAGGTGGCGGCGCGGCTGCACGCCGACGACCGGCGACAGCGCGAGCCGTACGTGAACCACCTACTGCGCGTCGCCATCCGGATCATCGCTTACTACGACGTTCGCGATGCCGACGTGATCTGCGCGGCGCTGCTGCACGACGCAGTCGAGGATCACTCCGCGGAGCTGGCCACGGGCGGCGATCCGCAAGATGCACTAGCTGAGCTGGCCGAGCAGTTCGGGGATCGGGTGGCCGAACTGGTGGCGGCCGTCAGCAACCCAGCGCGCGAGCCAGGACGTGACCGTCACGAGCAGTACCGGGAGCACGTGGCCGCGAGCCTGGAAGCCAGCCCATGGGCCCGGGTCATCAAGGCCTCGGACTTCACCGACAACGGCGTGGGACTGATCCATACCACGGGGCCCCGGCTGGACCGACTCGCCAGCAAGTACGCGCCGCTCGTACCCGTCCTCGCCGACCTGATCGCCCGGCCAGACACGCCGCTCAGCGGCGAGGTCAAGCAGCGCATTTTTGGCCAGCTTGACCGCGCCCGGGACCGATTCAAGGCGATCAGGGCAGCAGCAGATCTCATACCCGAGTGAGCTCTATACCTGGCGGTACCTGCTTAGGAGGGCAGGCGCAACAACCGCGCTGGGCTGGCGCCAGCTTTACTAGTGTCAGGCCACTGCAGAACGAGGCAGGGAGAAGGAGGGGACGGGAACTGGCCGGTGGCGTCGGCTTGGGCCCGGTAGGCGATGGAGCTGCGTCATATCCGGACGTTTGTCACGATTACCGAGCTTGGCACGCTCACCGCCGCTGCGAAGCAGCTCTATAAGACTCAGGGCGCGGTCTCTCACGATCTAACGGAGCTTGAACGGCAACTGGGCCTGCAGCTCATTGACCGATCCGGGCAGAGAATCCATCTGACAGCCGCTGGCGCCCGATTGCTGCCCCACGCCAGAGCCATGCTGGAGCGCATGGATGATCTTAAGTATGCGGCCTATCGGCTCTCGCAGGGGACAGCGGACGTCGTCCGCATCGGCACAATTCCGTCGCTGGCCGGGCTGTTGTCGGCCCGCCTGGCGGACTTCCTGGCCACGCACGCTGGGCGCCGATTCTCGGTCATCAACGGGCTCCCTGCCGAGCTCATGGGCATGCTGCGGGCCAATGAGCTCGACATCGCGCTTTCTCATCCGGAGATCGATGCCGGAGTGACGGTAACCAGTCTCGGAAGCGAGCCGAGTTACTTCCTGGTGCGGAGCGACAGCCGGATCGCCAAGCTGGAGGAAGTGACTGCACAGGACGTCCGGGACCTTCCGTTGCTCGGATTCATCCGGGAACGGCAGGCCACGCGCCTTGCTGAGCTGTTCTTCGAACCGCTGGGCTCGTACCCGCGGACGGCGGTGGAAGCTAACGATTTCCATGTGCTGAAGGAACTGGTCCGGCAAGGCGCGGGAGTCGCCCTGCTGCCGGCCTCAGCGATCCTGGGGAACGGTGATGCAGACGCATACTCGGTCCCGTCAGATCTGCGGCTTGTTCCGCCCAGCCCACGGCTGTACCGCGACGTTGCCCTGCTCAGGTTGAGCGGTCCCACTAGCGAGGAACTGCAGGGCTTTCACGACTTCTTGCAGGCGGAATGGCGCTGGCCGCCCGACTCGGCGCTGTCAGGTCGTGCCCCAGGGCGCGTCCGTTCAGCCGATCTTCGCCATGACGTTCTTGATCCGGGAGAATTCCTCGAGGGCGAAGACTGACAGGTCTTTGCCGTAGCCGGAATCCTTGAACCCGCCGTGCGGCATCTCCGAGATGAACGTCCCGTGATCGTTTATCCAGACCGTGCCGAAGTCTAGCTTTCTGGCCAGATCGAGGGCCTTGCCGATGTCGCGGGTCCATATCGATGCCGCGAGCCCGTAGGGGACGCCGTTGGCCATGGCGAGCCCCTCGGCCAGGTCGTGGTAGGGCTGCAGGGTGATGACCGGTCCGAAGATCTCCCTCTGGACCACTTCGTCTCCCTGGCCCGCGTTCGCGATGACCGTGGGCGGAACAAAGTACCCGGGCCCGGCAGGGGTGTTGTCGTGGCCGATGATCTGGGCACCGCGCGCCCGCTCAACAAAGCCGAGGACGCGCTGCTGCTGGTTACGGCTTATGACTGGGCCCATGTCCAGGTCTGTCTCGGTCTCGGGGATGCCCACGCGCAAGCCCTGTGTGGTATCGACGACAGCCGAAAGGAGGTCGTCGTAACGCTCGCCAGCGACAAGCAGCCGGGTGGCCGCCGTGCAGTCCTGGCCAGCGTTCCAGAACGCGCCTCCGGGAAGGCGCGAGGCGACGGCGGCCGGATCCGCGTCGGGCAGGATCAGCATGGGGGCCTTCCCGCCAAGCTCGAGATGCAGCCGCTTCAGCTGCGGTCCCGCCTGCCCGGCGACCTGCCGACCGGTGGTGACATCGCCGGTGAGCGAGACCACCGACACGTCCGGGTGCTCGACGAGGCGCCGCCCCGCCATCTCGCCTACGCCGGTGACGACGCTCAGCACGCCCTTCGGCAGGATTTCGTCGGCCAGTTGCGCCGTCATCAGCGCGGTCAGGGGCGTCAGTTCCGACGGCTTCACCACGCAGGTGTTACCTGCCGCCAGGGCCGGGCCGAGCTTCCAGAGCACCATGTTCAGCGGGTAGTTCCACGGCGTGATGAGGGCCGCGACGCCGATGGGCTCACGGCGGATCATCATCGTCAGGTCGGGGCTGTACTCGCCGACGGCCAGGCCGGCAGGGGATCTGCAGATCCCAGCGAAGAACCGCAGCGCGTCGATGGCGTGCTCGGCCTCGAGCCGGGCGGCATGCAGCGGCTTGCCCGCGTTGCGCGACTCGGTGCGGGCGAAGTCATCCAGTCGCGCCAGCATGGCGTCGGACAGGGCCAGCAGCAGCTCGGACCGGTGAGCAGGCGTGGTCTCGCGCCACGCCGGCAGCACGCGGACGGCGCCTGCCACGGCCCGGTCGACCTCACCGGGACCGCATGCCGGGACGCGGGCGATGATGGCGGTGGTTGCCGGGTCTTCTATGTCCAGAAAGCCGCGCGGTGTCTCGGCCAGCCACTCGCCATCGATGAGGCACGCGTACGACGCGGGATCACTCGTGCTCATCTGCTCGTCCTCCGATCTCGGTGCGCGGGGTGGAGAAGATCGGTGCCCGGTAGACGAAACGGGCGACCGCGAGCATCGCCAGCCCCAGGACCGCGATCCCGGCCAGTACCCAGCGCTCGGGCACGGAGAAGCTCGCGATCGTCCGCTCCGAGACCCAGATCAGCAGGGCCGCCCCGGCGGTGGGCGCGAGCGCACCCAGCAATGATTCTTTCCAGCTGCTGGTCAGCCGGTGCCGGTGCAGCCAGGCAGCCGTCAGGCCCGTTGCCGCGTAGTAGATGGCGAACATCAGGCCGTCGGTGGAAATGAGGTCGGACAGCGCGCTGGCCACCGAGGAGGAGTAGACGTAGACCAGCGTGAGTGCGATAGACGCCACGCCGATCACGATCGTGGCCGTCGCCGGAGTCCGGAACCGCGGGCTGACCTGCCCGAGCCAGCCGGGCATGACCTGATCCCGCGACATCGACATCGAGATCCGGGCGATGGCCACGAACGTGGCCTGGGTGGTGGCCAGCACCGACGAGACCACGGCGATCGCCATGACGTGGCTGGCGACCGGACCGCCGAGCCGGTCAGCCACGAACACCGCCGCGTTCGCCGCGTGCGCATTCATCTGCGCCGGCGACGCGACGCCGGCGAAGGCGACCGACGTCAGGGTGTAGAGCACGCCTAGGATCGCCACCGCGATGATGACCGCAAGGCCGGGATTGCGGGATGGCCGCCGGGTCTCCTCACTCTCATAGATTCCTGCGTCCCATTCGGCGAAGAAGAAGATCGAGACCAGCAGCGCCGCCGAGAACGTGCCGGTGCCGGTGCCGGTGAAGCTCAGGTAGTGCGCGTTTGGCGCGAAGCTGCCCTTCAGGTGTGTCACGAGAACCGCGATCAGCGCGAAGACAGCGAAGGCGGCCAGGATGAGGTATTCGGCAATTGCAAGAGCCACCTGAAGGCGCTCGGTGAGCCGGATGCCGATTACGGCAGACGCCACGAGGAGCGCGCCTATGACAACGGCCGCGACGGCCGTGCCCGCCTGGCTGCCGGTGTTCATGCCCAGCAGGCCGAGGACGGCCGGCCCAAGGGTCACCACGTCGGCGATTGCCGCGAGCACAAATGCGGCGAAAAGCACCCACCCGACGGCGAACCCGGCGAACGGGCCAATGGCCCTGGCCACCCACTTGTAGGGGCCGCCGGCGTTCTGCTCCCAGAGGTTGAGCCGCTGGAAGGCCACAGCGATGCAGAGCATGGCTGCCGTGGTAACCAGCATCGTCGGCACGATGCCGTACGCGGAGGCGGTGAGCAGCGGGACGAGGGTTATCGCGATCACCGCGGCTGGACCCGATCCCGCCATGTCGAGAATGATGCTTCCGGGCAGGCCGATAGCGTCCCTGACGAGGCGGGGACCCGCGGCGCCCTGCACCGCTGGGGCCGCGTGCTGCCTGGCCATCCTGCCCCCTCTTCGCATGTGACGCGGGTATCTGGCCCGGCTGCCAGCACCCAAGTGCGCCCAGATTCGCAGTTCTCCGGACGTGACTGCAATAACGCATCGTTGCGGTGGTCATTAATACAGCTAATGACAGTTGTGGGCGGCCAAGGCTTCCGGGCAGTTAGCAAGCTTGGTTGCCAGGATCTGGCATTAGCCGGTCGGGGGCTAGCGCGGCCGCCTCGGCGTCCTCGGGAGCGCGGCCTTCCGCTATCCACCCGGCCGCGATCCTGCCCATGGCGACGGACAGCTGTACTCCCGCGCCGCCGAGCCCGGCTGCCGCCACGATGCGCGGGTCGGCGCTATAGGCACCGACGATGGGGCGGAGATCCGGGCTGGTCGGGTACAGACCGCTCCAGCCGCCCACCAGCCGTAGCTCGGCCAGGCCGGGAAACCGGTGCTGCAGCACTGGCGCCAGATCGCCGTGATAATCCTCGTCGACGGACCTGGGGAAGCGGTCTGGGTCGCACGATGGGGTACGCGCCGAGTTGCGGTGCACGCCGATGAGGAACTCCGACCGGGAATCCGGATGGACGTAGAGGCCGTCGCCGGTATCGACGTAGGCGAACGAGTCCTGGAACTGCGGCATCGCGTAGGGCAGCGGCCGGTCCGCGCGAACTTGGCAGACCTGGCTCCGGTGGTTGTGAACCGGGGCGTGCGTTCCTAGCATCCGCGCGACGGGCGCGGCCCATGGCCCGGCCGCGTTGACGACGACGTCCATCCGGTGCCTGCCTTCCAGCGTGCGAAGCCAGATCGACCCCGGTCCGGTCACGACGTCAACGATGCGGGCCGAGGTGATGACCCGTGCTCCTCCCGCCTCGGCACGCTTGCGGTACGCGCGGCAGAGCAGGGTCCCGTCCAGGTGCCCGGCCATCGGCGTGGTCAGCGCGGCAGCGACGTCATCGACCCGCAGGTCCGGGACCATCTGCCGGGCTTCGAGCGCGGTTATCACCCGGGCTGGCATGCCACGCTCGGCGTACCGCGCGGCGGCTGCCTCCACTCGCCGCTGATCCTCTCCGGTGTAGACGATGCGGAGCCCGCCGACCATGGTGAGCCCCACTTCAGCGCCGATCTCCTGGAAGAACCGAAGCGCCTCCAGCCGCCAGTTGATGTCGGCCGGGGTCTCATACAACGCGCTCACGTCGCCCACGCTGAGCCCTGACGAGCCGCTGGCGGGGAACGC
>JASHOI010000198.1 GCA_030041195.1 Streptosporangiaceae bacterium | reverse complement strand
ACCCGCCCGCCAGCCAGCCCGCCGACCGGCGCGCGGAGGCCGACGACACCGGCGAGCACTACGTCCCCCCGCCCCCGCCGCCGCTGCCGCACCTCGACCCGATGGCCAAGGGCGCCTGGACGGCGCTGTTCGGCGGCCCCGGCTACCTGCTCATAGCCACGCTCGTCGGCTGGACCGTGCCGGGCTGGGCCGCGCTCCTGGCGATCGCGGCCTTCGTTGGGGGGTTCGTGGTGCTGGTGCTGCGCCTCGGCGACGGGCCGTCGCGCGGCTCAGGACCCGATAACGGGGCTGTGCTCTAGACCCGCCCAAGCCCCCGCCCAAGCCCGCCCTAGCCCCACCCCAGCCCGCCTCTGCCCATCCCCACGGGGTCGCTCAGCGTGCGGCGGGCCAGGTCGGCCGCGCCGATCACGCCGGCGTCCGGGCCGAGCTCCGCCAGCCTGATCTCGGCGTGCGGGCGGTAGGACCCCCCGGGCAGCGCGTCACCGAACGCGGCGCGCGCCGGGCGGATCAGCAGATCGCCCGCCTCCGACACGCCGCCGCCGATCACGAAGCAGCCCGGGTCCAGGATCGCGGCCAGCGCGGCGAGTCCCTGGCCAAGCCAGGCTCCGACGATCTCGAAGCAGCGCAGGGCCGCGGCGTCTCCCTCGCTGGCGGCCTGGGTGATCTCGGGCCCGCTGATTCCCTCGGCGGCTCCCCCGCCGAGCTGCAGCAGCCGGACCGCCCCGCCCGGCGAGCGCCTGGCGAACTCGCGTGCCTCGGCGACCAGGGCGCTGCCGCTCGCGTACTGCTCCCAGCAGCCGCGGTTGCCGCACCCGCACAGCCGGCCGTCCGGCACGACCCGGTAGTGCCCCGGCTCACCGGCGATCCCGAACTGGCCCCGGTACACCCGGCCGTTGAGCACGATCCCGGCGCCGATGCCGGTGCCGACCGCGACGAGCATGACGTGCTGCTGCCCGCGGGCCGCGCCGAGCATGGTCTCCGCCCAGGCGGCGGCGTTCGCGTCGTTCTCCACCACCACCGGCAGGCCGACGTAATCCTCGACCCGCTTCTTCAGCGGCTCGTTGCGCCAGGCGAGGTTGG
Organism: Streptosporangiaceae bacterium; assembly: GCA_030041195.1. Next base: position 23,962 of record JASHOI010000198.1, on the reverse strand, counting down.
GCGCGAACAGCACGCCGGACCTGATCGCGTCGACGAACCCGGCGGCGCCGATGCCGACGGCGTCCACCTCGTGGCGGCCGGCCAGCTCGCTGACGGTCTCCCCGATCACCTTGGCGGTCAGCTCCGGGCTGCCCGACGGCGTGGCCCGCTTGACCTTCTCGACGATGCGGCCGCCGGGATCGACCACGCCGGCAGCGACCTTGGTGCCCCCGACGTCAATCCCTATCGTCAGGCTCATGGTCCGCCCCCTCGCGAGGCGTGCCTGCCACCGGGAACCGGTCCTGTGGGAACCGGTCGTCCGGGTAGGAGCCGACGGGGAACCCCGACTCATGGTCCGCCGGGTGCCCCATCGACAACACCGTCTCGAACGCGGACATGGCCTCCTGCACGGCGGCCGCGACCACATTGCCGGCCCCGGCCAGCTGCCCCCCGACGCTCGGGCCGGATTCCCGGATCCGCCGGGCCGCGCGGCACACCGGGCACCAGGCGCACTCCGGGGCCTCTCCCGACGGATCCGGCGGCGGCTCGGTGGTGGCCACCCCCCACACGTTCTCCCGTTCCGCCCGGTTGAAGGTCTTGCGGAACTGCCCGGTGAGCTCGTCGCGCATGTTGCGGGCGCTGGACCGGATCAGCCAGCGCTGGAATTCGGCGGTTAGGTCGTAGCTCCCGCCGCGGGACCCGTCACGGCCGCCATTACGGGTGCCGTCACGGGCGGCGTCGCGACCGGAGTCGGCGTTGTCTGGCTGCGTACTCATCGGCCTCTCCCGGTGTTTTCGGCTCGCGACTTGAGCCCCTTGAGCGCGGTGTCGATGATCGTCTTCTCCGCGCGGCGCTTCAGCATCCCCGGCATCGGCACCTTGATGCCCACGGCGAGCTCGTAGGTCACCTCGGTCCCGTCGCCACGTTCCGCCAGCTCGTAGCCCCCGGACATCTCGGAGATCACCGACCCGGGCTCGGCGAGGTTCCAGCGGACCCGCGCGTCCCCGTCCCAGTCGTAGCCGAGCACGTAGCTGTCCTTGATCAACCCGGCGTCCAGCGTGAACCGGACCGTGGCGGGCCGCCCGTCGGCCGTGGCCAGGACCTCCGCGCTGCGCACGCCGGTCGCCCATTCCGGATACGCGGCGAAATCAGCGATCACCGCCATGACATCCTTCCGCGGCATCCCGATGACAATGCTCGACGTGGTCCTGTCTGCCATGCACGGAGCGTACCCCGCCACGGGCGGCTACCACTCCAGCGCGTAGGGCGTCCCGGTGGCGCGGAAGTGGCCGACGTTGATGCACTCGGTGCGGCCGATCCGGACCCGGGTGGCCAGCGGCTGATGCACGTGCCCGAAAAGGACATACCGCGGCTGACTGGCCCGGACCGCCTCGAGCAGCGCCCGGCTGCCGCGTTCCATCCGGCGGGCCACGGTATCGAACAGCAGGTCCGGCACGTCCGGAGGGATGTGCGAGCAGAGCACGTCCACGTCGCCGACCGCGGCAACCTTCGCGGCGAAGTCCTCGTCGGAGATCTCGTTCGGCGTCCGGTAGATCGTGCGCAGGCCGCCGCCGACGAACCCGAACGACCGGCCGCCGAGTTCTACCCGCTCGCCGTCGAGCACGTGATGGCCGGGCCGCAGGTGCGGTGCCCACATCCGCGGGATGTCGACGTTGCCGTAGGTGAGATACGCCGGTGCGGGCAGCGCGGCGAACAGCTCCGCGTACTGCCGCGACGCCGCCGCCTCGACGTGCGCGCGCGGGTCCCCGTCAAGGCCGGCCCACAGCTGCGCCGACATCTGCCTGGCCTCGTCGAACCGCTGGGCCGTCCGCAGCGCGATGAACTCCCTGGCCGCTTCGGCGCCGAACAGATCGGGAAAGATTCCCTTCGCATGATCCGCGTAGTCAACGAACAGCAGCAGATCACCGAGACAGATGAGCGCGTCAGCGCCGTCGCCAGCGACGGCAAGCGCATCGGCCCGGCCATGCACATCACTGACCACGTGCACCCGCATGCACACACCCTAGGCAAATCCTGTCAGGCGCAGTAATACAGCGGGCCGCCGTGGCGGTATAGGTTCATGAAGGTCGGGTCAGACAGGAGGCACCGTGCGCGAGTACAGCATCCCCGCCCTGGTCGACATCCCCGCCTCGGCCAGCGTTGCCGACGTGGTGTTCAACCGCGCCGACAGCGACCCGCACGCGGTCGTGATGCGCAGGGCCGACGGCACCGGCGGTTGGCGCGACGTCACGGCCGCGGAGTTTCGCGACGAGGTGACGGCGCTGGCCAAGGGGCTCATCGCGGCCGGGATCAAGCCCGGAGACCGGGTCGCGCTGATGTCGCGCACCCGGTACGAGTGGACCCTGATCGACTACGCGATCTGGACCGCGGGCGGGGTAACCGTGCCGATCTACGAGACCGACTCGGCCGAGCAGGTCAAGTGGATCCTGAGCGACTCGGGCGCCGTCGCCGCGTTCGCTGAGATGCCGGCGCACGCCGAGGCGATCCGCCAGGCGGGCGTCGCCGCCGTCGCCAACCTGTGGGTCATCGACGGCCCGGACGGACTGGCCCTCGGCAACCTGGGCCAGGACACCGCCAGCGTCACCGACGAGCAGGTTGCGCAGCACCGCACCGCGCGGAAGGCGGCCGACCTCGCGACGATCATCTACACCTCGGGCACCACGGGCCGCCCCAAGGGATGCGAGACCACCCACGGCAATCTGCTCTCCGGCGTCAGGAACGCGGTCGAAGGCTCGCTCCCCGAGGTGTTCGACGTCACCGGCAGCTCGACCCTGCTGTTCCTGCCGCTGGCGCACTCGTTCGCCCGGATCATCCAGGTCGGCTGCCTGGAATCCGGCGCCATCCTCGGGCACTGGCCGGACACCGGCTCGGTGGCGTCGGCGCTGCCCCAGTTCCGGCCCACGTTCCTGCTCGCCGTGCCGAGGGTGTTCGAGAGGGTCTACAACACCGCGGTGCAGCAGGCGTCGGCGAGCAACGCGAAGCGCCGGATATTCGACGCCGCCGTGGCCGCCGCGATCGCCTGGAGCCAGGCCAGCTCCGATGGCGCCGCCCCCGGCCCGGGGCTCCGGCTGCGCCACGCGGTGTTCGACCGGCTCGTGTACGCCAAGCTCAGGGCCGCGGTCGGCGGGCAGGTGGCGTACGCGGTGTCCGGCGGGGCCCCGCTCGGCGAGCGGCTCGGCCACTTCTTCCGCGGCGTCGGCATCACGATCCTTGAGGGCTACGGGCTGACCGAGACCACGGCGGCGGCCACCGTGAACCGGCCCAGCCGTAACAAGATCGGCTCGGTCGGCCTGCCGCTGCCCGGCGTCGCGATCAAGATCGCCGAGGATGGCGAGATCCTGCTCCGGGGCCCGAACGTCTTCCCCGGCTACTGGCGCAACGACGCGGCAACGGCCGAGGTGCTGGATCCCGAGGGATGGTTCCGCAGCGGCGACGTGGGCAGCCTGGACGAGGAGGGCTTCCTGCGCGTCACCGGGCGCAAGAAGGAGCTCATCATCACCGCGGGCGGCAAGAACGTGGCGCCCGCCGTGCTCGAGGACCGGCTCCGCGCCAGCCCGCTGATCAGCCAGTGCGTCGTGGTCGGCGACGGACGGCCGTTCATCGCCTGCCTGATCACCCTCGACGAGGAGGGCCTGGAGTTCTGGCGCAAGCAGCACGGGCGCGAGCCGGGCGCGGACGTCACCGGCGACCCGGATCTGATCGCCGACATCCAGGCCGCCGTCGACGACGCCAACAAGGCGGTCTCGCGCGCCGAGTCGATCCGGCGCTTCCGGATCCTGCACACGGACTTCACCGAAGCCAACGGATACCTGACGCCGTCGCTCAAGGTGCGCAGGAACGCGGTGCTGAAGGACTTCGCCGACGACATCGAAGCGCTTTACGCCGGGCATCCCAGCGGCCAGCCGGCCTGACGGCCAGCCAGGTGACCGGTCAGCCCGCCAGAATGGCGCGAAGCCGCCCGGCGACCAGATCCCAGCGCCATTCCCGGTCGACCCAGGCCACCCCCTTCTCCCCCATGGCGCCCGCGCCCGCCGGATCGGACAGCAGCGCGGTGATCCGGTCCGCGACCCCGGCCACGTCGCGCCCGGGCACCACGTAACCGGTCTCGCCGGGCAGGATCGCGTCCGGCGCGCCGCCCGAATCGCCGCCGACCACCGGCAGCCCGGATGCCGAGGCCTCCAGGTAGACGATCCCGAGACCTTCCACGTCCAGGCCACCGCGGCGGGTCCGGCACGGCATCGCGAACACGTTCCCCGCGTCGTAGTAGGCGGGCAGGTCCGCCGCGGGCACCGGGCCGGTGAAGACGACCGAGTCGGCGACCCCGGCATGCTGCGCCAGCCGGCCGAGGCTCGGCCGGTACGGCCCGTCGCCGACCAGCAGCAGTACCGGGGCGTCGCTGGCCGCGGCGAGGACCCGCGGCCAGGCCCTGATCAGGGTGTCCTGGCCCTTGCGCGGAACCATCCGCGACACGCAGACGACGACGGGGCGGCCGGTGAGGCCGAGCCGCTCCCTGATCGCGTCCCCGCCGGCGCCGGGCCGGAACGAGCCGGTGTCCACGCCCGGCGCGAGCCGCACCATGCGCGCCGCGGCCTGGGCCGAGAGCGCCCGCGCCAGCCGCACCCGGAAGTACTCGCCCAGGTAGGTGACCACATCCACCTGGTCGCCGATCCGGCGCAGCAGCGCCCGGGCGCCGGGCAGCGTGGCCCAGCCGGACTCATGGCCGTGGGTGATCGCGACGATCCGGCCGGCCCCGGCCCGGCGCAGCGACGGGGCGAGCAGCCCGAGCGGCGCCGCCGCCCCGAACAGGACCGTGTCGCAGTCGTGCTCGCGCAGCAGCCTGGCTGCGCGCCGTGCCACCGATGGCACCGGCAGCATCAGCGAGGTCGGATGCCTGATCACCGGGAACGGCTGGCGGGCGTCGAACTCGGCCGCGCCGTCCCACCGCGGCGCGTAGACGACCACGGACCCGGCGGGCAACCGCGACGCGAGCGCGTGCACGAACGACTGGATGCCGCCGCGGCGCGGCGGGAAGTCATTGCTGACGATCAGGACCTTCGGCACCCGCACTGTTCCGCCCGCCCAGCCCTCCCTTGGCCCTCCGGCGGGTACCCAGAGGGCCAGCAGGAAAGTCTACGGCTCGACGGCCCCGTCGAAGTTCTCCGCGTACCAGCCGCTGAACGCGACCTTCTCGACGTCCTCGCCCGTTTGCGGCGCGTCTATCAGGAACCCACCGCCCACGTACATGCCGACGTGCGAGTCACCTGCGAACTCCATGATGTCGCCGGGCTGCATCTCGGATTCCGGCACGGAGGGCAGGTCGGCCTGCTCGTAGCTGGTGCGCGGGATCGACACGCCGGCGAACGCCCACGCGGACTGCATCAGCCCGGAGCAGTCGAACCCGTCGTCGCACGGGCCGGTGCCGCCAAACACGTACGGGCAGCCGATCTGGTCGTAGGCGTACTCGACCGCCTTCTCGGCCTGGGTACTGGTCGGCAGCGGGTCGTTTTCGCCGATGCCGGTTGTGCCGGTCCCGCCCGGGCCGATACCGGCCTGCTGCGCCGGGGAGAGCTGGTTGAGCAGCGCCTGCTGCTGGCTGATCAGCTTGCTGTTCGACTTCTTCTCGGCGGCGAGCTTGGTCTTCAGCGTGAGGATGCCGCTCCTGACCCGGCGGGCCGATGCCTGCGCGTTGGAGAGCTGGCGGGCCGCCGCGAGGAACGCGCTCATCTCGGTGCTGTTGTTCGACGACAGCTCGAGCAGGATCGAGGACTGGTCGAGGATCTGCTGCGGGTTTTTCGCGCCGAGCAGCGCCTCTGGCGTCGTGAGGCTGCCGTCCTCGTAAGCGACCGCGGCGATCTGCGCGACCACGGCACGCATCGAGTTGAACCGGCTCAGGTAGCGCCCAGCCTCGGTGTTCACGAGCACGAGCTGCTGGTTGGCCGAGGTCAGCTCCTGCTGCACCTGGTCGTACTGCTCATCCAGCCGCTGCGCCTCGTCGTTCAGCTTGTTGAGCTTCTGCTGGACCTGGGCGACCGAGGGCTGCGGCGCGGCGGCAGCGCCGCCGGTGGCCATGACGAGCGCGCCGACCGCGACCAGGCCGAACGACAGGGCAACGCCGCGGCTCCTGAAGGTACGGAAAACGCTGAATGGGCGCAGCGAGCGGAAAGCACCGACAAGAGCACTACACGATGACCGCGTACGCACGTGCGTGACACGCTCCCTCTTCCACTGTCCGCCTACCGGGTGAGCTGACGGGTTCGGGCTGTGGAAGCGCGCCCTACGGTCCAGCCCGCTGCGGCGGGCCGGGCCGATTCACCCCTGGAGCATCCCTGGCGTGCGCCCGGTGGTCCTCCGGTGGTTCCCCGGCTCTCCGGCCGGCCCGGGGGCCAGCGACGGAGACTCGGCGGCGGCCGATCGCCGTCGCCGAGGCGGCGACTGCTGAGCGATGCGGCTCGCTGCACGACACTAGTGATATTGCAGTGGTGTATTCAACCACTTCGCGAACTCTCGCATGGGCCATTTGTGATCGATGAGGCGGGGTGGGGAGGTGGGCGGGGGGGCTGGGGAGGCGGGCGGGGTCCGTGGGCCCCGCGGCGCGCCTCACCCAGAACTGTCGGCGGGTGGTCCTACGGTGATCATGTGAGCATTCCGGAGCCGATCGCGCCGGTCGCGGCGGAGCTCGACCGAACCGATTTCGTGATCGTCGACGTGGAGACCACGGGATGGCTGCCGGGGCAGGCGGGCATTACCGAGATCGCAGCGGTGCGGATAGGCCGCGGCCTGCCGCGCGCCGAGTTCTCGGCGCTGGTCAACCCGGGCCACCCGATTCCGGCCGACATCGTCGCGCTCACCGGCATCACCGACGCGATGGTCAGCAAGGCGCCGCCGATCGGCGCGGTGCTGCCCGGCTTCCTCGAGTTCGCCAGCGGCTGCGTGCTGACCGCGCACAACGCGCCCTTTGACGTCGGCTTCCTCACCGCGGCGTGCGGCACCTCCCGCATTGCCTGGCCGGACTTCCGGGTCCTCGACACCGCGGCGCTGGCCCGCTCGGTGCTGGGCGACGCCGAGGTGCCCGACTGCAAGCTGGCCACCCTGGCCAGCTTCTTCGGCGCGGGCACCGAGCCCCGCCATCGTGCCCTGGACGATGCCAGGGCAACCGCCGATGTGCTCCAGGCCCTGCTCGCCCGGCTGGCCGGGCTTGGGGTGCATACGCTGGCCGAGATCAGTGCCTGGTCCGAGGCGGGCAGCACCGAAGGAGGTACGCTACTCCAGCATCCCGTGCGGCCAGCGCCGCCGGCGACCGGCGGGCCGAGGAGGCGGCAGTGGTCACAGCTATCGTTCTGGTCAAGACTGATGTCGCGCGCATTCCGGAAACGGCCGAGGCGATTGCGCAGATACCCGAGGTCTCCGAGGTCTACTCGGTGACCGGTGAGTTCGACCTCGTGGCCATGGTCCGGGTCCGCTCGCACGACGAGCTTGCGGACGTCATCCCGGGCAACCTGAACCGGATTCCCGGCGTCACCGAGACCGCGACCCACATCGCGTTCCGTACCTATTCCCGGCACGACCTCGAGGCCGCGTTCTCGATCGGCTACTCCGACCAAGCCTGAGGTCAAAAGATCTAGGAGGCTGGAGTGCAGCATGGGCTCGGAGCGCAATAACCCGTTGGTTTGCGTCATCACGCTTGCCGGCGCGGCGACTGGCCGGCTCCGGTGCCGATTCGCCCATCCGCGACAAACCCGGCGCCGCGCCGCGCCTCAGCCCGCCACCTTCGCGCCCCAGCCCGCCACCTACGCGCCCCAGCCCGCCACCTACGCGCCCCAGCCCGCCACCTAAAAGATCTAGGAGGATCCGCGGCAAATACCGCACGCGAGGCTCCTAGATCTTCGGCGAACCCCGCCGCGGATCCGGAAACCGGCCGCCGGCCCGCACCTGACCGCTCCTGATGCGACGCCGGTCACCACATCGCCGCTAGAGCCCGAGAACAGGCCCGCCACCAAGATCAAACCGCCGAGTTAATCATCTACGAGCCCATAGCGCACGCGAGCCTCCTAGATCATTAAGCAGCGCCAGTCGCGCGTTGCGCGCGGCACCGGGGGCTGCCTTGACGCGGGCGGTACGGCCGGGCGCCGTTGGGCGGATAGCACGGCCGGGCCGCCGTCAGGGCTGGGCTTATGCATTTCAGCGGTCCCGGGCGGTCTTACCTATACGATGTAATGTAGGAAATACCGGGTATGTGATCCGCGGCCGAGGCGCTCCTGGTCGGGCGCGGCCCGGAGCGCGAAGTGCCCGCACGGCTGGTGGTCACCCGGGGCGCCTGACACGGCCGTTTGCGGCTCCGGCGGCGGTCCTCCCGGCCTGGCTCGGGGCGGCGCGGGGCGGCGATGGCCGGACCGGAATCGGGCAGCTCCATACCAGCCCGGACACATTGCTTGACAAGCACGATCGGGACCGCCACCCTACTCCCATACGATTACGTGTATGACATAACGATTTAACAAAAGAGGTGAGACGATGTGATATGGCTCCTTGACGGAGTCTCGCACTGCTCGCCTCCCGGCCGCGCGCGACCAGCCCTGCCTTGCCCGAGGCCGGCCCCATGACGGCCCGCCTGGACCTGCGCGACGTGTCGAAGTCATTCGGCCGCGTGAAGGTCCTGGACGCGGTGTCGCTGAACGTCGCGCCCGGCGAAGTGCACGGCCTGATTGGCCAGAACGGCTCGGGCAAGACCACGCTCATCAAGCTGCTCTCCGGATTCCACACGCCCGATGCCGCTGAGTTCCGGGTGGACGGCGAGGTGATCCCCTGGCCGGTGGACCCCCGCCAGCTACACGTATGCGGAGTGTCGTTCGTTCACCAGGATCTCGGCCTGGTGGACTCGCTGAGCGTTGTGGAAAACGCCCGGGTCGGGCTGTTCAGCCAGCGGCGGTGGAGCAAGCGCGTCGACTGGGATCGCGAACGACGGCTGGTGCGGGAGACGCTGGACCGGCTGCATTCCAGTATCAACCCGGACACGCCGGTGGCGGCGCTGGCCGCGCCCGACCGGGCGGTGGTCGCGCTGGTCCGGGCGCTGCAGAGCCATCGGCCCGGCCAGGGCTGCATCGTGATCGACGAGGCGACCCGCGCGCTGCCGCGGGAGACCCTGCCCCGGTTCTACGAGATGGTCCGTGACCTGTCGGCGGAGGGTGCGTCGGTGGTCGTGGTGAGCCACCGGCTCAAGGAGATCATGGAGCTCACCGACCGGGTCACCGTGCTGCGCGACGGCCGGGTGGCCGCCGCCGGGGTTGTCACCGCGGACACTTCGGCGCAGGAGCTGACCCGGCTGCTGCTGGGCCGGGACAGCGAGCACGCCCCGCTGCAGCCGCTGATTCCCACCCAGGCCGGCACCGCCGCGCTCGAGGTGCGCTCGCTGTCCGGCCGCTACCTTCGCGACTGCAGCCTGAGCATCCAGGCGGGCGAGGTGGTCGGGGCCATCGGCGCGACCGAGTCCGGCTATGAGGAACTGCCTTACGTCCTCGCCGGGGCGGCGAGCGCGGCCAGCGGCGAGGTGACCGTGGCCGGCCGGACGCTGCGGGCGGGAGCGGACTCGCTCGGCGAGTTCGTCGCCGCGGGGGTGGCGCTCGTCCCCGGCGACCGGGCCAGCGAGGGCCTGGCGCTGTCCGTGAGCGTGCTCGAGAACCTGAGCCTTCCCGTACTGGCCGAGCACAGCGCGTTCTGGCTGTCCCGCAAATGGCAGCTGTCCGCGTTCGAGAGCATGGCCGATGAGCTGGGAATCGTCCCGCGGCGCCCGGAGATGACGGCGGGCCGGCTCAGCGGCGGCAACCAGCAGAAGGTGCTGCTGGCGAAGTGGCTGCTGCGGCAGCCGGCGGTGCTGGTCATGCACGAGCCGACCCAGGGCGTGGACGTGGGTGCGCGGCGCGACATCCTCACCGCGATCCGCAGGGTCGCCCAGCGCGGCAGCGCGGTCCTGGTGTGCTCGATCGAGGCCGACGACCTGGCCCAGGTCTGCGATCGGGTGCTCGTGATGGCGGACGGCCGGGTCGTCAGCGAGCTGACCGGCGAGCTCGCGGCCGAGTCGATTCTTTCCGCCGCCTTGTCAGCCCGTGCCGATCGGATGGTGAGCCATGGCTGAGGGAGGCACCGGCGGCACGCTGGGTGCCGAATCCGTCCCGGCACTCGCCGGAGCGGATGGTGACGGAGCCACCCAGACATCCCCCGGCGAACCAGGCCGTAACGGTCCAGCCGCCGCCACTGGACGACGGCGCGGCCCGTCCGTGCTGTCCAACCCCGTTCTGGTCAATACCGTGGAACGGTACGGCGTCCTTGGTGTCTGGCTGCTGATGGCCATAGCGTTCACGGCCGCGGCGCCCGGGCTCTTCCTTACCTCCGGCACTTTCCAGGCGATCTTCGCCGGCCAGGAACCACTGGTGTTCCTGGCGGCGGCGCTGGTGTGCGTTCTGGCCGTGGGCGAGTTCGACCTGTCGATCGCGGCCATCCTCGGCCTGTCGGCCACGCTGGTCCCGGTCCTGGTGGTCAAGGATCACTGGAACCTCGTCCTCGCGGTCATCGTCGCCATGATCGCCACAACGCTGTCCGGCCTGGTGAACGGCCTGCTCATCGTCAAGGTCCGGATCAACCCGATCGTGGTCACGCTCGGCATGGCCACGCTGCTGCTGGGCCTGGAACTGCAGCAGACCCAGCTGTCGACGGTGACGGGGCTGCCCAACGGCTTCGCATCCTTCGCCAACGCGGATTTTCTGAGCCTGCCCGTGGCCTTTTACTACGGGGCCGCGCTGATGCTGGTCATGGCCTACGTCATGACCGCGACCCGGCTCGGCCGTCACATGATCTTCGTGGGCGCTAACCGGGAGGTCGCCCGGCTGGCGGGGGTGCGGGTCAACCGCATCAGGCTGGGCGCCTACGTCTTCTCCGGCTTCATCTGCGGAGCGGGCGGGGTGATCCTCGTGGCCGGGCTCGGCGGATTCGACCCCACCACATCGTCGGAGTATCTGCTCCCGGCCTTCGCCGCCGCCTTCCTCGGCTCGGCGATGATCATTCCGGGACGGTTCAACTCCATCGGCGCGTTCCTCGCCATCTATTTCCTCGAAACCGGGATTATCGGGCTCGAGTTGCTCGGATACACGGGCTGGATCAGCGACGTGTTCTTCGGGGCCGCGCTGATCATCGCCGTCGCGGTTTCCACCGTCCTCCGCCGCAGCGGGTGACAGACGTAATCCATCAGCACGCCAATACCACTATTCATAATTTTTGCCTTTAGCCCACAAAACCATTCATGGTCTTACAACGCGAGGAGTGCAAAGATGAAATCATGTAGGACAAGACCGCTGATGGTCACGCTGTGCCTGGCCACGGTCGCCGCGCTGGCGGCGGCGTGCGGGAGCAGCTCCTCTTCAACCACCCCGAGCGGCTCGAGCTCGACCAGCGCCGCGGCCGCTGGCGTGGCGTACGCCAAGGCTGAGCTGGCCAAGTACGGGGCCGTGCCGGCCGCGGTGACCCCGCCCGGGCCGCCGCTCAAGGACGAGGCGTCGCTGAAGGGCAAGGCGGTGTGGTTCATTCCGCTGGGCATCGACATCCCGTACTTCGCCGCGGTCACCGCTGGCGCGGAGCAGGCCGCGAAGGCAGCGGGCGTGGACATGCACGTGTGCGACGGCAACCTGAACCCGTCCACGATTACCACCTGCATGAACCAGGCGGTCAGCTCGGGGGCCGCCGGGGTCATCGCCGACGGTTACACCCCGGGGTACGTACAGCCGGCGGTCAACAACCTCGCCGCGCACCACATACCGCTGGTGGACGCCGACCATGCGCAGGGTGGCGGCAACGACACGTTCGCCTACCTGGGCAACAACTCCTACCTGCAATCGGAGCTCGCCGCCGACTGGATCATCGCGAACTCCAATGGCAAGGCGGACATCCTGGCGATCGAGAACACCGAGGACCCGGTCACCTCGTCGTTCATCCTCCAGGGCGGGATTCCGCAGTTCACCAAGCACTGCCCGGGCTGCAAGGTGACGATCGTCAAGACGACGGCCGAGCAGCTCAACCTGCTGCCAGCGGCGGTTGACACCGCGCTCGTGCAGCACCCGGGCATCGACTACGCGTTCCCCGAGTTCGACGAGGACGTGGGCGCCACGATCAGCGCCCTGCAGCAGTCCCCGGTGGGCAAGCACGTCAAGATCTCTTCGGCGACCGCCCTGCTGCCGGACCTGCAGCGGATCAAGGACGGCAGCTGGCAGTACGCGGACGCCGGCAACAACCCCGCGTTCGTCGGCTGGGCCGGGCTGGACCAGCTCATGCGGATGATGCTGAAGATGCCGCCGATCGACAACGAGTGGGTTCCGGTCCGCGTGTTCGACTCGTCCAACATCGGCTCGGTGTCCCTGACCACGGGTGCCTTCCAGAGCGGCGCCTGGTACGGCGACACGACCTACCAGCAGATGTTCGAGAAGCTCTGGGCCGGCTGAGGAAGACGGGACAGGAAAGGCAGGAACATGTGCCACAGTGACGACGCTTTGCCGCCGCAGCCGCCAGACCCGGGGCCGGTCGCCCGGCACGGGCATCTGGAACTGCGGGCTGCCGACGGCAACGTGTTCGCGGCGTACGAGGCGGTACCCGAGACGGTCCGGCGCGGGAACCTCATCCTGCTGCCGGACCGGCGGGGCCTGCACCCGTTCTACTTCCGGCTGACCGAGGCCTTCGCCGCGGCGGGCTTTCACACCGTCGCGTTCGACTACTTCGGCCGCACCGCCGGGACCGGTGACCGTGGCGAGGGATTCCGCTGGGGCGAGCACGGCATGTACCTGCAGCCCGATCACGTGCTGGCCGACGCGCGTGCCGTGGCCGACCGCCTGAGGGCGGCCCAGGACGCCCCCACGCTGTCGGTCGGCTTCTGCATGGGCGGCGGGCACTCCTGGCGGCTCGCCGCCTCGGACCTGGGGCTCGCCGGCGCGATCGGGCTCTACGGGCTGCCGGCGATGGCATACGGCGTGGTGGACCGGCTGAACGCGCCGATCCAGATCCTCGTGGCCGGCGCGGACACGGTCAGCCCCGTGCACGCGTTCGAGGCGCTGGCCCGGCACCTGGAGGAACGCGGCAAGCCGTTCGACATGCACGTGTACGACGGCGCCCCGCACGCGTACTTCGACGAGCACTACGCCGAGTGGGCCGAGGCCTGCCAGCAGACATGGGAGCGGATGCTCGGGTTCGCCGACAGCGTGGCCACGGCGCGGGCCGGGTAAGGGTCTTTAGGCCGTGGCCGGCCTTGGCCGGCCACGGCCGCATGTCCCACCGGCTGGACAACCCACCAGGAGGAGCAGGTGCCCGCGCTGCACGGCAAGGCGATCGTGATCACCGGGGCGGGCCGCGGGCTGGGCCTGGCGTACGCGCTGCACGCGGCGGCCGAGGGAGCCGCCGTCGTGGTCAACGACGTGGACTCCGGCGCCGCGCGTGCCGCCGCCGCGCAGATCACCGAGAAGGGCGGCGAAGCGTCATGGAGCGACCACTCCGTCTGCGAGCACGAATCCGCCACCGCGCTGATCGCCGAGTGCGTCGGCCGGCACGGGCGCCTGGACGGGCTGGTCAACAACGCCGGGCTCCGTCCCGAGGGCGCGGCGTGGGAAGAAGCACCCGGCGACGTCCGTGCGGCCGTCGAGGTCAACCTGCTGGGCACGATGTTCTGCGGCATCGCGGCGATGAAGGTCATGCGCGAACAGGGCCACGGCTCGATCGTCAACGCGTCATCGCGCGCTCAGCGCGGCATCCCCACGTCCGCCAGCTACGCCGCGACCAAGGGCGCGGTGGCGTCGCTGACCTACTCCTGGGCCATCGACCTGCACGGCAGCGGGGTCCGGGTGAACGCGATCGCGCCGCAGGCAGGCGGCACCGGCACCCGGCGGCGGTCGGAGCCGGCGGGCAGCGGCGAGCCGTCGGCCGAGCAGATGGCGCCGCTGGTGAGCTATCTGCTCAGCGACCGGTCGGACGCGGTCACCGGGCAGGTCATCCGGTTCGGCGGCAGACGGGACCTGCTGAGCGTTGGGCTCATGACCCATCCGCGCAACGGGCCGTTCCTCCGCCGCGCGGACGGCTGGACGGTCGACACGCTTTCCGGCGCGTTTGACGCGTTCTTCGGTCCCCGCCTGGAGCCCGTGGGAGCCGATTCGCTGGCCGTCGCCTACGAGATCATCGGGGGATGCCGGGTGACGCTGGCGCAGCAAGACCGGCTCTAGAGCCGCCTGGCAGGATGCGCTGGTCACGTGCTGGGCGGGGGGACCTGTCCCGCCTTGTACAGACCGAGCAGCAAGCCGTACCGGGGCTGGTCGCCGGCGTCTTCGGGCTCCTCGGCGAGGCCCCGGAGCGCCTCGGTGATCTGCTCGGCGTGCCGGGTAGTCAGCCTGAGCGTGCGCAGCATCAGGAAGGGTTCGGCCTCCGCGGCCGCGATCTCCGCGGCAACCGCGCTGAGCGCGACCTCGGTGAGGCCGCTCTCGTCGAATTGCAGGCCACGGCCCGCGCGCCGGTAGTACTGCTCGGTGCCGCCGCGCACGTGGCGCGTTCCGGCGAGTTCGACCAGTCCGGCATCGGTGAGCACCTTGAGATGATGCGCCACGTTCCCCTTGTTGCTGCCCAGCGTCGCGGCGAGCTGGCTTATTGTCGCCTCGCCCTGGCCGAGCGCGAACAGCAGCCGGTGGCGCATGGGGTGGCCCAGCGCCTTGAACTGCTCCGGCTTGGCGACAGCAACGACGTCCTCCTCCACGATCGATAGTGTTAACAAATATTGACGCTTTGTCAAGCTACCCGGGGCGTCCGGCGTCGTGGCCGCCGGTCCGGCGTCGTTGTTCGCCTGACCGAGCAGACGGCGGCCGTTCCGGCGCGGGGGCGAGCAGGTTCACCCGGTCGCCTGGGGCCAGGGTGAGGCCGGGGTCAGCTTCTTGCAGGGTGCGCTCATGCAGGGCGGAAACGGGGATCCAGCCGGGCGGCCAGGCGACGGCGCCGAGTTCCTGCCCCACCGCGGGAGAGTCCGGACCGATGCTGACCTCGAGGACCTGGTAGCCGGGCAACGGAGTGGGTGGTTCCGCGGAACCTGTCCCGGAGCTGGCCCCGCGGAAGGCCGGTGCGGCGGTGCGCCCCGGGGAACTCCCGATCTGGCCGGCGACGGCGTCGAGCACACTGGCGTTGGTGATCCATCCCTCCACCTGCTGGCCGTCGGGCGACAGTACCGGAAGCCCGTCGCGCCCGTAGACCTGGAGCTGGCGCAGCGTCTGCATCAGCGACTCGCCGGCGTACACGGCCTGCGGGTCGCGGCGGTAGGTGACCCGGCCCGGCAACGCCGGGCTGGCCGCCGCCCGCCCGCCGTCGGTGCCCGGCGTGCCACCGTCATGATCCGGCCCGCCGGCCACCGTGAGCGCCGCCCGGAACCTCTGCATCGCGTCGGCGGCTTTCAGGTCGCTGAACGCGCGCCAGGGTGCGGCGCGGTCGATGTCCTTGCCGCGGCGCAGCAGCTTGGCCGTGTAGATCGTGCCGTAGCTCAGCGCCCGCGAGAGGGCGGTGGCGATCGCGACGGCGAGCATCACCGGCAGGGTAAGGGTATAGTCGCCGGTCATTTCGACCACGCTGGCCACCGACGTCAGCGGCGCCCGCGCGGCCGAGGTGAACACCGCGCCCATGGCCACGACCGCGTACAGGGCTGGCTGGCCGGCCGCAGGGCCGAACGCGTGATTGGCGATCTCGCCGAACGCCATGCCGGAGGTGACGCCGATGAACAGCGACGGCGCGAACACCCCGCCCGAGCCGCCGATGCCCAGCGTTGTGCTGCACGCCAGGATCTTCCCGGCGGCCAGCACCAGCAGGAACCACAGCACATAGCTGCCGGCGACGGCCTTGTACATGACCGGGTAGCCGACGCCGTACATCTGTGGCAGCGCCAGCAGCACCAGCCCGAGCGCGATCCCTCCCACGGCGGGGCGGGCCCATTCCGGCCGGTTCTTCCACGCCACGTCCCACAGGTCTTCCATCTTGTAGAGGACCGCCTTGAACAGCAGGCCGATCAGGCCGGCGACGACCGCCAGCAGCGCGACCAGCAGGTAGTCGCCCGGGCGCACCAGGCTGATCCCGGGCGGGAAGCCATGCAGGAACGGCCTGTCGCCGAGGAACGGGATCGCCACCGCGTCGGCCAGCATGGCCGACAGCATCACCGTAAATAGCGCGTCGACCGAGAACTCCCGCAAGATGATCTCCACGCCGAAGAAAACGCCGGTGATCGGCGCGTTGAACGTGGCCGAGATGCCGCCCGCCGCGCCGCAGGCCACCAGGATGCGCATCCGGTTCTCCGGCATCCGAACCCACTGGCCGAAGCTCGACGCCAGCGCCGATCCGATCTGCACGATCGGCCCCTCCCGGCCGACCGAGCCTCCCGCTCCGATGCACAGCGCCGATGCCAGGGCCTTGACGACGCTGACCTGTGGGCGTATCCGGCCGCCGTTGTCGGCCACCGCGATCATCACCTCTGGCACCCCGTGCCCGCGCGCCTCGCGTGCGTACCGGTAGATCAGCGGCCCGTAGATCAGCCCGCCGACGACCGGGATCACCACGAAGAACCCGAGCCCGAGCCACGGCAGATGCGAGCTGCCGACCCAGCCGTCCTGGCCGAACTGACTGTGTCCCGTGGCGAGCCAGGTGAAGAAGTAGATCAGGTAGCGAAACGCCACCGCGCCCAGCCCCGACCCAGCGCCGACCAGCACCGCGACCACGAACAGCCCGGCCCGCGAGCCGCGCAGCCAGCCCGCAGCCCTGGCCGCCGAAACCGGTGCCGGGACCTCGGCGCGCACCGCATCCTGGCTCATGCTGGCCGCGCTTCCTGCGGTTCCTGCACTTCCTGCACTTCCTGCGCTTCGGGCGCTTCGGGCGCTTCGGGCGGCCATTGGCTGTCGGGTATCTCCCCGGCGGCGTCGGCAAACGCCCGAAGCGCTTCGGCGACGGCTGACTGCTGCGCGGCCGGCAGCCTGCCCAGGATCTCGGCCAGCAGGTCCCGCCGCCGCGTGGTCGCCGCGTCCACGACCTCACGCCCCGCAGCGGTGATCGACACCTGCACCTCGCGGCGGTCGGCGCGGGCCCGGTGCCGGCGGATCAGGCCCTTGCGCAGCAACCGGTCACACATCCTCCCCGCGGTGGACGGCGTCACGCCCAGCGCCCCGGCCAGGTCCACCATGCGCTGCGGCCCCCGCGAGGCCAGCACGACCAGCGCCCGGTACTGGGCGATCGTGGTCTCCTCCGCGGCGGAGCCCAGCGACCGCGTGGCCAGCGCGACAAGTACCCGGCTTGCGGTCAGCACCGCGTCCACCGCGTCATCGGCTACGTGCCCTGTCACCGTCACGCCTCACTTTTGCTTGCCTAGTGCAATAATTTCATAGTACATCTATCAGTCAATGCAGCTAAGCCAGTGCGACCACGGAGGGGCAGTCATGAGATTCGGCAGGCTGGTTCCGGCGGTCGACGTTCACGCGGATGGGCTGCCCGGGCGGGTGATCACCGGCGGCGTGCCGAACGTCCCCGGTGAAACCATGCTCGACAAGGCGCGTTACCTGGAGAGACACGCCGATGACCTGAGGAAGCTCATGCTGCGTGAGCCCCGCGGCTATCCGGGGTCGTGCTGCAATCTGGTGCTCCCGTCCAGCAACCCGGCGGCCGAGTTCGGCTACGTGATCATGGAACACGTCGAGTACCCGGCGATGTCCGGGACGAACACGATCTGCGTCGCCACCGCGCTCATCGAAACCGGCATGGTTGCCGCCACCGAGCCGGTCACGACGTTCACCCTCGAAGCGCCTGCCGGACTTATCGAGATCCGCGCCACCGTGGAGAACGGCAAGGCAACGTCGATCACCTTCCGCAACGTTCCCGCGTTCGCCGCGCACCTGGGCGTCCCGGTCGAGATCCCGGCTGTCGGGACGGTCGAGGTCGACATCGCCTGGGGCGGCATGTTCTACGCGATCGCCGACGCCGACCGGTTCGGGCTCAGTCTCACGCCCGACGAGGGCCGCGACATCGTCCGGTTCGGCGAGATGCTTACGCTCGCGGCCAGGGAGCAGTACCCGGTCCGGCACCCGCTGGATCCCGGTCTCGCCGGCGTCACCATCTCCCAGCTGTCCGGGCCGCCACGATCGTCCCTAAACCACCGCCGCAACGCCGTCACGATGTCCACCGGCGTGTCGAGCTGGGATAACCCGAACAGCTTCATCGGCTGCATCGACCGTTCGCCGTGCGGCACAGGAACCTCGGCGCGGATGGCCGTCATGCACGCCCGCGGCCAGCTCGGCATCGGCGAGGAGTTCCGTCACGAGAGCGTGCTGGACACCGTCTTCATCGGGCGGCTCGTGGAGACGGTGCAACTCGGTGACGTCACCGCGGTTGTCCCAGAAATCACCGGCCACGGCTGGATCACGGGCTTCGCCAATTACGTGGTCGATCCCACCGATCCGTTCCCGACCGGGTTCACGGTGGGAGACATCTGGGGAGGCTAACGCACGGACGACGTTCGCCGCCCGTTACGCACGAGAGCCGCTCGGTCTGGTCCGCTTGCGCCGGCGCTCAGCCGGGGGCCGCGCCCTGGTCCCGGCCGGCCGGGTCGTGATACGCGGACCTGGTGCGCTCGGTGTGCATCCGCGCCAGATCAGCCGCCTTGTCCTCGTCGCCGGCCTCGATCGCCGCGACGATCTCGGCGTGCTCGGCCCACGACTCGTGGCCGCGCGCCGGGGCCACCTGCCGGTAGTACCAGCGCACCCGACCGCCCACGATCTCGGAGAGCTCGGCGAGCACGGTGTTGCCCGCGATCTCGGCCACGGCGGCGTGGAATTCGTTGTTGGCGGCCACGGTGCGGGTCACGTCGCCGCTTTCCACCGCGGCCGCGCCCTGCTGCCAGACCTCGCGCAGCAGCGCCACCGCCTCGGGCGTCGCCGCGCGGGCCGCGAGCCGGGCGGTCGCGCCCTCGAGCAGCTCGCGCACGTCGAGCAGCTGGTCGACCTCGCGGTCGGTGGGCACGTGCACGAAGGCCCCCTGGCTCGGCCGCAGGTCGATCCAGCCCTCGGCCTCCAGCCGGTGCAGGGCCTCGCGCACCGGCTGCCTGCTGACGCCGAGCTGCCGGGCGAGCTCGGACTCCACCAGGTGCTGGCCGGGGTGCAGCACGCCGCCCACGATGAGCTCGACCAGGGCCTCGTACACCGACTGCCGCAGCGGCACCGGACGCGGCACCGGCTGGATCGGCCCAGGCGTACTCCCCATCCGCGCCTTCTCCTCCGCTAGCCGCGAGGCTTCTCGCGCCTAACCTATTTGATCTCACCCCAAATATGACTGCGACCAGGGAGGTTGCTCAACGCCCGAACGATGGCCGGATAACCGACGGCCCGACCGCGCCGCCCGCGATCAGGCCCTTAACCAGCCACGGCATCGACCGGATCGCGATAGCGAGCGGCTGGTCGCCCGCTATCGGTTCGCTTTTGTCCGGCTGGCGGCGGACAAAAGCGAACCACAAAGGAGATAGGCCCGCGGCGCTGCGCGAGCGCCTGACCGGGGCCGCCGACCAGGCGGTCTTGCCGGGTGACCGGGACGCCTGCCACAAGGCTGCAGACGCGCTGGCCGCCCTTGGCGCGCGGCGTCCTGCCGCTCGCGCCTGCCCATGGCCTCGACGCAGGCGCCGGCCCCGGTCAGCGCGCCGTCGGCACCGCACGCCGTGTCAGCTCTCTTCCAGAAATCGGGCGGAACGTGCTGCCGCCCGGTCTCCACGTTCGCAATGGTGCTACGGCTGGACCCGACATGAGTCGCCAGCGCGGCCTGGTTAAGGCCAGCGGCGCGGCGGCAGGCCGCTAACTCAGCGCCCAGCGCGCGGCGAGCGGACTCGATGGCGGCTGACTCCCTCAGCGCCACTCCCCTGGCACCGGACTTTCCCGTCAACCCTCACATATCTCCCGTGCGGTCATCCGAAACCGGGAGAACTGACAACCTCTTCGAGCAGGCAGGTTGCATCATGATCTTCTGGCCCCTGAGCGAGGATCTGTCTCACAAGGGTTCCCGGGCCTGGTGAGCAGGTCTGCAGGTCGGCTTGTGCCTGCTCCCGCCGACCAGCGCTTGCACATTCTAAACGAACTATCTAACAGATCGATCACCTGCACCTCTTGTTGTTAACAGATTTTCTGTTCATACTGTTCGTTAGTTCGTTCAGTTGAACGCGGCCCGGCACGGCGCGCTGCGGCGCGAAGGAGGTCTTGAGATGTCAGATGCCATGACGCCCGCCGATGCCTTCGTCACGGGAGCCGACGGAGGCCGTCAGCCCTCGCGCCGGCTCGGCGCGAACAGGGTGGGGCTGCCCGGTGTGCTGATGCAGGCTGTGGCGCAGATCTCGCCGACGCTTGGCATCTTTTACACGATCGCGTTCACCACGGGCCAGGCTGGGATTACCGCTCCGCTGACGTACCTACTGGCGTTCATTTTGTGCCTGACGCTGGCGGTACCGCTCAGTGGCCTGGCCAGGCGCATGCCGAGCGCCGGCGGTTACTACACCTACGTCAGCAGGGGCCTGGGGCCCCGGACCGGTTACCTGGTGGGCTGGCTGTACGGCGCGTCCGTGGCCCTGGTCCCCGCCGCCCTCGCCGCTTTCACCGGGGCGGTCTTGCACGACGAGCTCTACGCCGAGTATCACTTCGGCCTGCCATGGTGGGTCTACGCCGTCGCGATCTTGGCGCTGTGCTGGTTCGTCGCCTATCGCGGCATTGTGCTGTCGGCCCGGTTCATGCTGACCATGGGTGCCTACGAGATCGCGATCGGCCTCGGGCTGGCCCTGACCGGGCTTATCCACCCTGGCCCCGGCGGGCTGACCGCACGCGGGTTCCTGCCCTCGCACATCGGCGGCTCGTCGGCGTTCTTCCTGGCCGTGGTGCTCAGCATCTTCGCGTTCACCGGATTCGAGTCGGCCGCCACGATCGCCGAGGAGAGCCGCAATCCGACCCGGTACGTGCCGTGGGCGATCACTGGGTCCGTCGCGCTGATGGGGATCTTCTACGTTTTCTGCGCCTGGGGCCTGCAAGTGGGCTGGGGAGTCAGCAAGCTCACTG
Source organism: Streptosporangiaceae bacterium (assembly GCA_030041195.1). Next base: position 2,849 of record JASHOI010000198.1, on the reverse strand, counting down.
CGCTGGCCAACTCACCCACTGCCCCGGCCTTCGTGCTTGGGCACCGGCTGTGGGCCGGGGCCTGGCTGCTGATCCTCATCGCGTTGCTGAACAGCGGCATCGGGGTCTGCATCGCCTGCACGACATCCTCGACCAGGACGCTGTTCAGCATTGCCAGAAGCGGTGGGCTGCCCAGCTGGCTGTCTCGGGTGCACCCGGTTCACCGCACCCCCTCCCGGGCGGTCACTGCGCAGTTCGCCGTGGTCATCGTCCTGCTGGTGGCCATGGGGGTTCCGCTCGGCGCCTACAACATGTTCAACCTGTTCGGCACGACCGGGACGTTCACCTACGTCATCATCTATGGGCTCGGGAACATCGCCGCCTGGCGGTACTTCCGCACCGAGGGCCGCGATGAGGCCAGCGTCACTAAGTACGTGGTGTTCCCGGTCCTGGCTACAGCTGCGCTGCTGTACATCGCCTACAAGTCGTACATCCCGCTCCCGGCCGCGCCGGTGGTCTACGCCCCCGTCATCGTCGGGGTGTATCTCGCTGCCGGCATCGGCTGCCTGGCGTGGGCGCTGCGGCCGCAGCGGCGTGGCTGGATGGCGCATGCTGGTGTCATGGAAACCCTGGTGCCTGCGCCGGCCATGGCCGGGGGAAGTCCGCACCCGGGCGGCCCTGCTGGTATCAGCCAGGCACCGCAGCCCGGCCAAGGGCAGGTCGCCGAATGAGGCCGACCGAGGACCGTTACCAGGCGATCCTGCGGCTGGTAGCGGCCAGGGACCGGGTGAGCATCGCTGAGCTGAGCAGGCAGCTCAAGGTCTCGGAGATGACCATCCGCCGGGACCTCGCCGCCCTGGATGCCGAGGGCGCGCTGCGGCGGGTCCGCGGCGGCGCAGTCCCGGCAGCCAGTGGGAGCTACGAGCCGCCATTCGCCGCGCGGGCCAAGCTGAACCCCGACGCCAAACGGGACATTGCCGTGGCCGCTGCAAAGCTGATCAGTGACGGGGAGACCGTCATCCTTGACGGGGGGACGACCGGTGCGGCGATCGCGGGGGAACTGCTTGGACGGGAGATCACCGTGTGCACCCCTTCGCTGCGGGTGGCTGACGTGCTCAGCGGGTCCGCCACCGTTCGCGTCATGATCCCCGGAGGGATCGTCCGGCCTGGCGAGCGCACCCTTGTCGGGCCCGCGGCGCTGCGCATTTTCGAGGATCACCGGTTCGACGTGTACCTGATGACTGTCAGCGGAATCCACATCACCGCAGGCCTGACCGAATGGAACCTCGACGACGCAGCGGTGAAGCGGGCGGCGCTCGGCGCGGCCAGCCGCTGCATCGTGGCCTGTGACGCCACCAAGTTCGGCAAGACCGCCTTCGGCCGGATCTGCCCGGTCGAGCGGGCCGACATCATCGTCACCGACGCAGCGATCCCCGCGGGGCAGCGCACTGCCTTCGCCGCGGCTGACGTCGAACTGAGGGTCGCATGACCAGCGACGACCTGCCGGCCAGCGCCGACACCGTCGTGGTCGGCGGGGGGACCGGCGGTGCCGCGCTGACCGGCGTGCTGGCCGAGCACAGTTCCCAGTCCCTGCTGCTGATCGAGGCGGGTCCCGACTACGGGCCCTTCGTCGGCGGGGGCTGGCCCGGCGACATCCTCGACGCCCGCGCGATCCCGCTGTCGCACGACTGGGGCCTGGACACCGGCGAAAGCATCTCCGGTCGCGTCCTCGACCTGCCGCGCGCCCGGATCCTCGGTGGCTGCTCCTCCCACAACGGCTGCACCGCATCGCTCGCTGCCCGGGCCGATTACGACGACTGGGCCGCCCGAGGCAACACAGGGTGGGCCTGCGCCGACGTCGAGCCCCTGCTGCACTGGGCCCGCACGCGCTTCCGGGTGCGCCGTTACGCCATGCACGAGCTGACCGCACCGCAAGCCGCATTCGTGGACGCCGGCCTGGCGGCAGGCCTGCCGTTCGCTGATGACCTCGACGACCTGGACGCCGGGCCGGGAATCGGCCCGATGCCCGCCAACATCGTCGACGGCACCCGCTGGAATGCCGCCTTCGCCTTCCTCGACCCCGTCCGGGACGCACCCCACCTGCGCATCGCCGACCGGACCAGCGTGCGCCAGCTGGTCGTCCGGCACGGTGCGGTGACCGGGGTCCACGTGACTGCGGCAGACGGCCGTGCGCGCACCATCCAGGCCGACCGCGTCGTCCTGGCCGCAGGTGCCTACCACTCTCCTGCGCTGCTGCTGCGCTCGGGCATCGGACCGGCCGCCGAACTGCGCGCGCTGGGCATCAGCACCGTCGTGGACCTGCCCGGCGTCGGCCGGCACCTGCTCGACCACCCCTGCGCTGCGCTCAACTTCGCCGGACGCGACGGACTGGCCGCAGAACTTGCCGCAGCGAGCTGGAATCCAGACGAGCAGACCGTCGGCCGGGCCCGGTCATCGCACTGCGACGCCGGACCATACGACATGCACGTCTTCATGGTGGCCGGAGCCAACAGCGGCCATCCGGGCCTGCCACCGATCAGCATCTACGCGGGCGCCATGCGCGCTCGTTCCGAGGGCCGCGTAGGCCTCGCCCGTGCGACCGCCACCGGGCTGGCCATCGATCACCGGTACCTCAGCGACCCAGACGGCCACGACCGCGCGGTGCTCGCCGAGGCGCTCAGCCTGCTGCGCACCATCACAGCCGACAGCAAGCTCGCCCGGATCTTGGGCAAGCCAGCCGGCGGCGACAGCGACCCCCTGGCCTGCCCGGTCAGCTACTGTCACCCCGCCGGCACCTGCAAACTCGGCCCCGGCACCGACCCCACCGCCGTCGTCAACGCAGCCGGCGCCGTCCACGGCATCGATAACCT
>JASHOI010000197.1 GCA_030041195.1 Streptosporangiaceae bacterium | reverse complement strand
GCAGAAGCTTCGGGGCGAGCAAGCCCGAGCCGAGGTCGAGCGTCTGCTCCGCAGCGTTGGCCTGCCTGAAGACGCAGCGAACCGCTACCCGCACGGCTTCTCGGGAGGCCAGCGCCAACGGATCGGCATAGCGCGGGGCCTCGCTCCTGCACCGCGCCTGCTGATCTGCGACGAGGCCGTGAGCGCGCTCGATCTCGTGACGCGCGCCCAGGTGATCAACCTCCTGGTCCGCCTGCAGCAGGAACGTGGTCTGGCGATGCTGTTTATCGCTCACGACCTGACCGTGGTCACCCACATCTCGCACCGGACCGTCGTGCTCTACGGCGGCCGCGTGATGGAGCAGGGACCGGCGGAACTCGTCGACGGGCGTCCGCTGCACCCCTACACGCGCGCCTTGCAGGCAGCGGTGCCGAGTCCCGTGCCCGCCCTGCAACGGGAGCGGCGAGAGCTGAGGAAGGCTGTCGTCGCGACGAGCACGGCGAACGCGAAGCCGACGCCTGCGGAAGGCTGCCCTTTCGCGCCTCGCTGTCCGTATGTCGCCGAGGTCTGCTGGTCGCAGCGGCCGGCGGACACGATCGTCGGGCCGGTCACCGTCGCGTGCCATCGTTATAGCCCGGGCTCCGGTCACCCGGATCAGGCATCCCCGGATGGGCTGAAGGAGCTTGGAACGACCGCTCCCACGGTTCGGTCGCTCACAGCTTGAGCAGCCGCTCCGCGTTCTGGCGGGCGATTTCTGCCGTCCTCGGCCATGGATGCCGATCGGCAGGGGGAACTTCGGGTTAACGTTAACGGTACGGAGGACTCGGGAGTCGGCCAGTCACCCGGCGACGGTGCCGGGTTCCAGCGGCCTGTCGGGGTCGAGGCAGGCGCGCAGCACTCGGGCCGCCCATTCGCGAGCCATGGCCTTCTTGTAGCGCGCCGAGCCTCTCTGGTCGTCGGGGGGGTCAGCAGCCGCCTGGGCTGCCTCGGCTACTACCTCGATCTCCGCGGCTCCCGGGATGGTGCCGGTCAGCCCGGCCGCCTGTGGGACCAGCAACGGTGCCGGGCCGACACCGCCCAGAGCCAGGATGGCGCTGCTGACCCGCCCGTCATCGCCGCGCACGATGCTCGCTGCAGCGCTGACCGTCGGGTAGTCGTCCTCGCTTCCCGGGGTGAACCTGGCGTAGGCTGCACGCCGACCAGGGCCGGCGCGGATAACGAGGTGCGTCACTAGCTCGTCCTGCTCAAGGATCGTCTCCATAAAGCCGGTGTGGAAGCCCGCGACCGGGACCTCGCGTGTCCGGTACGGTCCCGCGATCGCGATCCGGGCGTCGAGAGCGGCCAGGATGGGCGGAACGTCCTGGCGCGGGTCGGCGTGGGCCAGGGCGCCGCCGAGTGTGGCGACCGCCCGCACCCTGGGGTTGCCCACTCGCCCTGCCGCATAGGCCAGTGCCGGGAATTGTCGGCCGATCACACCGGACCCGGCGATCTCCCGCAGGGTGACCGTGGCGCCGATGCGCACGTCCCCGCCAGGGCCGGCGTCCAGCTGGCGCAGCCCGGGAATCCGTGCCAGCCAGACGATGGTGCGGGGCTCGATCAGGCAGTTCTTGAGCAGCAGACCGACGGAGGTTCCGCCGCCCATGGCGATCGCTTCCGGTTCTGATGCCAGCTCCGCGACAGCGTCGCTGAGCGTCAGCGGCGCGCGGAAGGAAAGGTCAGCGCGCGTCAAGGTAGGCTCTCACTGACGCGGCAATGGTCTGGTAGCCGGTACACCGGCACAGGTTGCCTGACATGTGCTCGCGTATCTCCACGTCGGTCGCGACGGGATTCTGCCTGGCCAGCGCGGCCGCTGCCACGACCTGGCCGGGGGTGCAGATCCCGCACTGCATCCCCTCCTCGTCGACGAACGCCGTGACCAGCCCCGGGTCCTCGCGGGCCAGGCCCTCCACCGTCCACACGTCGGCGCCCTCAGCGCACGCTGCCAGGTACAGGCACGAACTGACCGGCAGGTCATTGACCAGCACCGTGCACAGCCCGCAGACGCCGACGCCGCACGCTTCCTTGGTGCCTGTCAGGCCGTGGTCGCGGATCAGGTCTACCAGGAGAACGTCCGGTTCGACGTCGGTATCCACGGCGTCGCCGTTGAGCCTCAACGAGAGCTTCACATCCGCTGCCCCTCGTATAGCGCCCAGAACACTCTCTCTGCGGTGATCGGGAGATCCCGTATACGGCACCCGGTGGCGTCTGCCACAGCGTTCGCGACCGCCGCAGCCACCGGCACGTTCGTGAGCTCGCCGACAGGCTTGACGTTCGCTGGCGTCATGCCCAGGCCGCCCTCCACCAGGACAGTGCGCAGCGCCGGCGCGTCCTGCATCGACGGCAGCCGGAACTCGCCAAGGTGGCCCGCGGTGATCTGCCCGGCGTCCTCGGCGAGGTCCTCAAGGCAGGCGGTGCCATATCCCATGACCGCTCCGCCGTCGATCTGCATCTTGTGCCCGAGAGGATGGACGATCTCACCGACATCCACGGCAGACAGGATCTCGAGCACTTTGACCTGGCCGGTGGCCGGGTCGACAGCCACCTGCGCGACCTGGGCGCAGTAGGAAGACACTGGCGGGGCGCCTGCTCCCTCGGTGGGCCCGGGCTCCACCACCACTGGCACGCCACCGCGCCTGTCCCGCCAGGCCAAGGCTGCGCTCGCCAGCGCCTCCGCCATCCCCACCGTCACCCGGCTGCCGCCGACACCAGGATCACGCGGCAGCTCAGCCGTGCCCACGTGAACTACCTCAACGTCGCCCGGCCCGATCCCCAGCTCCGCAGCAAGCCGGTTGCGGACCACCGTGTGGCTGCCGGTCCCCGTCTCCGGGATTGGGACCTCCGCGCGGATCCGCCCCCCAGGCAGCGGCACCAGCCGCAAGCTGGTAGCGCCCAGGCCGGGCGCTTCCCTGGCGTACACCGCGAGTCCTGTGCCTCGCCGCCAGCCCAGCGGCGTCTCGGCCAGGCTGAGCTGTGCCTGCGCGACCGCTGCGTCCATGGTCGCCTCGCCGCGGGCCTCCGCCCATACCTTCCCGCTGGCACTGGGCGTCCCGGTGCGGACCAGGTTGCAGCGCCTCAGCTCGGCGGGGCTCACGCCTGCCTGAGCAGCCAGCTCGTCAAGCGCGGACTCGATAGCGAACGTTGCCTGCGGTCCGCCCGGTGCACGCATGTGCCCGCGCGGAACTGTGTTGGTATAGGCGATCAGCGACTCGATGAACAGGGCCGGCACGTCATAAGCCAGGGTGCAGTCCTCGACCCCGTGCAGGTTGACGTTCGGCGCTGGCTTGAACCCGGCGTACGCTCCCCCGTCCAGGAGAGCCCGGACCATGACCCCGTTCAGCCGTCCGCCGCGATCGCATCCGGCCCGGACACTGATGCGGGAGGGATGGCGTGGGTTCGTGGCGGTCAGGTCGTCGGCGTAGCGCAGCACCAGCTTGACCGGCCGACCCGTGAGCCGGGCCAGCTCGACACACAGAGGGATGTCCATTGGCGAGCCCTTGCCGCCGAAGTCCCCGCCCAGCGGGCCCGGCTGGATCTCGATCAACGCCGGGTCCAGGCCGAGGCAGTCGGCCAGTTGGGCGCGCAGCCGGTAGGGCGACTTGTTGGTCGCCCAGATCCGGAACCTGCCGTCGGCCACGGCAGCGATGCAAGCGTGCGGCTCCAGGTAGCCCTGGTGCACCGACTGGACGGTGTAGGCCTGCTCGATGACGTGGTCGGACGCGGCGAGTGCCGCCGCTGCCTCCTCGGCCGAGCCGTGTACGACGCGCGACTGCACGTTCTGCCCGTCGCTCTGCGAGACCGCGGCCCCCGGATAGCTCCATGGCTCGTCGTGGACAGCTGGGGCACCCGGGGCGATCGCAGCCTCGGCCGACAAGGCGGCCGGCAGTTCGTCGTAGGTCACGTCGACCAGGGCCGCGGCTGCCTCGGCCAAGCGCCGCGACTCCGCCACCACCGCGGCGATCTTCTCCCCGGTGAAGCGGACCGTGCCACGGGCCAGGATCGGCACGTCCCGCACCGCCCGGCCCCAGGTCCCTGGGTTGACGTCCGCTGCGGTGAACACCCCGGCCACACCATCCGCCGCCGCGGCCTGCTTGGCATCGACACTGACGATCCGCGCATGCGGAACCAGGCTCCGGACGACTGCCACGTGCAGCATTCCCGGCAAGCTCAGATCACCGACATACCGGGTCGCTCCCGAAGCCTTGGCCCAGGCATCATCCCTGTTCAAGAACGCTGACAGCATAGGCGAC
>JASHOI010000196.1 GCA_030041195.1 Streptosporangiaceae bacterium | reverse complement strand
TGCGTTCGCCGGGGGCGATTTCGATGGCGGGGCTGAAGTAGGTCCACAGCCGGTTGGAGGTGCGCAGGATGTTCAGCGCGTCCCCGTGGCCGCGCATGACGGCGGCGTATTGCCTGGGCAGTCCGAACTGATCGAGCGCCGCATCGAGAAGCTCGCCCGAGTCGGTGAACACCCGCCCGGGTTTGACCTCAAGGCTCGCGGCGCCGCCGATGACGATGAGACGAGTTCTGGGGTGGCTGTCCAGGGCGGTCAGCAGGGCCGTGGCGGCCCGGGCGTAGACCCTCGGGTCGGCGATGGCGCGTGCCACGCTGTCCGCAGTGTCCTTGGCGCCGTTGCCAGGCCCGAATCCGCTGATCAGGACGTCCAGGCCGGGCAGCACGGCGGCGATGCCCGCGGCATCCAGGACATCGACGCTTTTCCAGCTAAGGTTCTCCCGGCTGTCCTGAATCTGTGAGGCGTCGCGGCTGAACGCCGTGACGTGATGCCCTCGGCCGAGTGCTTCGCTGACGACCCGGCTGCCGATGGTGCCGGTGGCGCCGATGACTCCGATCTGCATCGTTCTCCCTTGTTCACACTGTCGTTCTTTTCGGCGGTTGATCTCGTGATCAGTCGGCGGGCGTGGGTGCCGGGGCCTTCCGTTGCGTTGCTGCCGCGGCGGCCTGGGCGATTTCGGTGCGCCGGACGAGGAGGAACGCGACGGGGACGGCGGTCAGGCCGACGAGCCCGCAGACCCACAATGCAGAATGGAATCCGCTGGTGAGCGCGTCCGCGATGGTGTGGCCCTGGCCGAGCAGGACGCCGGAGCGTGCGACCGCTACGGTGGACGCGACGGCTATCCCGATCGCGCCGCCGAGCTGCTGGGATGAGTCGATAAGCCCGGCGGCGACCCCCGCGTCGCGCTCGGTGACGCCAGCGAGGGCTCCGATCGATACCGGGATGAACACCCAGGTGACGGTGCCGGTCAGGAAGAAGGGGCCGGCCAGGTTCGCCCAGAAGCTCGCGTGGGCGGGCGCCTGGGTTGCCCACAAGATCCCGGCCCCGGTCAGGGTCATCCCGGCCGCCATCACCAGTTTGGCTGACACGCGGGTGACGAGCATCTGCGCCGGCCCGGCGAGCGCCACCCCGGTCAGGGCGACGGCCAGCCAGGCGAGGCCGGTCTTCATCGCGGAGTATCCGAGCACCTGCTGCATGTACAGGGTGCCGATGAAGATGTAGCCGTAGAAGCTGGCTCCGAGCAGGAAGCCGACCGCGTTGGACCCGGCGAGGGTCCTCAGCCGGAACAGCCGCAGGGGCAGCAGCGGCGCCTCCGCACTGGCCTCGATGACCACGAACGCGGCCAGCAGGGCCGCTGCCGCCGTCAGCATGGCCAGGGTCCGGGCGGCTGTCCACCCGGCGGCCGGCGCCTGCGAGGTCGCGTAGACCAGCAGTACCAGGGAGCCGGTCACGGTGATGGCGCCGAGCGGGTCGTAGCGGCGGCGTGCGCCGTGCAGCCTGCTTTCCGGCAAGATGCGCCGGGCCAGCAGCATCGCGGCGCCGCCAATGGCGACGTTCAGGTAGAAGATATAGGGCCAGCCGGCGTAACGGGTGAGCGCGCCGCCGGCCAGCACGCCCACGGTCGCCCCGCTGGCGCCGATGGCGCCCCAGAGCCCGAGCGCCTTGTTGCGCTCGGCGCCCTCGGTGAACATGTTCATCACGATCGACAGTGCGGCGGGCAGGACCATGGCGGCGCCCAGGCCCTGGATGCCGCGCATGATGATCAGGAACGTGTCGCTGGTGGCCAGCGCGCAGGCGAGCGAGGCAGCGGTGAACAGCGCCAGCCCGGCCATGAACGTGCGCCTGCGGCCGAGCAGGTCGGCGGCCCGGCCGCCGAGCAGCAAGAACCCGCCGAAGGTGAGCGTGTACGCGGTCACCACCCACTGCAGGTCCGGCTCGGGGAAATGCAGCCTGGCGCCGATCGTGGGCAGCGCGACGTTGACGATCAGCAGGTCAACCGCTGTCATGAAGTAAGCCACGGCAAGCAGCGAAAACGCCCGCCACCGGCGCACCACGCCAGGCACCGCGGGATCCCTGCCGCCGGCGTCGTTCCTGATGTCTGCTGACCTCACCTGTGCCTCCTGTGTTTACTGGCCAGGTCCTCAGCAGTTGAAGCACCGGCCGCCCCGGCGATTCGCCGATGAATCCGCGTCGCCGCCGGTGTTGCACTTTCAGGAAGCGCTATCCAGGTGGCCACGTGAAAGGACAGGTCCCGTCATGACTGAGGCGGTCCTCGCCCGCGCCCAGGCCGGCGACGGTGAGGCCTTCGGCGAGCTCATCGATCCCTACCGCCGCGAGCTGCAGGCGCACTGTTACCGGATTCTCGGATCGGTCCAGGACGCCGAGGACGTGCTTCAGGAGGCTCTGTTGGCCGCTTGGCGTTCGATCGGCCGGTTCGACGGCCGGTCGCTGCGGGCCTGGCTGTACCGGATCGCCACGAACCGCTGCCTCAACTACCTGCGCGGCGAATCCCGCCGCCCACATCCGGCCGGCCTGCCCGATCAGGGCGCGGAGCGGACCGGGTCGGCACGGTCCAGCGAGCCGTGGTGGATCGAGCCCTATCCCGAGGATCCGGGCGACCTGACCCCCGGCCCCGAAGCCCGGTACGACGCACGGGAATCGATCGCCCTGTCGTTCGTAGCCGGCCTGCAGCACCTGCCGCCCCAGCAACGGGCGGTCCTCGTACTCCGGGACGTGCTCGGCTTCCCGGCGGCCGAGGCCGCCGGGATCCTCGGCACCACTCAAGCCGCCGTCAACAGCGCGCTCATCCGGGCCCGGGCCGGCCTGCGCCCCGACCAGGACCCGCACGACGTGCCGGTCCCCAAGTCCCCCGCAGAGGCCGCCATCGTGGACCGGTTCGTCAGCGCGTTCGAGCGCTTCGACCTAGACGAGCTGGTGGACCTCCTGACCGACGACGCCAGGCTCACCATGCCACCCGAACCCGCCGAGCACCGGGGACCCGAGTCGATCGCCGGATTCCTCCTGCAATCCCACGTCGGCCAGGACCTCAAATTCCTCCCAACCCGGGCGAACGGCCAGCCCGCCCTCGTCCTCTACCTCCCCGACCCTCGCGCGCCGATCTGGCGTGCCAGCGGTCTCATCGTGCTCACGCTGCGCGGCAACCAGATCCACGCACTTACCCGCTTCGGAAGCCCGGGGCTGCTCGCCCGCTTCGGGTTTCCCCGCACGCTGCCGAGAGGCTGACCAACCCCACTCCGGCGTCACGCCTTTGGTAAGGCGTGCTGCACTCCCAGCGCCTTTGGCCGATTCAGTGAAGCCCGAGTGATACGCGTGCGCTCCTGAGGTCCCGTGTTGGCGTCAGGAACGAAGGGTGCGCAGGCCGGTGCGGATTTCGCTGACCAGGATCTTCGGCTGTTCCAAGGCCGCGAAGTGCCCGCCCTTGTCGGCCTCGCCGTAGTGGATCAGATTGCTGTAAGTGTCTTCGATCCAGCTTCGTGGCAGGCGTGGGATGTCCTTCGGGAAGACGGTCACCGCGACCGGAAGCGTCAGCTTCGGGCCGGCGAAAGTGGCCGACTTGTTCTCCCAGTAGATGCGGCCGGACGAGGCTGCGCTGTTGGTGAACCAGTAGAGGGATATCGCGTCGAGCATGTCGTCCGTGCTGAGGGCGTCCTCGGCGAGCCCGTGGTTGTCGGTCTTGGACTGGAACTTGTCGTAGATCCAGGCTGCCTGACCAGCGGGAGAGTCCGCCAGGGCGAATCCGACAGTCTCCGGCTTCGTGCCCTGGAGGTGGTTCGCCCCACCGAGATCGCCGGTGTAGAGGGCGAGGGTCTCCACGGCGTAGCGCTCTTCGGGCGACAAGGTCTCGGGTATCTGTGCGGGAAAGGCGTACTGGGTGTTCAGATGAATTCCGAGAAGCCCCTCAGGTTGCATGGCCCCGAGGGCGGTGGTGACGACGGCACCCCAGTCGCCGCCTTGCGCGGCCCATCTCGAGTAGCCGAGACGCTTCATCAGCTCCACCCACGCGCTTGCGATGCGCGATACCGTCCACCCGGTCTCCGTGGGCTTGCCGGAGAACCCGAACCCGGGGAGCGACGGGACGACGACGTCGAATGAGTCGGCGGCGTCTCCTCCGAACGAAACCGGATCGGTCAGCGGGCCGATCAGCTTCAGGAACTCGACGATCGAGCCCGGCCATCCGTGCGTGAGTATCAGCGGCATCGCGTTGGGATTGGAGGACCTGACGTGGATGAAGTGGATGTCCAGCCCATCAATCTCGGTCAGGAACTGGGGGAAGCGATTGAGCCCGGACTCGAAGCGCCGCCAGTCGTAGCCGCGCTCCCAGTAGCCGACCAGAGATCTGGCGTTCTCTACGCGAACCCCTTGCGACCAGTCGCCCACCGTTTCCGGATCCGGCCACCGGGTTCTGGCCAGTCGCTGCTTCACGTCGTCGATCTCCGAATCCGAGATCGAGACGGTGAACGGGCGGACGAGGGCCGGGGTCGGCGGCGTCGGTGCGGTCATTGCGTTCTTCTCTTCTCCTGGGCTTCGAAGCACAGCGCAACTCTCCGTTGCACACTGGTGTGCAGTCTACTTCGTTGCACACTTGTGTGCAACAATGGTGTCGTGCCCACCGAGTCCTCCCGTGTGCGCTCGATGAACGAGACACGCGATCGCATCCTCGACGTCGCCCTCGATGTGCTGGGAGAGAACCCCGACGCGGGAATGGGCGACATCGCCTCCGCTGCCAGCGTCGTCCGTCGCACGGTCTATGGCTATTTCCCCTCGCGCCTCGACCTGATTCGGACACTCACGGAACGGGCCGTCACCGAGATGACAGCCGTGCTCACCGAAGTGAACGCCGCCAACGCAGAAGCGGACGCGACGTGGGTGGAATTCATCGCCCGCGTCTGGCCGGTGGCGCACCGGTACCGAGTGCTGTTGGCGCTGCGCCGTGGCGAGTACGGCGAGGCGATCCACGGCCTGCTCGGGCCCGTCGACGAGCTCCTCGCCGACCTCGTGAAACGGGGCCAGGACAGCCACGTGTTCGCACAGCACCTGCCGGCGGGCATTCTGAGCCAGGTTGCCTACGGGGTCGTGTTCGCCATCGCGGACAGCGACCAGTCGAACGGGACCCTCGGCGCCCGAGCAGCGACGATCACGAGCCTGCTGATGCTGGGCGTTCCCGAGACGCGCGCAATCGCTCTCGTGGGCGACCAGCCCTGACCCGCAGCACTCGAGCGGAGCCACGGATCGCCGGCCGCCGCTGTGCGCTACGCTCCGTGACATGCAGACAGCGCGGCGGAGTTTCTTAGCCGGCAGTGCACTGCTCGCGGGCGGTACTCTCGCCAGCGGCGCGGCTGCGCCCGCAGTGGCCTCTTGCGCCGCGCCGCGCCGTGGGCTGGTGCCGGCGACATCCGGCGGGCCTATGGCGGTGTCGCCGTTCAATGCCGAAGCGTTCAATGACGAGGGCCTGTTCGTCCTCGGGGCGGCGGGATGCGGCACTGCAGAGGTCGGTGAGGTCCTGACCGCCTTCGACGCGATCAATGCCAAGACCGGGAATCCGGCGACACTGGCGCGCGGTGACTTCGATGCCTACGTGGGGGAGTTTGTGGCCAGCGCCGCCAGGCTGGCGGCGCTGGCGCAGTCGTCGTGGCATGCCGGGCAGGCCGTCACCGCCCGCTATCAGCACCTGCGCGCAAGCAACTATTACACTCAGGCGCTGTTCTTCGTGCTGGGCACCAGTCACCCCGCCCGCGAGGAGGCGTTCTTTGGCCTGGTGAACGAGCAGTTCCAGGCAGCGCTGGCCGCCTGGACGCCGGCCCCGGTACAGTCCACGGTCCACGCGGGCCGCTACGCCATCCCGGTTTACTTCTTCCGCCCGGACGACTCCGGTGCTCCGCGGCCGACACTGATCATCAGCAACGGCAGCGACGGGCAGAACGTCGAGTCGATGCAATTCGGCGTGGTGGCCGGCCTGGAGCGCGGCTACAACGTGGCGCTGTTCGAGGGCCCCGGCCAGATGTCCCTGCTGTTCCGGCACAAGATCCCGTTCACCCCCAGCTGGGACCAGGTCATCAGCCCCATCGTCAGGGCACTGGCGGTCCGCCCAGACGTCCGCAGCGACCGCATCGCCCTGATCGGCCTCAGCTTCGCCGGCATGCTGTGCGCCCGGGCAGCGGCCCGCAGCCCCGGCCTGCGAGCGGTGGTCCTGGAGCCCGCCGCATTCGACATGCCCCGCATCTGGGATGACCCCCAAGACATCGCCATCGTCCGGAAGGCCCAGCAGGCTCCCCCCGCCGTCCGCGCCAAAATCCGGCGGGAGGTGAACGCGGGCTTCATCAAGGCCTGGCGGTCCTTCCCGCCCGAGATGCAGTTCGTCATCCACAAGCGCAGCGAGATCTTCCAGCCCCAGGCGCTCGAAGACGCCCGGGCAGGCCGGGCTCCCTCGGATTACTTCGGCCTGCTGCAGACCATACTCGGGTTCGAGTTCGCGGGCGACTACCAGGCGATCACCATCCCCACGCTGCTGACCGCCAACATCGGCGACACCTTCTTCGGCCAGCAGCCCAGCGAGGCGTTCGACCTGCTGACCAGGGTGCCGGACGCGGACAAGAAACTGATCGTCTTCACGCCCGCCGAGGGAGCGCAGCGGCACGACCAGCCGATAGCGCCGCAGTTCGCCCAGGAGACAATCTTCAGCTGGCTCGCCGCCTACATGATGGATTAACAAACGCGACAGGTGCTCACCACAGTGCATCCGGCAGTCCTTCGAGAGCAATGTCGATCACAAGCCGCGGCGTCAGCATGCCGCCGCTTGCTGCGGGAAGCGCCCGGAACGTGAATCTCATCGCGGGGCCGCGCCGGGGCGGCCACGAGGACTTCATCGCCGCGTACAGCTATCCACAGGCCGATGAAAGGGCCGAGCGCCTCCGCTGAGGACTCTGACCTCTTGGCGGTGCCAGAATCCGCCGCCGAAGTGGTCCGGCGGCTGACGAGGTGACGCAAGCCGGATGGGGAATCGCGGCTTCCGTTATTGCAGCCCAGAGGCCGGCAGCGGATCGGATACGCAGCGCGGAGACGCAAGCCCGAGCCAATATTGCCTCAAAGCCTGGCGCTGGGCCGCCGAGGCACGCTGGGCACCTGGCGGGCATGCAGGCCCGGATCCCGGCGTTTACGAACTGAACAAAGAGTAGTGAAGTAGCTGATTAGAGTGTGTGCGCAGTCCGGCGATGTCCTAGCACTGGTCGGCGAGCAGCTAGCGGACCCGCAAGCCGGCTGGAGTATCGGCACGTTTGGTGCGATCGCCGAGTTCATGCGCGACATCGGCGAGGCCGTGGAGCTCGCGGCCAGTTCGGTGACGGTCACCGCGTCGACGGCGCGAGGAGCGATCCGGATCGTGGTGAGCCCGCAGCTGCGCCCGGTCGCCTTCGAACGTCCCGTGGGCGCCGGTACCCATTGGGCACATAGCGTGGCGCTGTGCCTGCCGGAGTCCGCAAGCGGCATGGGCCGGCGGACAGTGATCACCGAGCTCGGCCCGGACACTGAAGCGGTGCGCGTAAAGGATCGCGGCAGCCTGCTGTTCGATCTCGGGCTAGGAGCTCAGCACGTCGACGCGTGTGTGCGGACCGGCGACCCGAAGATCATCGCATGCCTGCGTGCTGCTGCGGGCAGTGCCTTGTTCGATCCGGCGACGGGCGTCGCGGCGGCGCTGGCCAGCTTGCACCCGCACCGTGTCTTCATCTCCCGGGCCGGCCGGATCGAGGTCTTCACGCCTATCCCGCCGCCGGACGGCAGCTCCCCGGAAGGCCCGCACACCCATCTGCTGCCTGCTCTGCTGGCGAGCGGGCGTAGCTACGCGCACACCGACCCCATTCCGACGGGGTGGCTGCCGGCGGCCTACGTCGTGCCTGCTCACCCGGCGGCGGACTTGCTCGGCAGGCCAATCCCGTTTGAACGGGCCCGTTACGGCCGCTTCCAGGAGCTGCTGGGCCGATACGGTGACTCCGCGGCGGTGGCCGCGAAGTCCGGCATCATCCGCGCCGTGCTCGCCGGCGACCCGCCCCCGCGTGATCCCCCTGCTCAGCGTGGGACCACGCGGCGGGCGGCAGCACTAGCGCTGCGCCAGCTCGTCCATCTCAACCCCGATCCGGCACTGCTCCGGCAATGGGCTGAGGCCCTGGGTCGGCAAGAGGCCAGGTCACGTGGTCCGGATCGCGGCCTCGATGCTGGCAATCAGCTCGGCTCGAGCGGTGGTTAGAGATGGGCCGTACCACGTCAGGTTCCGGCCAGACACCAGCGCGACCGTGGTGCCGGGGAAGGCTTCCGGGCCGTCGCTGGCGGTGAAGGAGTAGGGCTCGTCCGGCAGTATCACCAGCTCGGCTCCGGTGCCGGTAAGGCCGGAAAGCTCAACCCTGGGGTATCGGTCCGGTGACCTCTCGAGCACGTGCACCAGGCCCAGGCGGGTGAGGAGGTCTCCGGTGAAGGTGCGGGCTCCGACGGCCATCCAGGGATCCCGCCAGACGGGAACGACCGTCCGCAGTGGCGGCAGCGAGGCCGGGTTCGACCATTCGGTGGCCGCCGACTGAAGCCACTCAGGCTCTGGGACCGACAGCACCTCGGTGAACAGCCTGCGCAAAGAGCGCAGGGCGGCGTCGACCGTTTCGATCTCGGTGACCCAGACCGGGATCCCGGCCGCGCGCAGACGCTCGACGTCATGCCGCCGGTTCTCCTCACGGTTGGCCACAACGAGGTCCGGGCTGAGTGCGGTGATCGCCGCCCGGTTGGGGTTCTTCGTGCCCCGGACCCGCGGCACGTCCAGGCCCGGTGGGTGGGTACACCAGTCGGTGGCGCCCACCAGCCGGCTGGGAACGGTGACGGCTAGGGCTTCGGTCAGTGACGGGACCAGCGAGACGACCCGCTGCGGCGGGCTGGTCAGGCTGAGCGGATGCCCGAGGTCATCGTGCAGCGTCGGCATGTGCCTGTCCCAGAGCGGATGTCAGGTCAAATCCCTGCCTAGCGGCGCAGGTCGCGGAGCACCGAGAACAGCGTCCCGTGCTCCACTCTAAGCGGCCCTTCCGTGCTCGCGAAGCGGTGGCCCGATCGTCACTCAGCAGGCGCCCGATCGTGGGTGGGCCGGGCACTCATGAACAGCACGGCCGAAGCCGGGAACATCGTCGTGGCAGGGCTGACCCGGCTGCGCTCTCGGGGCGGTCGCGCCACATCGGCGCGCCGGCTGCTGCTGGCCGCACTGGCCCGCCAGGGCGGGCACCTGATCTGCGAGGGTTGCGGAGCGCAATCTGCCAGGCGATCGCAGTTGCGTATGATTCGCGACTATGGATGTAGCGGCGGGCGCGGCACGCTCGATCACCCTCTACGGCCAGCCTGTGCTGCACCGCGCCTGCGTACCGGCCACCGAGTTCGGCGTCGGCCTTGAAGCCTTGGTGGACGACATGTTCGCCAGCATGTACGCGGCCGAGGGCGTGGGGCTGGCCGCCAACCAGATCGGCATCGGGCTGCGCGTATTCGTCTACGACTGCCCCGACGCCTCCGGCGACCACCAGTCCGGCCACGTGGTGAACCCGGTCCTGCAGGTTCCCGCCGCGCTGGCAGCAGCAGACACCGAACTGGAGGGCTGCCTGTCGGTACCGGGCCAGCACGCCGAGCTGACCCGGCCTGCCTTGGCCACCGTCACCGGCCTGGATGTGCATGGCTGCCCGGTCACGGTCGCTGGCACCGGATTGCTCGCCCGGTGCCTGCAGCATGAGATCGATCACCTTGACGGCATCGTGTACCTCGACCGGCTTCTCCCCGCCGAGCGCGCCGCCATTCTCGCCGCGGCTGGCCTGGGCAGCGCCAGCCCCATGACTCCTGACAGGGCACGCTCTTGACCCGCCGCGCAGCCACTGGCCAGTATTACCTGCTCAGCGGTGGGCCGCGGTAATTGTGTGCATGGTGTGACCGCTACGCTTGGCGCGCTTACGTTCTAGCCTTTAGCGTCGTCTCGTGCGGTACAAACCCCTGGCGCTGGTAGAACCTGACCGCATCTACATTGGCCGAATACGCGGTCACGTACATGTGGCCGGCACCCGCAGCTCGCGCCCAGGCGCGGAATTCCTCCACGAGCCTGGCGCCGACGCCGTGTCCTCGGTATTCAGGCCGGACATACAAACTGCGCAGTTCGGCGACCCGCACCGGGCGTATCGGGGCCGGATCAACTAGGCCGCCCACCAGGCTCCCCGCCGTGGTACCTGCTGCCCGCGCGACCAAGACGACCCGAGCCGGGTCGCCCAGAATCAGGCTGAACCTCTCGGCGCCATGCTTACGAGCCCAGTCCACATCCACGGTGTCATCGCGACTTCCAGCATCCTCGGCGGCAAGACCTGAGGCCAGAACGACAAGAATGGGGATATCGGCGACCGTCGCCCGCTCAACCGTGATCCCATCCATAACTTCCATCAGACACCGCCCGGCGCTCTACTGAAAGCGTCGGCGGGCACCCGTGCGGTGCCAGCCTGGTCCTCGCGCATCGACTCGTACCGCAGCCGAATGGACCCGCGCGAGGCTCGCCCCTTGGCCGCTGAGCCGGCCCGGGCGACCGATGCCCGGCCAGCGTCGATTGGACCGATGCCCCGCCGCACCCAAAGAAACGTAAGCTCGCTGACCATCTGTCCTGCTAACTCCCAAGCCCGGGCAGGGTGTCCGGAAGACGATGCTCGCCACCGAGGTATTCGGCTGCACTCTTGCTAGTTCGGTTCTTGTTTCTGGTCCTTGCGTCGCCGGTAGGCG
>JASHOI010000195.1 GCA_030041195.1 Streptosporangiaceae bacterium | reverse complement strand
CAGGTGCCGCGCTGGCAGCTGCCGGAGCGGTGGTCGTTCATCGCCGAGGTGCCCAAGACCAGCGTCGGCAAGTTCGCCAAGACCAGGATCCGGGACGCGTACGCCAACGGCGACTACGAGGTGGTCGAAGCCCGCTGACCGGCCCGCCGCCAGCCGCGCCATCTGCTTTGCCGGGGCTCAGCCGGTACCGGTACCCTGGGTCGGACCCCGATGGGTCGTTGGGAGGCTTCGCCTAGTCCGGTCTATGGCGCCGCACTGCTAATGCGGTTTGGGTTTACGCCCATCCGGGGTTCAAATCCCCGAGCCTCCGCCATTGAGCAGGCACGTCGCCGAACAGGTGAGGTGCCTGCCGCTGTGTCAGTGATCATTCCGGCTGGTCGGTTGCCGGACTCCGCGGTCGGGGTGTACTGCCCAGATGTAGTCCACCGGGTCGGTCTTCTGCCAGCGCGCGAAGTTCCGGTACTGCCGGACGGCCAATCCGAGGAGCAGCAGGCTAACGCCGAGCCCCACCAGCGCATTCACCGGATGCGAGAGCAGCAGCGACAGTGCCGCTATGGCCATCGCGATGCCCAGGAACCCGAAACAGATCACCCAGTACATCCTGCGCGCCTGAGCCCGCCTGTAGGCGCGTTTCGCCTGCTCGGGCGTCAGCGGTGCCATCCACGATGGCACCAAACCGCTTCGCATCATCATCCCTGCGGCTCGGGCGGCATCATCGTTGGACGCCCAACCTGACCCGGCAAATGGCTGGTCGCCCCAGGCGCTGCTGCGCGGATTGACTGGCATGGTCCCTCCCTCTATAGCGGTTGTCCAGATTGGACCACCAGGCCGGGCCGTTCCCGGCGTCTGATCACAGACTGTGCTATGCAGGGGCGCGTAAGGCAGAGGTACAACTGCCCCTTTCCATCGGAGGCAGCAGCGGGGTAGAAGTGCCTAATCGATCGTTCCATCCAGTTTCCGGGCGGCGGGCGGTAGTAGGCCAATCACGGGTTACGGTCCCGGTATCTCCACTCCAGCTGACCCTCGAGCAGGACTCGTCCTCCCACCGGTGCGACGGTGAGATTACTGCGGCCGACGTCGTAATTGAGGAAGCGGACCTGTTCGCCTCCCCCTGGAAGGCGCCTAGGGCTGGCGGGATCTTCGAGATTGTCGAGTTGGGGCGCGGCCGTAGATCTGAGGTATGCGGCTCGGGCTCCGCCTTCAAAGGTAAGTGTGTACCGCGCATTGCGCGCCTCCCACCGTCCCGGGTCCATATCGAACTTCCGGGCAAGGGCAAGGCTTTCGTGCGGGTCGCTGGACACGAGCGCCTCGGCGAGTTTCTCGATCTCGTCATCCGTCATCTGTTTTCCTTCGGGCGTATGCAGAATGTCGTGTATAACGTCGAAGACGGCATCCTCACCGCTACCCTCAGGCCGCGCCCACTTTATTTGCCCAAACTCTTCGCTCGAAAGAGCGCGCTCGGCTCGTTCGGCCGTGGAGCCGGTGTCGTTCCAATCGAAGTGGGAGAATTTATCGAACGACTCTCCGCCAGACATGACATGGTTATAAAGCCCGACCCCGTCGTCCCAGTTCATAGCGTTGATATCCGACTCGTCCAGTTGCTGTCTGATATCGGGAGGCAGGTCGTCGGGATTGTGGACGACCATGATCGGCCCATTGTCGGGGGCCGCGTCCGGCCGGTTCGTCTCAGCGGTGGTCGGTGACTGATCACGCTCCGGCTCCGGCCGCTCGGCGGCGGCGTCTGTCGCCGGGTGCTGGCCGTCGGCCCGGTCCAGGTAGGCCTGTGGGTCGGCCTTGACGGCGTCGCTGGCTGGCAGCTTGGCGATGAAGTCCTCGATCTGCCGCGCCGCCTCCTCGTTGCCCTGCTGGCGCAAGATGTCGATCTCCTGGCGGTTGGCCACGATGTCCCGGGCCATGATGCGGTCCTCGCTGTCCTCCCACCGGTCCATCAGGGAGCGAGTGTCCGCGGCTGGCGCGTCACCGGCAGGCGCGCTGGCCCGGCCGGGCTCCGGCCTCTCGCCGGCGCCGTCGGCCGCCGGGTGCTGCCCGTCGAACCGGTCCGAATAGGCCTGCGAGTCAGCCTTGACCGTGTCGCTGGCTGGCAGCTTGGCGATGGAGTCCTCGATCTGCCGCGCCGCCTGCGGGTGATCCGGTGGATCCGGCGGGGGTGGGGGCGGCGGGGCGTCTATCCCAGTCATGTGTTCACCTTCCGGCTAGAGCGGATGTCGTCTTGGGGAAGAGCTGGTCGAGGACCGACGACTTGTGCCCGGGCTCTTCCCAGAGCAGCAGGTCGTCGACTGCCTTACGCGTGCGGTTCTCGGGTTCGCCATGACCGGCGAGCCGGGTGCTGGCGCTCACCGCGAGCGCGGGTGTCTGCTCGCCGAACAACATCAGCCGCATCTGGTCGGCGTCGATCCGGTTCGCAGGCAGCCACGCAACGGCGGAATAGTCCTCCATCGGGGAGTCGCCTTCCAGATCCAGGCCGCGCTCGCGCGCCTTGGCGATGAGAGCCTCGTGTTGGGCTCGCTCTGGCTGCCTCAGCAGCCCGGATCTGATGTCGTTGTATCGCTGGTGCCCGAAGCGCCACCGGCCTGCGTCCTGCATACAGCCGGAATTCGCGCCGTCCCCGGTGAGGATGCCGGTGAGCACCCGGGCAAGGTGGCTGGCAAACGCGTCGGGGTCGAAGAACTCGGCGAGCCGGTGGTATCGGGTGGCGAGCGCTGCCTCGGCCGCGTGGGCGATCGCGCATTGGACCTGCCGGGGCTCGGCCTGCATGGCGGCTTTCAGCCGGCGGATCGCCGGCGTGTCGGCGAGTGCCGGCGCGGGGACGCCGATGCCGTGTGCTGCGACGCTCATCTCCACCCACAACGTCAGTTCCGGGTGGCTGTCGAGGAAGCGCTGGGCATGGCGCATCGAGCTCAGCGTGCAGGGACTTCCGGCCTGGCACTCGTGGCCGCAGCAGCGGCTCCGGCGTCCGTCGGCGACGAGCGGCAACGTGCTGGCCTGGCCGCTGGCTGACTCACGCGCGGTGCCGTCGGGAAGACGCGCGAGCACAGGCCGGTCCATCCCGTCCGCGAATAGCGCGGCAGTTCCCGGGGTGAGCGTGACCACGTACTCCGACTGGGCGTCGGTCAGGTTCATGGTGGCGCCCACGGCAACTCGGTCGTCTGCGGCGGGGAGCCGATGCACGACCTTGAGTGCGGTGTTCTTGATGACGTCAGGGATGAGCTTTGACGGTATCTGCTCGGCCACGGCGATGCCCTCGCCGTAGGCGCGCACCTCCGCGAGAAGGCTCGCGAACAACTCAAGGGAGTGCGCGGCGGGCGAGTCCGGAGGGACGTTGCGGAGCAGCCGGTGAGCCTCCTCGATCACGGTCAGATGGCGAAGCGGCTGGCGGGTCGCGGGGTCAGCCTGCCGGTGCTTGTTCTCCAGCAGCAGTTGCTCGTAGAGGCGGATGAGCAGGACGCCCATGACGAACGCCTTGTCCTGATCGTTGGTGACGCCCTCGATCTCGACGACCACATTGCGGTGCAGGAGCGCAGCGAAATCGAGCGGGTGGCCTCCCTCGAAGAATCGGCCAGGGGTGCCGAGCCGCAGGCTTGCGACGCGGACATCCACGTATCCCCGGACGTTCTTCTTCATGTCGTCGCCGTAGCCGATCTCGTCAACGATGCGCAGCGCCGCGCCCGCGAGATCGCCGAGCGTGGGGTACCGGGGCAGGGACCGATCGCTGCCCTTCGGCGCCGGCTGACCGGTCGCCCGGTTCCACGAGCGCATCGGCTCGCTGGTCACGAGATCCCAGCCCGCTGCCTCGTAGCACTGAGTGAGAGCCCGGGAGAGGACCTGCGGGAACGGGTCGTCGGCGTGAAACGCGGCTAGGAACAGGGCCTGGACGAGGTCGGCGTGACTCTGCAGCGGGAAACTTCGGGTGGGGTCGCCGGGATCCAGCGACGCGGGCTGCAACGGGTTGACCGAAACAGGGACGGCCTGCGGATCGCCGGGCCTGATCACCAGAACGTGACCATCGGACAGGTCGCTCAGGCGTCCGGCCATCGCTGCGTACTCGGCCTTGGCAGGCTCGATGACCATCCATGGCACCGGCGGCGAACCACGAGACAGCGCCTCAAGGAGCGTACGGACAGTCTGGGATTTGCCGCCACCGGTTGCGCCGCACACGAACACGTGCCGGGTGAGCGTATCGGGGCTGACCGTGAGCGTCCCGGCCGGGCGCAGGAACCGGTCGAGCACGGTTCCCAGTGCCACCGCGCCGGCCTGGCCATCATCGCACTCCGGTGTGGTGTCGAATGACGGCGGCGTGACGGCACGAACACCAGGCAGTTCGGTCTCTGGCGGGCGGATGAGGGATGCGGCCAGCTGGGTCGTGGCGCGGAACGGCACCCGGTCGCCGCCGCTCGCCCCGGTGCCACTGCCGGCCGCGGCCACGCCGTTCGTGGCGGCGGCGAACGCCCCGTCAGCAGATCCCTCCGGATCACCTCGGAGCGGACGGATGCGGTAGCTCGCGGTTGACTGCTCCGCCGCGGTGGCCAAGATCGCTGCCAGGCTGCGGATCTTGCCCCTATCGGGCGACCCGACGGCGATCGCGACCTCCCAGACCCCGCCTTGGCCAGCCCTGGAAAGCTCACGGAACCACGCCTGGCCACGCTCCAGTCTCACCGAGTCCGACTCGGAGAGGCGGCCTGCCTGGTGTAGCCGGAACAGCTCCCGGCGCAGGTTGTCGAGCTCATCCTGTACCGCCTGGCCCGGGACCGGCGTGCACGCGACGACCCAGGCGAACGGTTGGTGCGAGAGGTAGCCGACGACGTCGTCGAACGGTGCGGCAGACCAGCGCTGGTCGAGTGCGCGGCCCTGATCCTCGGTGTCGGCCAGCAGCGGCTCGAAGCCTCCACCGCACGCTAGCCACGACGTGAACGGGGCCAGGAGCTGGCCGAGTTCGGCCGGCTTGACGACCCGGCCGGTGGCGCCCAGCGGGAACAGCAACGGGGTGACGGGATGCTCGGCTTCGCGCTCCGCTGCGCCGGATTCGAGGCCATCGGCGATCAGGACGTGAAGCGGCGCCCCGGCGGCCGGCCTGATCCAGGCCGCTGCCACCGGCCGGTCCTGCACTCCCGCGTCGAGAAGCCCGGCGACGATCGCCCGGCGAAGCGGCGCCTCGCCGTCATCGTCGGCCGCGGGAGCGGTGAGTACCCGGATGAACGAGTGTGCCGTGAGCTTCGCGTTCATTGCCGCGGCTTCCCCACGGCCGCGTTCGTCTCAGCTGCAGACCCCCGATGCACGATGGCGCGCTCGCCGGCCGGTGGCCGGGTTGCTGAGGCGACACGCCGGTCATACCGGCGATACGGGTTGCAGTCGACGAACCTGAAGTCTCGCCAGCCCGCCTGACGGACCTCGACGTAGACCATGCCCGTCTCGGGAAGCCCCATCAGGACCTCCGGCTCGACCAGCGGTTCCCGAACGCGCTGCTGACCGACCGATCGGTCGCTGGACCGTCCGGCGGCCATGCTGTGCGACTCGCCCGCCGTCGTGGTCGTCGAGGTCCCGCCCGGGAACCCGAGGTTACGCGACATTCCCCGGGTGAACTCGGCTCCCCAGGTCTCGGTCATGTTCCTGCCCTCGGATTGCGTCCGCTGCGATTCCTGCCAGCTGAAATCCGAACCAATGAAATCGCTCGCCTCCTTCGCCTCGCGGTGGTTGCCGAGGGTGCAGAACGCGGCCGCGGCGCCGCCCGTGCCGACGAGCTCCACGGCATCCCGCCGCAGATGCTCGAAGAACAAGATGATCCGCACCCCTCGCTGTTGCGCATGGGTGACGATCGATTCGAGCGCGACGCGCCGGATGCGGTCCGCGCCAAGGATCACCAGGACGTCGGCGTTGGCGGAGCCCAGCCTCACCCGCCGCAGCAACAACTGGAAAGTCAGGTCCACCAGCTGGTCGTTGCCGAGATCATCCGCCTGCTTGTCCACCTCAATGATCTCCAGTTCCGGCGGTCTCTGGCCGGCCGATGCCGGCGCGACCCCGGTAAGGACAGCCTCGGGACGGCAGCCAGCGGGCTGCGTGTCGTCCAGCGCCTCGAAGTCCCGGAGCGCGCGCTCAATCCGGGTCACCCGCTCCATGACGCCGCCGTGCTCGCGCTGAACCTCGTTGTACAGCCTGGTGAGCTCGTCATATTCCCTGGGCGCGATACCGGGCGTGCCCCGATCGGACCCCTGCACGACCCGCAGCGCCTGCCGCAGCCGCCCGACCGATACGGGACCGGACTGGTCCAGGCACGCTGCTACTTCCCGGATGACAGCCTGATCCTCCTGGCGGTCGCGGCGGGACGCATCGGCATCCTCCTTCGCCGAGTGCAGCACCTCAACGAGGATGGAGCTCAGATCCTGCCACCTCAACTCGGCAAACAACCGCCCCCTGCCCTCGCGAAGCGGGAGCGCGAGTCGCGCAGCCGAGAGGGAGACCCGCTCGCAGAGTTCGAGGAGCGGCGAGGTCGTCTCACGACGGGACAAATCAGCGATCAAGAGGCGTGCGCCGGAGCCGAGCATGCTCGAACCCAGGGTCAGCAGGGCCGAGGTCCAGGACACGAAGGTTCCGCCGAACACGCAGACCACTCGAGCCTCGGCTGACGGACCGACCGGGTACCACAGGTCGGCGGTCTCGTAACGCCGCGCCTCAGCGGCCTCGAACTCCGCAATTCGGCGCTGCCACGCAGCGACCGTCGATGCGTACTCGGCCTCCGCGCGCTTGACGTCCGCCGGGTCGGGGGCGAGCTGCACGCGCCCGGCAAGTATCCACAGCCACGCCCCCACGGCCTCGAAGAGCAGCAGAACGAACGGGAAGAAGAAAGCGACGCCGGCATTGACCAGAGGAATGCCGTACCGCTCGATCACCGGTTCGGCGGCTCGCGGCTGATCCGCCCGGCGTGAACGCAACCACGTCTGTGCGAGGCGGAACGCGATGATGGCGCAGGCCAGGCTTATAACCGCGATGACGACCCGCGCGGGCCCCCTCGCGGCCTTGATGGTGCCCACTCCGAGCGAGACCTCGATGAGGAATACGCACACCGCGCCGATCGGGGCCAGGATTGCGGCTTGGGGCAGCCGGGCTGCCTGAGCGCGCGGGACCATCCGCGGCGATCGCCTAAGCGGTTGGCACTGCCGGTCCGGGCTCTGGAGGGGGCGGGCCGGCTCCACATACTCGTACCCCCAACGCACCGGGGGATCCAGCAGCCGGCGCATGTCACGATCTCCAGCCATCGGGATTCCCGTGGCCGAGGCCGGCTCGTGCTGTGGACCGTCGGGCCTGGCCAGGGCCGGGATGCGGGAGGACATGGGTGGTCTCCGTTCTGGCGGAGGCCGGGCCGGTCCCGGCCTGCCGTTGCCAGGTTGCGCCGCCGGGCTGGCCGCGCGGCAGGGGCCGCGTTACCCCTTCCGGGCGCTGGCAGGGCCGGGGTAGAAGTACCCATCGGCGTCAGCAGGCGCAGGGCTGCCCATCGCGCCCAGAGACAGGGACCGGCCGGGGTGGTACAGGCCGATCTAAGCGGCTATATCAGGCCGACCTGCACCGCTAGCCGGGTCAGGTCGGCGCGGCGTCGGCAGCCGGTCTTGTCCCGGATCCGGTCGAGGTGGGATCGGACGGTGCTGACGCTGATGTACAGCCGTTCGGCGATCTGTGCGTCGGTGGCCCCGCGGGCGACCAGGATGACCAGTTCCCGTTCCCGGGCCGATAGCTGGGCCAGGCCCGGCGGTTCTGGCGGCTGCCGCGGGTCCGGGGCTGTCAGCTGTGCGCGCGCCAGGTCGTGGGCCTGGTCGACGCTGAGCGCCATGCCTTCGGCGTAGGCCTGGTCGGCCTGCTCCTCGCCGAGGTGCTCCCGCACCTCATCGAGGCTTTCCCGGCGGTAGCGGGTTTCGGGGTGCTGCCATGGTTCTGCGGCCCGGTCGAGAAAGGCTTGCGCCACGCCGTGGAGCTGACCTGCCTGATACCAGTCGCCTCGGTCCGCGGCCAGGCACGCCAGGCCGAGGCTGGCGTAGGCGATGCTGGCGTGGTTCCCGTTGCGGCGAGCCGTCCGCAGGGCGGCCCCGATCATTGACCGCGCGGCGTCCGGCTCGCCCTCCTGGCGCAGCACCCAGCCCAGGTTGACCGGCAAATGGGCGGAGTCCTCGCCGATCGCCCGCATGGCTTGCACCGCCGCGTCCAGATGACCCCGGGCAGCCGGTATGTCGCCGGCCCACAGCGCTTGAACGCCGGCGTTGTTGTACAAGATACGGCTCATGAGCTGGTCCCCGGACCGCCTGGTGCAGGCGATGGCCTCGGCGAACAGCTGCCGGTAGCCGGCTGGGTCGGTGAGGTCGCTGCACAGCAGGTACTCCATCAGGCTCTGGCCCAGCAGCACATCGTCGCCCAGCTGCCGGGCGCGCTCGACAGCCTCCTGCCCGAGAGGGCGCCCTGCCTCCGGCTGGCCCGCGAAGAAGTAAGCATCGCAGCTCGCCGCGAGCGACTCGATGAGCAACCGCTCGTCACCGAGCTGGCGGGCGAACTCAACCGCCTGGTCTCCCAGCTGGCGAGCCGTACCAGAGCCCGCAGCGCGGGTGGTCAAGACGGCCGTGACCAGCGCCGCACCGAACAGCTGGGGATCTGCCCGGGCGCCGGGAGCCTGCAGCGCCGGCATGAGCAGCTCGCGGGCCTCCTCGTCCCGGTAACGCGCCATCCAGTAGCGCCGCAGCGCTACGCCGAACCGCAGCACATCCGCGGTCCCCTCGGGGTGGTCGGCCGCGTGCCCGGCCGCGCGCCGCAGGTTGGCCTGCTCGGCGTCCAGCCGCGCGAACCACCGGCCCTGGTCCGGCCCGGTCAGATGCGGGGCCGCCGCCTCCGCGACGGACAAAAAACACGCGCAATGCGCGGCTGCGGCGGCGGCCTCGTCCTGGCCGGCCTCGGCGAGCCGTTCGGCGGCGAACTGGCGGATGGTTTCCAGCAGCCGGTAGCGCACGGTTGCCCCGGCGGGCTCCGCCCCGACCAGGCTCTTGTCCGCCAGCGAGCCGAGCAGGCCCGCGACATCCAGCGCGTCGAGCTCGCCGAAGCCGGCCACCGCCTCGGCGGCGTCCAGGTCGAAGCTTTCGGGGAACACCGACAGCCGCTGCAGCAGAGACTGCTCAGCGCCGTTGAGCAGCGAGTAGGACCAGTCCACGGTCGCCCGCAGGGTCTGCTGCCGCTGCAGGGCGGCGCGGCTCCCCCCGGTGAGCAGATGAAAACGCTGGTCGAGCCGATCATGCAGGCTGGCCAGCGACAGCGAGCGCAGCCGGGCGGCGGCCAGCTCGATGGCCAGCGGCATCCCATCCAGCCGCCGGCAGATCGACACCACCAGCGCGGCGGTCTGCCCGTCGGCGGCCAGGCTGACGCCCTGCGTCCTGGCCCGGTCGACGAACAGCGCAACCGCATCGGAAGACTCCGCCGACACCGGCCCGGGCTCGCCGGGCCCGGGCAGCGACAGCGACGGCACTCGGTAAATGGCTTCCCCGCCGACGCCGAGCGGCTCGCGGCTGGTGGCCAGCAGATGCGCCCGCGGGCAGCGCCGCACGATGGCGTCAGCGATCTTGGCACAGGCGTCGATCAGATGCTCGCAGTTGTCGAGCACGATCAGGATGTCCTGCGGTGCCAGCGCGTCGAGAAGGGTCTCGGCGGCAGGCCGGCCTGGCTGGCCGGCGATCCCCAGCGCCCCGGCAATGGCCGGCGCCACCGCATCCTGGTCGGTGATCGCGGCGAGCTCCACCAGCCACACCCCATCACCGGACCCATCCAGCAGCTCAGCGGCCACCTGCAGGCCCAGCCTGGTCTTGCCGCACCCGCCGGCCCCGGTCAGCGTGACCAGGCGCGAAGACTCGACCAGTGCCCTGACCTCCGCCAGCTCCCGGCCCCGGCCGATGAACGTCGCCAGCTGGGCCGGCAGGTTGTTCGGCAGCGCCGCGCTGCCCAGCGAGCGCAGCGGCGGGAACTCCGCCCGCGAACCTGCCGCGTGCAGCTGGAAAATATGCTCTGGACGTCCCAGGTCCTTCAGCCGGTGCACACCAAGATCGGTCAGCGCCGCGCCCGGCGGAAGCGAGTCGCGTACCAGGACGGCCGCCGTCTCCGACATCAGCACCTGCCCCCCGTGCGCGACGGCCGCCACCCGCGCGGCCCGGTGCACATCCAGGCCTACCAGCCCGGTGGCCGTCCGCGACGCCTCACCGGTATGGATGCCCATCCGCACCCGGACCTGCTCCCCGCCCGGCCAGGCATGCGACCCCAACGCCTCCTGCATCTGCAGCGCCGCGACGACGCAGGCCTGCGGCGAGGAGAACGCGGCGAAGAACCCGTCTCCAAGGGTGTTGGATTCCCGGCCGCCGTGAGCGGCCAGAGCCGACTGGATCAGCTCATGATGAT
Source organism: Streptosporangiaceae bacterium (assembly GCA_030041195.1). The sequence goes on along the minus strand of JASHOI010000195.1, from coordinate 12,035 downwards.
CAGCAAGCACCTGCTCGCAGGCGTCTGGCCCGAGGCGGCGCAGCAGCGCCGTCGAGCCGTCAACGTCCGAAAACAGAAACGTGTACGTCCCCATCAACAACAAAGCGTAGGAGCCTGCCGCGCCAGCCGCAGCTGTAGGCCGGCCGCGCCGGGCGGCGACCCCGCTCGCCCCGTCACCGGAGCGACTGGCTTCGCGGACCCGGACTTCAGCCAGGTGGCGACGGCGCCCGGCGCCCGCGGCATCCGCGCCGAGCAGCCCGGCGACGTTCGCGACGCCCCGCGGACGGCGCTCGCCCGTACCGGCGGACCCGTCGTGGTCGACGTGGTGGTGGACCGCTACGCGCTTGCGCTGCCCTCGCACGTCCCGGCCGCCACGGCCAAGGGCTTCACGCTCAGCATCGCCAAGCAGGTGCTAACCGGGAAGATGGACGAGGTCATCGAGACCGTCGAGCACAACGTCCGGCTGCTGTAGCCGGTCCGTCGCCGGCAGGGCGGGGGCGGAGGTGATCGTGCTCACGGTGCTTGCTCAGGCCGCGGGTTGGGCTGGGACGGTTTCCCGCCGATGAAGTCTTCCCAGTCGGTCTGGACCGGGGCCCAGTGCTGATCGAAGTCGGCGGCGCGCCGCGTCGCGCGTTCCAGGCGCCTGCCCTGGTAGCGATGTCGTGCCCAGATCGATGACGGGCGCGCGAGGCGCAGCGCGCCGACCAGCCCAACCGGTGGCAGGAAGAGCCCGAAGAGCGCCGTCCGGTATTTGCCTTTCATTACGCAGACGAAGGCGAGCACGCCGTCGATGCTGAGGATCCCGGTTGCGGTCAGGCGCAGTGACAGCTCGATACCGTCGATGTCTTTGACGCCGAATGGGCTGAAGCCGACCAGGGCCAGCCCGAGGCATGCCGCCGTCAGGCTCACCGCCTCGACCGAAAGCTGGCCCTCGCCGCTCCAGTAGACGTCCTGCAGATGCAGGATCAGCGCGAACTCATCCATGACGAGCGACGTGCCGATGCCGACCGCCAGCCCGGCGAACGAGCGCCAGCCGAGCGAGTCAGGACCGCCGACCGCCGTGAAGGCTCCGATGGTCAGCAGGATGATGCCGGGGACAGAGTGATGAATGTGCGTCCCGCTCGCCGTCACCTGGTTCCGGAACGGGCCGCGGCCGTCGCGAATCATGCGCGTGATCGTCCGGGTCGTCACAAACGTGACGACGAAAGCCAGAAAGCACAGCATCAGGGGCAGCTTGCCCGCCGCGATCACGTCCCGGTGCCACCATGAGGCCATGACGTCACCATAGAGGCCGGCGAGCAAGCCGCAGATCCAACCGGGCGGGGCCAGGGTTTGCCCCGATGCTCCGGGGCTGCATCTCAGGGTCGAACCGGGGCTGATCCGGATCGACTCGGGCAACCGGCGGCGGCAGCCTTGAGAGGTAGGCACAAACCTGTGCGACATGAATGGAGATCGATCACCGTGCTCGTGATCCTCGCGCTTATCCTCATCGTCATCGTGGCGCTGACCGTCCTCAGCTTCGCCATGCACCTCCTGTTCTCCCCACTGTTTCTGGTGGTGGGAATCGGCATCCTGGCCTGGATGTGGTTCCGTCCGCGGCGCTCCCACTCATAGCGCGGTGGGCGGCCGTGAGCTAACGGCGCGTCTTCGCCGGACGTATCTCGGCTGAGGCCCCGGCCATGTCCCAGCCCGCAGTGTCGTCGCCCGCAGCCCGCTGCAGCACTGCCCAGGTGATCACGGCCGCCTCCGCGACGTGGGCGGCCTCGACCGTTACCGATACCCGGATGTAGTCCCGGCGCTCCCGCGTCAAAAACTCGACCTTCCGTTCGGTCACCAGCAGGCTGGTTTCCTCCGCGAGGCTCTCCTGGAATGCGGTGGCCGCGTCGTTCCAGCCGCTCGCGCCGCTGATGTGGGGGATCTCCACGCGCACGTTGTAGCGGGGAAGCTCTGGCCAGGCAGTCACGTGCCCGTTATCCCCTGCATTGGCAATGCGGACACCAGGCTGCAGACCCGGTCAGTGCGACGGCCGCAGCGCCCGGTAGTACAGGTCGAGGCACAGGAACGTCTCGACGGTAGCCAGTTCTTTCACCGGCCTGATCTCGTCGTCGATCAGTTTCGTCAGCTCGCCGGGCGCGGCACACACGACCTCGGCCAGCACGTCAAAGCGGCCCGCGCAGATGGCCAAATAGGTGATCGCGCGGCAGCGGGTGATCCGCCGGGCCAGGTCCTCCACCCGGGCGCCGCTGTGCACGGTGATCCCCAGCCACGCCATCGTGCGGAACCCGAGGCTGTACGGGTTGACCAGCGCCATCACCCGGATCGCGCCGCTGGCCTTGAGCCGGTTCACGTGCTGGCGGACCAGCCCCTCGGACACCCCCAGCCGCGCCGCGATCTGCTGGTACGGGGTCCGCCCGCCGGCGTTCAGCTCCCGGACAATGCTCCGGTCGACCTCGTCCAGGTCGATCTTGGAGATGGCCGGTGCGCCTTTGTCCGGCGCCCGGGCCGCGGCCTCCCACTGCGGCTGCTGGTAGTGCAGCGACAGGTACGGGATGTGCTCCCACCGCGCGACCCCGGGCATGCTGCGCACCGAGGTGTCGATGAATTCGAGGAAGTCCTCCATGTCCGGGCACACCACCTCGGCGAGCAGGTGGTAGCGGCCGCTGGTGATGACCACGTAGTCCACCGCGTCCAGCTCGGCGAGATCCTGGGCCAGGCCGCGCAGCGACCTGGAGCCGTCGCTCTCGATCGCCAGCAGGCCGACCGCGTCATACCCCAGCGCGCTGGGATCCGAGACGGTCGTTATCTCGATCACGCCGTCGGCGAGCAATTCGCCGACCCGGCGCCGGACCGTCTTCTCGCTCATCTGCAGCTGCCGGGCGAGGCTGGTGTACGGCATCCGCCCGTCGGTCTGCAGCAGCCGGATCAGCGCCCGGTCGCTCTCGCTCAGCTCGGTGGTGTGCCGCAGCGGCCGCGGCACGCCGATCGGCAGCCGGCGGATCTGCCGCGGCCGGGTGAACTCCGCGGGTTCCCGTCTCCCGGTCGTCTGCACAGATGCCACGATCGGTAACCTACGCCCACCCGCGCCGATTGGCCCGCGGGCAGCGGCTTGTCACGCCACGACCGGCTCGGCGGCGCCGTCGCGGCTGTACACCCGGCTGCCGCCGACGAAAACCTGGTCGACGGGAATGTCCGGCAGCGATGCCGCGGCCGCCTGCCGCGGGTCGCTGGCCAGGATCGCGATGTCGGCCAGCTTGCCCGGCTCGAGGCTGCCCCGCGATCCGGCCTCGCCGAGCGCCGCCGCCGCGTCGATCGTGTGCAGGCGCAGCGCCTCGTCGATGTCGATGGCCTGGTCCGGTTCCACCGTGTGGCCCAGGAAGCTCCGCCGCTGCAGGCAGCACCAGATGCTGAACAGCGGGTTGGTAGCGCCGATCTCCCCGCCAACGTGCAGGTCGGAGCTGCCGGCCGGGCGCCAGCCCCGGTCCAGCAGCTTGCGCAGCGGAAGCCTGCCGTGCAGTCCGGCCGGGCCGAGGTAGTCGGGCAGGAAGTCGCCGAAGAAGTTGTAGAGGAAGCCGGGCTGGGAGAGCGCGGTGACGCCCGCGTTCTCCCACGCCTCGATCGTCGAGTCCCGGGTGAGGAAGTTGCCGCCGTGCTCGAGCCGGACCCGGGGCGTCGCGCCGATCTCGGCCGCCGCCCGGATCGCGGCGTCACACACGGCGAGCTGCGCGCGCTCCCCGTTCGCGTGCACCGCGAGCTGCAGCCCGGCCGCGTCGGTTGCGGCCATCGCGTGTGTCAGGAAGCTGTGCCGCAGGTTCAGCTGGCCGCGTGACCCGGGGTGGATGGCGTGCGGGCCGCGGTACCGCTGCAGTGTGGCCGCGTTGCAGGCCGAGAACCCGCCGTCCGCGAATACCTTCACCGCCTCGACGCGCAGCCAGTCCGGCGCGGCGGCGAACGCCAGTCGCGCTCGCCAGTCGCACGCCTCGTGCAGCGGCAGCGTGCCGGGGCTCCACAGGTGCACGATCACCCGGATCGCCGGGCTCGGGCCCGCGAGCAGGGCGTCGGCGGCGGCCAGGCCGTCGAGGCTGTTGGAGATCTCGCCCACGGTAGTGACGCCGTGCCGGGTGAACAGATCGGCGATCCCGCGTCGCAGCGCCGCCTCGAGCTCGCCCTGGTCCGGTGCTGGCATCGGCAGCGCCTGGTCGATCTCGGCGACCACGCCGGACGGCGCTCCGCTGGCGTCGCTTTCGACGATCGCCCGGCCGGTGAGCCCCTCCCGGCCGTCCAGCCGTCCGGGCTGAGCCAGCTCGAACGCGCGGCTGTTGAGCACGCTGCGGTGCGATCCCGCACGGATCACGATCGGGTTGGTCCGGCTGACGCTGTCCAGCTCCGCCATCGTCGGGAACCGGCGGTCGGCGAGCTTCTGGTCCCAGAACAGGTTCGCCTGCCCGATCAGCCACTCGTCCGGCGCCACGTTCGCGCGGGCCTGTGACAGCGTCTCCAGGACGTCGCCGACCGACCGGCAGCGCGGCACCCGGCAGTCCACCATCTGGGCAAGCGCCAGGCTGCCTTCCTCCAGGTGCACGTGCGGATCCACAAACCCGGGCAGGATCGCCCGGTCGCCGAAGTCCAGCACCGTGGCGCCCCACCGCCGGTAGGCGTCGGTGACCTCCCGGCCGCCCACGGCCTCGATCCGGTCGCCGGCTATCGCGACAGCCTGCTGGTACCGCCGCTGTCCCGCCATCGGCAGTACCCGGCCGATCAGGACCACACGGCCCGTTCCGGAACCCGGGCTAATGTCCGGTACCGCCTGCACATCGACCTCCGGTGTGTCTGGTGCGGACAGGGCGTCAGGAGCTCGGGATCTCCTTGTTGATCAGGCCGAGATCGATGCCCTGCCGCCTGCGCACCAGCCTGGCCGCCACGTAAATGGCGATCGCCAGCACGTACATCAGCCCCATGTAGATCAGCGAGGCGTTGCTGTTGACGCCGTAGACGCTGTTCGACAGCCACTCATACAGGTTGAAGGCGAACAGCCCGATGGTGATCACCGCGGCCGCGGGGACCAGCGGTACGCCGAAGACCTTGTACCGCGACGCGGCCGACGCACGCCACAGCTCGGGCCTGCGCCACGGCAGCACGAGCGCGGCGATCGTTGTGACCAGGTAGCTGACCGCGACCACGAGCACCGCGTCCAGCGTGTAGGTGGAGAAGTGCCCCCAGTACGCGTACAGCGCGCTCAGCGCCACCGACGGGGTGAGCATGAGCACCAGGGCAACCATCGGCACGTGCCGCTTGGCCGACACGTCGGCCACGGCGTCGGGCAGGACGCGGTCGAACGCGGCCGCGAACATCACCCGGGTCGAGCCGAGGAACAGGTTGCCGACGAACCCGAAGAACCACAGGCTCATCAGCAGGATGAGGACGATCTGGAAGGCCTCGTTGTGCACCAGCCAGCCCGCCATCAGCACCGGGTATGGGAACACCGGGATCGGGGACTTGCCCGCCCAGTAGGCGGCGTTCGCGCTGTTGAAGAAGTTCCACCCGAAGGTCTTGTCGGCGAGCAGCAGGAAGATCACCGATATCAGGACGGTGGCCCACAGGCCCAGGAACATCCCGATGAACACCCGCTTGAAATCCTGGGCACCGCGCACCTCGCCGTAGAGCGGCGAGCCCCAGTTCGGCCACATCAGGTAGAAGATCATCATCGGCACGAGCAGCATGCTCGGTCCGAGCGGGCCGAGCCCCAGGCTCCACGGGCCGCCGAGCTTGGCCCCGGCCGCGGTGATCGCCGCGTAGGTGTTGCTCACGCCGAACAGGCTGTGCCCCTCGCGGTCCACCGCGCTGATGAAGCTGGCCCGGCTCGACGCCAGCAGGACGATGGCCATCACCGCGAACCCCACGATCGCGCCGTAGAAGCACCACTTCTGCATCCGCGCGTACCCGGCCATCCCTATGTAGACCAGCACCGCGGCCAGCGCGATCGTGATCAGCGAGACGACGAAGATGCCGTTGTGGGTGGACAGCCACGTGGCGGCGCCGAGCCAGCCGGCGGTCGCGAACAGCGGCTGCAGCACCTCGACGTTGAGTATCGCGCCGTAGATCGGCGCCCAGAGCCAGATGATGAACCAGTACGCGGTCCCCGACATCACGAAGCCGATCGGGCCGCCGAGCAGCCGGCTCTGCCAGACGTAGTCGCCGCCCGCCCTGGGGATCACCGAGATCAGCCCGGCGTAGGTGATGACCAGGAAGCTCACCCAGACGCCGGTGATGATCACCGACGTGATCAGCTGGCCCCGCGGCACGAACACGCCGAACGTGAATTCGTAAAAGGCCAGCGAGATCGTGGTCGCCAGGCAGGCGAAGATGAACGAATCCCGGATCGACCAGCCCCGGACCAGGCCCGTTGATTGCCGCGCGAACAGCGTCGGGGCGCTGCCCGCCGAGCCGAGCCGGCTGTTGCTCACGCTGTCCATCTGCTTCCCTCCGTTATCGATCCGCCGTCGCCGGCACCGGGAAGTGCTCGGCGCCGCAATTGATCCGTCGCTGCACGCGCTTGGACCGGCCGACGGCCGCCACCAGCGAGGACCTGAGGCCGAGCGCCGCGGTCGGCCAGTGTGTGCCAACCCAGCCGTAGACGCGCGAGTACCGCTGAACCCGGCTGGTGATCGGCCGCTCGCTGCGCTCCCACAGCGCCAGCGCCTCGGTGACCGGCCGCCGGTCCAGCATCTGCCCGAGCGCCACGGCGTTGGCCATGGCCACGCACGCCGCCTGCCCCAGGTTGGGCGACATCGCGTGCGCGGCGTCGCCGATGATCGCCACCCGGCCGGAATGCCAGGACCTGGCGTCCACGTCGTAGAACCGGGCCCACCGGCCGGGGCCGTCCCGCGGGATCCGGTGCAGCTGGCTGGCGAAGTGCGGGTAGGTCTCCAGCCACGCCGCGGGGTCGAAGGGATGCTGCCGGATGCCGGCGCCGTCGCGTTCCGGGCAGCACAGGAAGATGTACGTCCACTTCGCCGAGCACGGCACCACGCCCATCCGCCGGCCGCCGTGCCATTCCTCGAACGTCGCGCCGACCGGGTCGTCGGCCGTGCGCTCGATCAGGTGACGGCCGCACCCGTCCCTGAGGTCCACCACCGAGCGGGTCAGGCCCAGCGACCCGCGGACCGCGGAGCCGACTCCGTCGGCGCCGACCACCAGGTCCGCGCGGATCGTCGAGCCGTCCCGCAGTGTCAGGACGCCGTCCGGGCGCGCCCCGGTCACCTCCGACGAGGTCTCGATCCGGGCGCCGGACGACTCCGCGGCGGTTCGCAGTGCCTGGTGCAGGTCCGAGCGCAGCACCGTATACAGCCGGGAGCCGCGCAGCCACTGGCGCTGCAGCAGCCGGTGCCGGTGATCGAGCAACTGGGTGTCGAGCACGTTCTCGCCGGCGGCGGCGACCTGCTCGAAGGCGCCGACCTCCTCGAGCGCGCGCAGCGCGTTTTCCCACAGGTAGATGCCCGCGCCGATCTCGCGCAGGTCAGCGCTTCGCTCGTGCACGCGCACGCTCCAGCCGCGACGCGCGAGCACCGCCGCGGTGGCCAGCCCGGACAGGCCCGCTCCGACGATCTCGGCGCTGCGCATGTGCGACTCACTCCGCCCGCACGCTGGCCGGCGGAGCCTGCTCCGCCGGGCGGCCGTTATCGCTGGGCTCGGGAAGCGGAGCGTGCCGCCGCGGCGGCGCTCCCGCGGTCAGGTCCCATGGCACGTGCACAGCGGCCGCGTTCACCCGGCGCTGGAAGGTCTTCCAGCGGGACAGGCCCCAGACGAGGGCGGAACGCGCGCCGAGCAGGCTGGTCGGCCACTTCGTGCCGACGGCGCCGTACAGCCGCGAGTACCGCTGGGTGGCGTCGGCGATCGGGCGTTCGGCGCGTTCCCAGATCTGCAGCGCGCGGCGTACGTCGCGGTGGCGGTCCAGGGCGTCGGCGAGCGCCACCGCGTTGGCCAGGGCCACGCAGGCGCCCTGGCCGAGGTTGGGCGACATCGCGTGCGCCGCGTCGCCGATCACCGCGACCTGGCCGGCCGACCACCGGTCGCAGACCACGTCGGTGAACGACGCCCACCGCCCGCCGTCCGGCACCCGCGCGAGCACGTCGTCGAGGTACGGGAAGCTGTCGGTCCAGGTCGCCCGGTCGCTGGCCTGGTCGGTGCCCGGGCGGTCGCTGGCGGGGCAGCACAGGTAGACGTAGACGAACTCCGGGGCGCACGGCACGATGCCAACCCGCCGGCCGCCCTGCCAGAACTCGAGGGTGGCGTTCCGCGGGTCGGTGGCCTTGCGCGGGATCAGGTGCCGGCCGCACCCGTCGCGCAGGTCGCGCTTGCGTACCCCGATCGGCAGCGCGTCCCGGACCCGGGACGAGACCCCGTCGGCGCCGACGACCAGGTCCGCCGTGACCTGGCTGCCGTCGCCGAGCCGCAGCGTCCCGTCCGGGTCGGCCCCGGTCACCGGCGAGCTGGTGACGATCTCCGCCCCGGCCCGTGCCGCGGCGCCGGCCAGCGCCTTGTGCAGGTCGGTGCGGAGCATGGTGTGCAGCCGGACTCCGGGGATCATCCAGTCGGTCTGGATCAGCTGGCGGCGCTCGTCGTAGAGCATCCACCGGTCGTCGCGTTCCGAGCGCTGCGTTGCCTCGGCGAACGCGCCGACGGCCTCCAGGGCGCGCAGCCCGTTCTCCCAGACAAAGATCCCGGCGCCGATCTCGCGCAGTTCGCTGGCCCGCTCGTGCACCCGTACCGACCAGCCGCGCTGCGCCAGCGCCGCCGCCATCGCCAGCCCGGCCAGCCCGGCCCCGGCCACCTCAGCATGCCGCTTAACAGCCACCGCGTACCCGCGATTCGTACCACGATCCGCGATGCCGACATCCGTGACAGGCGGATCTCGTTCACCAATATGGTGAGCGGAGCGTAACTCGTACCGAATCCGGGCGTCAAGGAAGCATCTCGCACTAGGCCGGCTAGCGGGCGCGCTGACCGGCGTGCTCAGGACTCCAGGTAGCGGAGCACGGCGAGCACCCGGCGGTGGTCGGCGTCCGACGGGGCGAGGCCGAGCTTGCTGAAGATGTTCCCGACGTGCTTCTCGACGGCCCGCTCGGAGATCACGAGGGATCCGGCGATGGCGCCGTTGGACCGGCCCTCAGCCATCAGAGCCAGCACGTCACGCTCTCTGGCCGTGAGCGTGCCGAGCCCGTCGTTGCGGCGGCTGGCGGCCAGAAGTTGCGTCACGACCTCTGGATCGAGGGCCGTGCCGCCGGCGGCGACCCGGCTGAGTGCCTCGACGAACTCCCCGACGTCGGCGACCCGGTCCTTGAGCAGATACCCGACACCCGCCGCGCCGCCCGGCGACGCGCCGAGCAGGTCGGCCGTGTAGCGGGTCTCGATGTACTGCGAGAACACCAGCACCCCAACCTTCGGGTGGTCACGGCGGATGGCGACGGCGGCGCGCAGGCCCTCGTCGGTGTAGCTGGGCGGCATTCGCACGTCTACCACGGTGCCGTCCGGCTGGTGCTCGTCCACCGCAGCCAGCAGGTCCCCGGCGTTGCCGACGGCGGCGATCACCTCGTGGCCGCGGTCGGACAGGATCTCCGCCAGGCCCGCCCGCACCACCGCCGAGTCTTCGGCGATCACAATCCGCATCGGGGCTCCGGTTCGGTCAGGCGTGGGAGGGCAACTCGACGGCCACCACGGTGGGGCCTCCGGGCGGGCTGCTGATCTGCAGCCTGCCATCGACGGTCTGGACCCGCTCGGCGAGCCCGGCCAAACCGCCGCGGGCCTCGATGCGAGCGCCTCCGGTGCCATCGTCGCCGACCCGCACCCGCAGCAGGCCGGGCAGGTGGACCGCCTCCAGCGAGGCGTGCCGGGCGCCGCTGTGCTTGGCGACGTTGGCCAGCAGTTCCGCGGCGCAGAAGTAGGCGATGGTCTCGATCGCCGCCGACGGGCGTTCGGGCAGGTCCAGGGCGAGCTCGACGGGCAGGTCGGTGCGCGCGGCGAGCGTGGTGAGCGCGGTGTCCAGGCCGTGGTCGAGCACCGGCGGGTGGATGCCGCGAGCCAGGTCACGCAGTTCGGTGATGGCCTGTTTGGCTCCCTGGTGGGCGGCCACGACGAGCTCCAGGACCCGGTTCAGGTCGGCTTGCCCGGCGCCGTCGGCCATGCCGCCGAGGTGCTCCCTGGCCAGTCCCAGCTTCATGGCCACGGCGACCATCTGAGCCTGCGCGCCGTCGTGCAGGTCCCGCTCGATCCGGCGCAGCCTCGCGGCCGAGTCGTCGACCGCACGGGCCCGGGACCGCTCCAGCTCACGCACCCGCAGCGGCAACGGCCGGTGGGCGATGGCGATCTGCCAGTAGCCGAACGCGAAGTTCAGTGCCGCCGGAACCAGGAACAGCGCTGCCCACCCGGCCGCCTTCGGGCTGGAGCCGCCGAAGGTGAGCGTGAGGAAGCCGCAGACGGTCAGGGCGATACCGCTGCCGATGCGCAGGCCCGCCCAGAAACGCAGATGGCGGTACTCCCACGACCTGATCAGCAGCCTCTCGAGGACCGGTCGCCTGGGACGGACGTTACCGTTCGGTGCGTGCATCGGGATGCCTCCGGTGAGCTGCGGTGCCGGCTGGTCCGGTCACCGACATCTCAATGCTCACAGCGCATGAGCAGGAGATCCACCGTGCGGACACCCGGCTGTGCGGTACGGCTAGCACGGTCACCGGGGCTGCGCGCCGAAAACAGCCGCTTATCATCCGGCTAGACGGCTCTCATATCCGAACCTGCTGAAGGGGGTGATCAGTGATGCCGGTGATCCGCTGACTGCGCTGCACTGGTCCCGCCCGGTCGGGCGGGGAGCATGACCGCGGGAGGCGGCGCCGGCGCTGACGAGCTTCCTCCTGCGGCAATCCCTCATCCCCGTTTTCTGCAGGAGGAGCAATGTCCTATACCGACGCGCTTGCGCCCGTGAGCGGAGAGCTCGTTCTCGGGGCGGTGGCGTACGACCCCAAGGTGCTAACGATCTGGGACGGTTTCCGGAGCTGGCTGCGCGAACAGCAGCTCCCGTTCGACTACGTCCTGTATTCCAACTACGAGCGGCAGGTCGAAGACCTGGTGGCCGGGAGGATCGGGCTCGCGTGGAACTCGCCCCTGGCCTGGGTGCGTGCCAGCCGTCTGGCCCGGGCGGCTGGCGTGCCGCTGACCCCGGTGACCATGCGCGACACCGACTGCGGCCTGACCTCAGTCGTCGTAGTCCGCGCTGACTCGCCGGCCCAGACGGCCGCTGACCTGCGCGGCCGGGTGGTCGCCACCGGCGCGGTCGACTCGCCGCAGGCGACGCTGCTGCCCCTGGCCCTGCTGCGCGGCGCGGGCCTGAGCACCGGCCGGGACGGTGACGTGCGGGTCCGCCGGTTTGATGTCGGCGTGGGCTTGCACGGCGATCACATCGGCGGTGAGCGCGATGCGGCCCGTGCCCTGGCCGCGGGCGAGGTCGACGCCGCGTGCCTGCTGGACGCGAGCCTGCTGCTGTTCGCCCGGGAGGGCATCCTGCCCGCCGATCGCACCCGGGTGGTTGCCCAGACCCCGCCGTATGACCACTGCACGATGACCGCGGGGCCGGGCGCCGACCCTGCCCTGGCTGGCCGGTTCGGTGACCTGCTGCTCGGCATGTCCTACGCCGACCCGGACCTGCGCCCGCTGCTCGACCTGGAGGGCCTCAAGCGGTGGCTGCCGCCGCGGTTGGAGGGCTACCAGCAGCTCGAGCACGCGGTCGACCAGGCGGGCTTCTACGACGCGCAGGGAAAGATCAGTGCCGGCGACTACCAACCTTGATGGGCTCGGCCTCGACGCCGGCGGCCACCTGCTGATCGGGCACGCGCTCGAGCAACTGCCAGCCGGTGACCAGCTGACGGTCACCGGGCGGCACCCTGCCCTCGCGGTCCACCTCGCGGCCTGGTGCCGGGAACAGGGCCACCGGTTCGACGGCGGCGACCCGCCGTCGATCACCAAGGGTGCGGCCGCGCAGCAGCGCTGGC
>JASHOI010000194.1 GCA_030041195.1 Streptosporangiaceae bacterium | reverse complement strand
CCCGACGTCAACGCATTTTCCGGCTGCTATGTTTTCGAAAAGAAGGTGCGCGCCGGGAGTGCCAGGGAGGCCGGGGTGCCCAGGAAGCCCACCCAGCCCGGCGCGGCGCGCCTGTCGGCCGCTGGCGGTCCGGTGGCCGCCCGCGCCAGCTCGCTGACCAGCATCGCCGCACAGGCCGGCGTTTCGGTGTCGACCGTGTCCAAGGTGCTCAACGGGCGGACAGACGTCGCGCCGGCCACCCGCGAGCGCATCGGCCTGCTGCTGCGGCAGAACGGGTACCAGCCCGGAGCCAGGCTCGGCTTCGGCGTGGTCGACCTGCTCCTCGGCCTCGGCAAGGGAGTGCCCCGGATGGCGAACCACGACCCGTGGTCCGAGCAGCTGATCCACGGCACCGTCGAGGCTGCCGCCGAAGTCGGGGACAGCGTCGTGGTCACCCCGGTGGACTCGGCTGAGGAGTTTGACCGCTGGCTGGAGCTGGCCACCGTCCGGGGCACGCTCGGCGCGCTGAGCGTGGTGCACTTGCCGCACGGCACGGAATTGCAGCAGCTCGCCGCCGCCGGGATCCCGGTCGTGGTCATCGACCCGGCGGCGGAGCCGGGCCCGGACATCAGGTCGGTCGGCACGACCAACTGGCAGGGCGGCCTCACCGCCACCCGCCACCTCATCGAGCTCGGCCACCGCCGCATCGCGGTCATCGGGGGCCTGCCCCGGCTGTGGTCCAGCCAGGCGCGGGTGGACGGCTACCGCGCGGCCATGCTGGAAGCCGGGCTGCCCGTGGACGAGACGCTGGTTGGCCACGAGACGTTCTCGGTGGACGGCGGCAGGCGGCAGGCCACCCGCCTGCTGAGCCTGGCCGAGCGGCCGACCGCGATCGTGGCGGCCAACGACGGGCAGGCGTTCGGCGTTCTGCAAGCGCTCAGGGATCTGGGGCTGCGGGCGCCCGACGATCTCAGCGTCGTCGGATTCGACGACGTGCCGGTCGCCGCCTGGGCGGCGCCGCCGCTGACCACGGTCCGGCAGCCGCTGGCCGCGATGGCCGCTACCGCGTTCCGGATGCTGCGTGCGGGCCGGTCCGGCGCGGCAGCACAGGCGCACCACGTGGAACTGGCGACCTCCCTCGTGGTCAGGGACAGCACGGCACCGCCGCCCGCCAGGATCCGGTGACGGCGGCGGAGGCCGCCGCGGCTGGCGAGGCGGCGGCACGCCGGAGACACTGGAAGAGGACACGCAGGACGGCCGGCGACGGCCGGAACCTCGAGAGGAGGCCGCGTGAACACGACAGGAGTGGCAGCCGGCCGGGACGCCACGGCCAGGGAAGCGGCCGCCAGGGAGGCAGCCGCCCGGATGACCAGCGCGGCGGCCGCCTGGCTCGAGGCGCTTGAGCCCGGGCAGCGCGCGGTCGCCAGCGGAAGCGCGCCCAGCCCCCACGCCGGCCAGGACGCGGAGCGCAGGCGCTGGTTCTACACCCCCACCGATCACGGCGGCCTGACCCTCGGCGAGCAGCGTCCGGCGCAGCAGCAGCTGGCCCATCGGCTCGTGGCATCGGGCCTGTCCACCGCCGGGTACGTCACGGTCGCGACGATCATCGGCCTGGACAACGTCCTCGACATGGTCGAGGGCTGGTCCGTCCACTGGGGCCGGGAACGCGGCCGCGATCCTGGCATGTACTACCTGCGGGTGTTCGGCGAGCCCGGCAGCTCGGGTGCGTGGGGGTGGCGTTTCGGCGGCCACCACGTCTCGCTGAACAACCTCATAGTCGACGGCGTGGTCCGCTCGACAACGCCGTGCTTCCTCGGCGCGGACCCGGCGGTCTCGCCGCTGCTGGGCCCGGCGCCGTTGCGCCCGCTGGCCGGGGCCGAGGATCTGGCCCGGGAGCTTGTCCGGTCGCTCGATCCCGCGCGGGCCGACCGCGCGACCCTGCTGGACCGGGCCCCGGCGGACATCGTCGGCGGCAACCGGTCCCGTCTAGCCGACGGCGACCAGATGATGTACCTGCGCGAGGTGTGGCGCCGGCCGTTCGCCGAGCCCGCGCTCGCCGAGCGGATAGCACAGGCGGACGCCGCCGCCGAGCAGGCCAACGGCTACGGCGCCAGCGACTACGCCAGGCTCGCGCTGACCACCCTGCCCAAGGGCCTGCCCGCGCGTGAGCTCGACGCCGGGCAGCGTGAGCTGCTGCGCGCGCTGCTGGGCAGCTACCTGAGCCGGGTCCCCGACGGCCTGTCGCCGCACGCGGACTACGCCGACGATGCGGTCCTCGACGAGGTCCACCTGGCCTGGGCCGGGCCCACCGACCCGGGCCGGCCGCTCTACTACCGGCTGCAGGGCCCGCGGCTGCTCATCGAGTACGACAACACGCAGCGCCAGGCGAACCACGCCCATTCGGTGTGGCGCGATCCGCAGGCCGACTTCGGCTACGACGTCCTCGGGGCGCACCTGGCCGCGCACCACCAGGGCTGACCAGCCAACCGCAGCACGTTCAAAGATCGGTCAGCTGACCGATGTCTCGCTTTGCAACTTGCAGCAACAATTTTCCTGAAACCGGCACTCCTGCGTTCCCCGAGCAGCTTCAAAACGCCGGCCAAGGAAGACTGATGAACACGATGGCGCCGCTGCGCCCGACCGTGCAACGCCCGCGCAGGATCTCGCTGGCCGCAGGGCCGGCCGCGGCCGCCGATGCCCGCGGTCACGTCCGGGCGGCGATCCGCGCCTGGGACGTGCCGGTCGACGTGGACACCGCGGTGCTGCTCACCAGCGAGCTGGTGACCAATGCGCTGATGCACGAGACGGGGCGGACCATAACGCTCACCATTACCTGCGTATGCGGCCAGTTGCGGGTGGACGTCCAGGACTCGTCGCGCTCCGCGCCGATTCCGGTGAACGCGCCGGTCGACGCGGAAGCCGGGCGCGGCTTGCTGCTGGTCTCCAGGCTGTCGACCGACTGGGGCTTCCACCGGAACTCCGCCGGCAAGGCCGTGTACTTCACGCTCGCGTTCGCCGACGACCTTGACCAGGCCAACGGCAACGGCCAACGAGTCCATCGCGCCTGGGCCCGGTGAATCGTCGACCCCCCCTGCGATTCACCGGGCCCTCCTGCGCGCCAGCCCATTACCGCGCCGCGATCACCTCGGTGCAATGGTGCGCAAGGCTGCCTCGCGGGCGATGTCTGTGCGCGAATGAACGTCGAGTTTCTTCAGGATGTGGGAGACGTGGGTCGCCACCGTCCGCCGAGACAGCAACAGCTTGGCGGCGATCTCGGGGTTGGACAACCCAGCCTCCACGAGCGCGGCGATCTTGGTTTCGGTGGGCGTGAGGCTGTCCCACCCGCTCCGCGCCTGCCGGTGTTTCGCGTGCGGGCCGCGGCGGATGCCATGCGCGCGGAAGCTTGCCTGCAGCCGGGCGATGTCCGCGGCGGCACCTAGCGAGCCATAGATCTCCACCGAACGGGTGAACGCCGCGCGTGCCTGCCCGCGGTCGCCGGAGCGGACGAACTCCCCGGCGGCTGCCTCCAGCGCCTGCGCCCTCAGCAGCGGCCGGCTGGCCTGGTCGTAGCGTTCCGCAGCGGTCAGCAGCGCGGTGGCATCGTGATCCGCCAGGCCGCGGCAGTACAGGGCGTTCGCCTGCCGGTGCGGGATCTCCGAATTGCTGGCCAAGGCCGCGGCGTGGCCTGTGAGAGCCTGCGCCGTGCCGGCGTCGCCGATGTTCATGGCCAGGCGCACCCCGTCCGCGAGCAGGTCCTCGATTTCCTCCAGCTCCTCCGTGTTCTCGGCGAACGTGGCGGTCAGAACCGCAAGCGCCTCACTCAGCAGGCCGACCTGCTCCAGGTCCAGGCTCTGGGCCAGTGCCAGCGGCCCAATCACCCGGTTTCCGAGCCGCTCGGCACGCGGTGCGGCGGCAGCTAGGTGACGGCGCGCGGCGGCGAGATCGCCGCGATGGAAGCAGATAACGGCGGCGATGCCGAGACCGCTGCAGGCAGCGGCGTGTTCCGGCCAGGCCAGGGTCTCCACCTCAGCCGTAACGTCGTCCCACCGCCCGGTGTCGAAGGACAGTTGGTGCAGCGCGGTCTGCGCCTGCGCCACCCGGACGACCGCACCCAGCCGGCGCGCCAGGCGCTGGCCTTGCCGGCCTGCGGCAAACGCTTCCTCATACCGGTCCAGCGCGGCCAGGCTCACGGTCTTGTTGATCTGCAGCAGCAGCCGCAGGTCGGTCAGGGCCGGATCGGCCTCGGTCACGGCCAGCGCGCGGTCGAACAGCGGCAGTGCGTCGGCCGGCCGTCCCTGCATGGTGGTCACGATCGTCAGCACGTGCAACGCCCAGGCGATCGCCCAGTTGTCGCCTGCCTCCGTTGCCGCCTGGCGCGCGGTCGTGGCGACCTGGCCGGCCTTCTCCAGGTCGCCATGACTGCTGTGCGTGCGCGCGGCGAGCACAAGCAGCCGCGCGCGGTGGCGGGGCGAGATCTCGGGCGAGTCCAGGGCGCGGTTCAACGTGGCCAGCGACTCGGCGGGCTGGCCGAGGAGGATGCGGCACTGCGCGAGGGTCCAGTGCAGGTCAACGAGCACATCAGGCTCGGCGACATGCGCCAGCGCCTGGTTGGCCACCTGCTCAGCTCCGGCCGTGTCGCCGGCCCGGTAGAGGGCGTCTGCGAGCCGGCTCACCAGACGGTCGTAGTGAGCCGAGCCAGCAGCGGAGCTGGCGACCGCTTCGCGGAGCAGCTCAGCCGCCACCTGGGGCGCCTGGCTGACCAGCAGGTCTGCGGTGCGAGCCAGCCAGCTCAGCGCCCACTCATCCATCAACCCAGCCGTGCCGCCTGTCCCGCCAACCGCGCGCAGCAACTGCCGCGCCACCCGGTCCGCCGGCGCACCGGCCTCGGCAAGAGCGCGCCCCGCGTCACGGTGCCACGCGGCACGCACCGGCGCTGGCATCTCGTCGTACAGCGCCGCGCGGATGAGCGGATGCCGGAACGCCATGCCTCCGCTGGATTCGGTCAGCACGCCCGCGGCGCACGCCTCCTCGAGGGCGGAGACCAGGTCGGCCACGCCGCGATTCAGAACGATCGCCAGATCGGGCACGACAAAATCCACGCCGAGCAGCGCCGCGGCCCGCAGCACCCCGCGCACCGGCCCGGGAACAAAGCCCAGGCGGTCTGCTATAGCCGCCGACAGAGAACTGGGGGCGGAGCCGCTCGTCAGCTCGGCGTCCCCGGCCCAGGTGACGGTCACGCTGGAGCTGCGCCTGAGCGCCGCGACCAGCTCGGTGATGTAGAGCGGGTTGCCCGCCGCACCGTCAGCCAGCCGCAGCAGCCTCTTGTCCGGCACACCGCCCGCCAAGCTGGCGACAAGCTCGGCCACCGCCGTCGCGGGCAGCGCGGTGAGCTGCAGCCGCGCGGCGTCGCCGACCACCCGCCGCAGCGCTAGCACGTCCTCGCGCTGCGGCACCGGCCGCATCATCCCCACCAGCAACAGCGGCATCTGCCGCGCCGACCTCGCCAGCCTTCCCCACAACGTAATGCTGGCCTGGTCGGCCCACTGCAGATCGTCGATGACCAGAATCGTCGGCCGCTCAGCGCACTGCTCGGCCACCAGCGCGAGCAGCTGCTCCGCGAGCGCCGCCGACACATCGATGCCGCGAGCGGCCGCGACCTCGCCCCGCAGCAGTCCAAGGATGGTGGCCCGCCGCGGATTGGCGGAGGGCCTACGTACCCCTAAACACTCGATCAGTGGCGACAGCGGCAGGGCCTGGCTCAGCTCATCCCCGGCACCCCAGAACACCTGGCAGCCGACATCGGCCGCCTCGGCCAGAGCCACCCGCACCAGCGCGGACTTGCCGATTCCCGGCTCACCCTCGACCAGCACCGAACCGCCCCGCCCGGCGGCCGCCTCTTTCACCAGCCTGGCCAGCGCCGCCAGGTCGCTGTCGCGGCCGACGAGCGCGCCCGCCAGGCTCACGGCGCGCATGGACGGAACTCTACTCTCAGAACATTTACGGATCAAGTAGCATTTTTCGAACGTAAGTTCACGACTAAAAATGCTTCACCACGCGGCACCAAGCGCGAATTTGCAGCATGCAATGAAAGTTGCACGCACCCTTGCAAAGCACAACTCGCCGACGCTTCCAGCGGTATAAAAGGCGTTAGTTGACCGACAAATTTTGGTGGGGCGCAAAAGCTTTCAAAATGGCTTCAGGTGCTCATACTTGCAAGTAGGAACAGCAACAAACAGGTCGGCTGGAGCTGGGGAGCCAGACTCCTGACCTGGGAAGTTGGCACGGAGGAGCCATGCGCATCCGGCGACCTACCATCATCATTACAGCCATTCTAGCGTTGGGCCTGGCCGCTGCGGCAGCGTCCAGTTCAGAAATAGCAGCCGCAGCTCGGCACGCGCCAAGCACCCACGTTGAGGAATCCGTCCCGAACACTATGTTCCACGGCTGACCATTAACGCCGCTGGCGGCGGGTCGGTTACCGCAAAGCGGCGGTAGGCGGACAGCGTCTTAATACCAGATCGTCTCGCTGCCGTTTTATCCGAGCCAGTTGCGTGTTCCAGCCGGGCTTGCAACAGCAAGGCCAATTCTTCACAAGCGCCCCATGCGCCACATAGTTGTGCTGTGAGCCCGGCGTTAACCTCCAACCTTCGTAACCTCACCGTGATGGCCGGTGGCTCCGGGGTTGGCGCGGCTGCCTTGATCTTCATCCTGGCGGCCGCGACGGGTCGTTAGCCTCGATCTTCGCGAGCTCGACCTGGCGGAGTACGGGCGGGATCTCGAGCTAGATCCCGCGTGGGTCCTGTCCGGTCCCCGCGCGCGATCGTCTGAGCGGATCCCCAGGTGAGACGCGCTGAAAGTTTCGGGGCATTTTTAGGTAAAATAAATTTTGCGCATCCACTAGTGCCGCCGCCGCGGTTCCGAGGAGGGAGGACGCCGGATGACGTTGCCAAGCAGCCCTACCGTGCGGCGCCGCCGACTTGCCTCGGAGCTGCGCCAGATCAGGGAGAGCAAAGGCAAGAGCGGAGATGCCGTCGCCGCCGCCTTAAAGTGGTCGCCCTCCAAGATCAGCAGATACGAGCGGGCCAGGACCGGCCTGAAGCCGCGAGAAGTCGAGCGGCTGCTCGACTACTACCAGATCACCGGGTCGCGCCGGGCGGTCCTGCTCGAGCTCGCCGAGGACGCGGCTCACCGGGGCTGGTGGGAGGAATACGCCGATAACCTGTCCGAGGACTACCAGCAGTTCATCGGCCTCGAGCACGAGGCGAGCGAGATGGACATCTGGCACATCGCTGTGGTCACCGGCCTGCTGCAGACAGAGGCCTACGCCCGGCACATAATCCGGAGCTACAGCCGCGTCGAGCCGATCGCGCCCGGCATGGTCGAACGGCTGGTCAGGGTCCGGATGCAGCGCCAGAAGGTGCTGGATCGTCAGCCAGCGCCGCAACTGTCGGTGGTGTTCGACGAGTCTGTGCTCCAGCGCCGGGTCGGCGATGAGATCGTGATGTACGAGCAACTGCAGCGCCTGGCGGCCGACGCGGACCGCCCGAACCTGACGCTCCGGATCCTCCCCCTGGACGCTCAGCACACAATCTTCGGCGAGTCATTTGTGATATTCCGCTTCGGGCAAGACGATGCCGCCACGCTGCAAGACGTGGTCAGCGCCGAGCATCTGAGAAACGATTTCTCCCTGGAAGGGGAGAGAGAGACCTATCTGCACAGGATCGCCTTTCAGACGCTCGCTGATGCGTCGCTGGACCCAGGCTCCTCTAAAGCCCTCATACTAAAGACGGCCGAGTCGCATTGGTCATCTGACGGCAGGGCACGTTAAGGCCCGGAATCCCGCTGCCGCAGGGCTGCCGTTCGGCATTCCGCCACCCACGGAAATTCCGTTGTTGCGCCACGTCCACTAGCACCTCGTGAAACCGGCTCTTGTGGGCCGCTCGTGTGCGGAATGCACTTGCTGACCTCCTCAGGCTGGTCCGCATTGTCGAAGATCAGCAGCCAGCGGTCGTACGGCTTGCCTGGGCGCAGCGCGTGCATAACCCAAAACCCGACGGGGCCAGAGGGAATCCACCAGTCAAGGTTGTATCGGAACGGAGGCGATACACGTACCGGACCGTCAGCGCAGTCTTCTCCAGGCCACTGAATCCTTGCAGGACGCGCGGCTGTTCGAGAACGTCCGCCCAGGCAGTTAACCTTCTTTTGCATACGGATTTCGCCCAGGCTCAGCTGGCCCCGCCAGGGCTCTGAGCAGCGACGATAGCCTGACAGCAGTGTTCTATCGTCGGGCTGGTGCTGGGCCGTTACCTTCACCAGGTGAGTCGGCAACGGTCCCGTATGGGTCTTGTCCGCACCGTTACCGACGTGACAGTAGACGTAGGCCACTCTCGTGTGGTGTCATCATCGAACCGTAAGCTCCAGGCGAGGATGATCCAGTCCCTGGCAGTCTAGGATTGTGTACGGAGTACTGGCGTCCCGGGCCATATAGTTCGTAGGCCAGGGTTCTCAGGTCTAATTTATGGAAGTGGTCAAATGACCGCCCAGGAACGACCACCACATAGACAAGACGATATGCTGGCGGGAGTAGACAGCTCAGCTTCTCTGACTGAGCAGAAGGTTACGCAGCGACTCAGGCAAGAGCAAGCAACCTTCGACCAGAAGCGGGTACAAGATGCCCGCTGGTTTGTCCTAAGAATGGCCATGGGTATTTTGGCCATGCTCGTGATACCGGCCATGATTGTGATATGCGTCTTGATAATTTTCAATCCTCATCAGGAGGTGACGGTTAAAGTGCTGGCCGCAAGCACGTTGCTTGTGGACATTTTGGGGCTCATGGGCGCTGTTTGGCGAGTTATTCTTAACCCTGCCTCCGTTTCTCAGCTAGCACCCGTAACTGCGGCTTACGAATTGTCGCCGACGACTTCTGATGAAACCCAGGACGGCAGCGCACTGACTATTCACAATTTGGCCCGAATCGAGGAACAGGCGCCTATTCACGAGACGCGAGAGAACGAGAACGGCCTGCACTAGAACGACAGGTGTGGCGCACCACCGTCCGTCCGGCAGCGACAACTGCGGTGGCGGCCTCTGTGCACACAGGCACTTCGCGGGTTAAGGCCGACGGGAGACATGGCAGTTACATAGATACTTTACTCCGTCAAGCTTGACACTGGCAGGCGCGTCTCGCATTCCAAGGTACATATGTTGAGCCAGTTCTCTTGCCACCGGTCCAGACGGCACGCTGAGCCCGCGGCATCCGTTCATAACTCAGTGTAATCTCAGCGCCACGATCGGCCCGCTCGTGGCACCGCCGGCTTTGGTGGCTCCCGGCACCGGGGTACTGGCGGCTTACCCGGTCGCTTACGAAGTAACCGCAGGTCGCTACCCCTGACCGCCAATCTTGCTGGCCGGGCGGCCGAGGCTCCCCGTCGGGTGATACCGCAATTTTTTCGATTACCTGGTGTCATAACACACTAGGCGGCACGAACCCCAGTACTCTCATCTGATGTCAGAGGCACCAGATGCCAACGGTGCCCCTCCTAGGGTATTGTACTCAGAGTAGTGGTGACAATACTCTACGCAATCACTCTCCTTTGGTCACAAATGACACGACATCAGTGAGGAAAAGACATGGAGAGCCTTATGCCGACGGAAGATTCGTCCTGGGTCAAGAGTTCCCTGAGTTTCTCGAACAGCAACTGTGTCGAGGTGGCGAACCTGCCCGGTGGCGGTATCGGCGTGCGCGACAGCAAAGACACTGAGGGTCCCATTCTCCGATTCACACCCGACGAATGGCATGCCTTCATCGGAGGCGTGCGGAACGGGGAATTCGACCGTTTCGGCAGCGTATAAGGGCTGCCAGCGAGGACTTGTCGATCCCCCCTCGGCCTGACACTCGACCGGAGCCCAGGCGAAGGCACCTCCTCGAAACCGAAGGACCTTCGCCTGGTCGGCCGGTGAGAAAAAACATCACTGGTACCTCAGCGCGGTGCCAGGCTGGATCCGGGTGGCCCGGCGCAGCGGCCCGCGGATGACCAGCAGCGTGAGCAGCACGACTCCGGCGAGAGTGATCAGCGGGATGACCGCCGGGAATTCCTGCGGAAGGCTGACACCGACGTTGTGCAGCAGCAGCGCCAGCAACCCCTGGTAGATCAGCCAGCCGAGCAGGACTCCGGGCGCCCAGCCTGCGACCGCGAGGACCACTGCCTCCGCACCGAAGACCCGGCGGATCTGCCGGCCTCGCGCGCCCAGGCAGCGCAGGATCCCGACCTCCCTGGTGCGCTCGATGACGGCCATGCTGAGGCTGCTCACCAGGCCCATCAGCATGATGGCCACCACGACGAGGCCTAGGATCTGCACGATCGCGAGGATCGAGGTTTCGGCGGCGGTGTCCTGCGCCTGGACAACGTAGATCTCCGTGGTACTGACCGGGTACCCGGCGGCGGCCAGCCGGCTGGCGGCCGCCGCGGTCTCCCGGTCGATGGCGGCGTGGCTGGAACTGGCGGTGGAAAGCCAGATCGAGTTCGCGGTGCCGGGCCCGCCGTCCAGGCGTTCCAGCACCGGCAGCGGGAAGTAGACGACGTCGCCGGCGTTGACCTGGCCGGTGTCGATGCCGATGACGCGGACCCTCGTCGGTCCCGCGGCCATGGTCAGTGTGAGTGCCTGCCCCACCCGGGCGCCGGTGCTGCGCGCGACCGCGGGGCCGAGCACCACCGGGGGCGTGGCCTGGCGGGCGGCGCCCGCGGAGGTATCCGCGGCGGTGAACCAGCGGCCGGCGCTCAGCCGGTAGGAGTACAGCGGATGCGCGCCCAGGCCCCACGCCAGGTACGTCTGCCCGTTGTACTGCACCGAACTCGTTTCGACCGGTTCCGCGCCCGTGACGCCGGGCGTCGTGGCGGCAACGGCGAGCGCCTGGCGGCCGAACGGGCGGGCGCCGCGGCCGGTCGCCTCCCCGGTGGCGAAGCTGAAGTGCAGCTTGCCGATGGTCTGGCCGATGACGGCGGTTACCGACTGGCCGAGTGCCAGGAACGCGATGGCGAGCCCGGCGGCGAGCGCGACCTGGGCTATCGCCGCCGCGCTGCGGCGCTTCTGCCGCAGCGCGTTGCGGACACCCATCCGCAGGCTGCCGGGAACCTCGGGGCCGGACAGCAGGCCACGTGTGGCCAGACGGTCGATGAGCCCGGCGCCGTATCCGGCGGTCCCGGTTCCGGCGAGGGTCGCCGCCACCGGCCGGCGCAACCCGCGCCGGAGGGCGGGCAGCGACGCGCCGACCGCGAGCACCGGTCCGAGCACCAGGCTGGCCACCACCACTCCGGTGGCGACGCCGAACCCGAACGAGACGTCAACGAACTTGACGGCGAAATACTGCGTGAGCAGGTAGGCAACGGCGATGCCGATCACCGTGCCGATGACCGCGCCGACCGCGCCGAGCATGGCCGCGGTGCGCAGGATGATGCCCGCGATCTGCGTTCGCCGGGCTCCGAGCGTCTTCAGGATCGCGATCTCGCTGGCCTGCTCGGCGATGAGGGTGTTCATCGTGGCGGAGATCAGGAACAGGGCGGAGACGAACGCCAGGATCGTGATGATGTACAGCAGCGCCATGATGTGACGGAACCCGGACTGGCCCGGCCACTGTCCGGGGGCCCGCACGTCGGGCAGCGCCGTGATCGGGTCCGTTCCGGTCAGCTTGGTCAGGTAGCCGCGAACCTCAGCGATCACCCGGGATTGTCCGGCCGTGCTGTCGTCGGTGAGCCGGAATCCCAGGTAGTTGTAGCCGCGGACGCCGGTGAGCGCGTCCACGGTGGCGGCGGTGGCGTAGAACACCGGTGTGCCCGAGCCGTTCGCGCCGGGCGTGGCCGCCAGGTTCATCCCGGTGCCGCTGACCCGCAGCCGCACGGTCGCGCCGCTGGCGGCCCGCACGTCGATCGTGCCGCCGACCGGTACCGCGTAGTCGGTGGCCCGGCCGTTGGCCGCGTCGGCCAGCACCTGGCCAGCGGCGGGGAGCCGGCCGGACAGCAGCGGGACGGTGTTGACCGTGGCGGACGCCAGGTCACCGCCGAAGATGCCGACGTTCTGGGTTCCGGCGGCGGACGTCGCGCTGGTGACGTAGCCGTGGACCGGGCTGACCGCGGCCACGCCCGGCAGGTGGCCGAGCGCGGCGAGCTCGGCCGCAGTCAGGTCGAGGGTGCTGGTCGACACCCCGACGTCGTACAGGTGGCTGTCGGTGACCTGGCGGTTCATCGCCGCGTTCAGCAGGCTCGGCACTGCCAGGAAGCCCAGGCTGGCGATCGCGATGCCCAGTGTGAGCACGGCCAGCAGGGTGCGCGTGCGGCGCCGGGTCAGGTCACCCCACGCCTTGCGGCTCAGCGTGCTCATGACGGGCCTCCGGTGTCGCCGACGATCTGGCCGTCGCGCACGGACACGATCCGGGACGCCATCCCGGCCAGAGCCGGGTCGTGGGTGACGTAGATCACCGTGGTCCCGGCCGCGTTCAGGCGCCTGAGCAGATCAAGCATGTCCCGCGCGAGCCCGGTGTCGAGGTTGCCGGTTGGCTCGTCGCCGAGCAGCACCGGCGGATCGCAGGCCATCGCCCGGGCGATCGCCACCCGCTGCTGCTCCCCGCCGGACAGCTCCAGCGGCAGCCGGTCGCCGCGATCCGCGAGCCCGACCGTGGCCAGGTTGCGACCCGCCCTGGCCCTGCGCTCGCGGGACGGGCCGAGCCGGGCCAGATCCAGGGGGAGAGTCGCGTTCTCGATCGCGGTGAGGGTGGGCATCAGCTGGAAGAACTGGAACACGATGCCGATGGTGTGGCCGCGCCAGACCGCGAGCTTGTCCTCGGACATCTGGTCCAGGCGGCTGCCGTTGACCGTCACCGTGCCTGCGGTGGGGCGGTCGATGCCGGCGATGAGGTTGATGATGGTGGTCTTGCCGCTGCCGGACGGGCCGGTGATCGCGACCATCTCGCCGGCGGCGACGGTCAGGTTCACCCCGCTCAGCGCCGGGAACCCGACATGACCGCTGCGGTAGACCTTCTCGACGCCGGCCAGCTCGATGATGGCCGACGCGCCGCCGGGCCCGCTGGCCCGGCGCTGCTGTGGTTCTGCCTTACTGTTCATGATCGCCATGTTCGCCGGGCGGACGGCCTGCGCGCATCGGCCGCTATGCCCGTTTGATGAGCCATCCGTTGCGGGTCATTCACCGTCTTCCGGCGCCGGAAATCGGCCGCAGGTAGGGGTCAGCGGTTCCGCCGCGCGGAGGATGGCCCGGCCTTCGGCTGCGGATTTACGATCGGCTGGTGAGAAGGCTCGCCAACTGGGCGCTCGGGCTGTCGCCGCGCATGCAGGACCTTGCGCTGGCGCTGGCGCTCGCCACGTACGGTGTCGGCTCGCTGATCCCGGTGACCCGTCAGCTGAACCTGCCGGTCGCGGCGTTCGTGCTGGTCATCCTCCAGGCGCTGCCGCTGACCTGGCGGCGGCGCTGGCCGGTGCCGGTGCTGTTCGCCGTCGGCATCCCCAGCCAGATCTACAACGTTCTGGGCATCCCCTACGGCGGCGTGCCGTTCGGGCCGATGATCGCGTTCTACACGGTGATGGACCGCAGCTCGACCAGGGCCCGCCGGCTGATTTGCGTGCTCGTCGTGTTCGGCCTCATCAACGTGCAATTTCTGCCTTACCACAGCGGCGCTTACACCTTCATCACCGGGCTGCTGGAGTTCGGCGTCGCCGGCATCGCCGGGGTGCTCAGCCGCACCCACCGGGCCTACACGCGCGAGGTTGAGGCGCGTGCCGAGCAAGCGGAGGCGGAACGCGAGCGGCAGGCGGCGCTGGCCGCCGCGCAGGAGCGGGCCAGGATCGCCAGGGAACTGCACGACGTGGTGGCGCACCACGTTAGCCTGATGGCGGTGCAGTCCGAGGCCGCCGCGTCCCTGCTGCCCGACCGGCCCGCCGAGGCGGGCAAGTCCGTGCAGGTCATCGGCGAAACCGCGCGCGAGGCGCTGACCGAGCTTCGCCGGCTTCTCGGCGTGCTTCGCGGCCCGTGCGACCCGGACCCGGCCCGCCAGCCGGTCACGGCGCCTTCCCCGTCGATCGGCGAACTTGAGGAGGTGCTCGTGCAGGTGCGCCAGGCGGGGATCGCCGTGGACCTGCGGGTGGAGGGCAGCCCGTGCAAGCTGGCCCCGGGTGTTGGCCTGGCCGCCTACCGGATCGTGCAGGAGGCGCTGACCAACACGGTGCGGCACTCCGGCGCGAGCACCGCGCAGGTGACCGTCAGCTACGAGCCCGGTTACGTCACCGTGTCGGTGACCGACACCGGCCACGGTCCCGTCGCCGCGGCCGCCGGCCGGCCCGCGTGGGCGCTGTCGGCCGACGCGCCGAACTCACCGAACGGCAGCAGCGGCGGCAACGGCACCGGGGCCCGGTCCGTCGGGCCCGGCGGTTTCGGGCTGGCCGGGATCGCCGAGCGGGTCGCGTCGTGCGGCGGCAGCCTGTCCGTTGGCCCTGGGCAGTCCGGCGGGTTCGCGGTCACGGCAAGGATGCCGACGTCATGACCGGCGCTGACCCCATCCGGGTGCTCGTCGCCGACGACCAGGAACTGGTCCGCACCGGGTTCTGCGTGATCCTCGAGGCGGCGGACGGGATCACCGTGGTCGCCGAGGCGGCCAGCGGGGCGCAGGCCGTCCAGGCCGCCGCCGAGCACCAGCCCGACGTGATCCTGATGGACGTGCGGATGCCGGAGATGGACGGCCTGGAGGCCACCAGGCATATAACCGGCGGCGACAGATCTGCTGCGCCCCGTGTCGTGATGCTGACCACCTTTGACCTCGACGACTACGTGTACGAGGCGCTGCGGGCCGGGGCGTGCGGGTTCCTGCTGAAAGACGCGCCGCGGCATGACCTGATCGCCGCGGTGAAGACCGCCGCCTCGGGCAACGCGCTGCTCGCGCCGTCGGTGACGATGCGGCTGATCGACGCCTTCGCCCGGCGGCCCGCGCAGACGC
Source organism: Streptosporangiaceae bacterium (assembly GCA_030041195.1). The sequence continues at coordinate 15,627 of JASHOI010000194.1, read as the reverse complement.
TGCCGACCCCGTCCCGGCTGGCGTCGCTGACCGTCCGTGAGCGCGAGATCCTGCTGCGGCTCGCCCGCGGCCTGACCAACGCGGAGATAGCGGCCGACCTGGTGGTGAGCGAGGCAACCGTGAAGTCGCACGTCGGGAACCTGCTGGCCAAGCTCGGCCTGCGGGACCGGGTGCAGGCCGTGATCCTGGCCTACGAGACCGGCATCGTGCGGCCGGGAGACCCGGGTGCAGGATGACCCCGTGACCGATTCGGGCGCCGCGCTGCCGGTCATCGACGTGGGCCCGTTGGTCGGCGCCGGCCCGGCCGCGGCCTGCGCCGCGGTTGCCGGGCAGATCCAGGCGGCCTGCCGCGAACGCGGTTTCTTCTACGTGACCGGCCACGGGGTGCCGCCGGACCTGCTGAACGAGCTCGCCGCCGCGGCCGCCGAGTTCTTCGCGCTGCCGGCCGCGGCCAAGCTGGAGATCGCGATGGAGCGCGGCGGCCGGGCGTGGCGCGGTTTCTTCCCGGTCGGCGCCGAGCTCACCTCCGGCCGGCCGGACCTGAAGGAGGGCCTTTACTTCGGCGCCGAGCTGCCCGCCGACGATCCGCGGGTGCTGGCCGGGCTGCCGCTGCACGGCGGCAACCTGTTCCCGCGGCAGGTCCCGCGGCTGCGCCCGCTGGTGCTGTCCTACCTGGACGCGCTGACCAGCCTCGGCCAGGCCGTGCTGCGCGGGGTGGCGCTCAGCCTGGGCCTGGAGGCGGGCTACTTCGCCACCACCTGCACCGCGGACCCGACGATCCTGTTCCGGATCTTCCACTACCCGCCGTCGCCGCCGCAGGACGACGGCTGGGGGGTGGGCGAGCACACCGACTACGGGCTGCTGACCCTGCTCGCCCAGGACGACAGCGGCGGCCTGCAGGTCGCCGCGCCCGAGGGCTGGATCGCCGCGCCGCCCCTTCCCGGCACGTTCGTCTGCAACATCGGGGACATGCTCGACCGGATGACCGGCGGCTGGTACCGGTCGACGCCGCACCGGGTCCGTAACACCGCCGGCCACGGCCGCCTCTCGTTCCCGTTCTTCCTGGACCCGGGGTTCGGCGCCGAGGTTCCGCCGCTGCCCGCGCGCGCTGCCGCGGGGGAGGACGGCAGGCAGCGGTGGGATGGCCAGGATCTGCGCGCGTTCACCGGGACCTACGGCGACTACCTTCTCGGCAAGGTGTCGAAGGTGTTCCCGCAGCTACGGCGGGACGTTCTGGAAGACTAGGGCGCCGGGAGGCCGACGATGCAGATCATCAGGTATGCGAGTGCGGCGGGCGCCGGGGTTGCCGTGCAGGACGGCCGGGTAATCCGGCCGCTGCCGGTCCGCTCCATCGCCGAGCTACTCGTCCAGCCGCCAGACCGGCTGCGGGAGATCGTCGACCGGCCCGGGCAGCCGCTCCCGGGCGGCATCCCGGTGCGGCCGCTCCCGCCGGTGGACGGGCTGACCGAGGTGTGGGGGTGCGGCGTCACCTACGAGCGCTCCAGCGCGGCGCGCCAGGAGGAAAGCCAGGTCGCAGACGTGTACGCGCGGGTGTACGCGGCGCAGCGGCCCGAGCTGTTCTTCAAGAGCCAGGCCTGGCGGGTCTGCGGCCACGGCGAGCCGATCGGGATCCGGCCGGACTCCGAGATCTCCGTGCCCGAGCCGGAACTCGCGCTGGCCTGCAACGCGGCCGGTGACATCGTCGGCGCGACCATCTGCAACGACGTCTCGTCCCGCTCGATCGAGGGCGAGAACCCGCTGTACCTGCCGCAGGCCAAGGTGTACCTGGGCGCGTGCGCCCTGGGACCCGGCATCGTACCGGTGTGGGAGCTGCCCGACATCGGCTCGCTCGCGATCAGCGCCTCCGTGATCCGTAACGGCGAGGTCGTCTGGGGCGGCGAGACCTCAACGGCGCAGCTGCACCGCAGCGCCGGCGAGCTGGTCGGATACCTGTTCCGGTACGCCAGCTTCCCGCACGGCGTGATCCTCTCGACCGGCACCGGGCTGGTCCCGGGGCTGGACTTCACGCTGCTGGACGGCGACGAGGTCCGGATCGAAGTCGCCGGCATCGGCAGCCTCACGAACATGGTCCGCCCGGCCACCGCCGAATCGTTCGGCTGGCTCACCCCCGAGCCGGACCGCATGCCCGCGGCTTAGGCGCGCGTTGTTGTCGGCGCCGCGGGGTAACGTCCACGTCATGGACGGCAAGGCACTGTTCACCCGGGTCCGGGACGACCTGCCTGGCCTGCGCGAGCTGCCCGGCGGCCCGCTGCCGGTCGCGCAGCCCTTCCGCGTCGATGAGATCCGGGCGGCCAGATTCGACGCCTACCGCAAGCGGGCCGCGGCCGCCAGGGCCCGGCAAGCCGACACCGCGGCGGCCGACACCGCGGCGGCCGACATCGCCAGGCGCGGCAGGGCCGCCGTCGCCGAAGCGCTGCGCAACGGGCGCAAGGCGAGCTGACAATGAGCGCTGCCGATGACAGGGCGCTGCTGAAGCTGGCCGCCGACGGCGACGAGGGAGCGTTCGGCGAGCTGGTCGAGGCCCACCGGGCTCAGCTGCGGGCGCACTCGTACCGGATGCTCGGCTCGGTGCACGACGCCGAGGACGCCGTTCAGGAGGCGCTGCTGCGCGCGTGGCGCGGGCTGCCGGGGTTCGAGGGCCGCAGTTCCGTGCGCTCGTGGCTGTTCTCGATCGTCACCAACGCCGCCCTGGACATCAGCAGGCACCGATCGCGCCGGGAACTGCCGGCCGATTTCGGCCCGGCTGCCGCCCAGGCAGACGACCTGAGAGCGGCGGTGACCGACCCGGTCTGGCTGGAGCCCTTCCCGGACCGGTGGCTGGCTGCTGACCCGGGCTCCTCGCCGGAGGCTGCCTACGAGCAGCGGGAGCGCGTGGAGCTGGCCTTCATCGTGGCCCTGCAGAAGCTGCCGCCGCTGCAGCGCGCCGTGCTGCTGCTGCGGGAGGTGGTCGGCTTCTCCGCCGCCGAAACCGCGGACCAGCTGGGCGCGTCGGTGGCGTCGGTGAACAGCGCGCTGCAGCGCGCCCGTGCCACGGTCCGCGGCGGCCTGCCTGACCGCAGCCAGCAGCAGACCCTGCACGCGCTCGGCGACCAGCGCACCAGGGCCATCGTCGAGCGGTACATGGATGCGATGGAGCGGGGCGACGCGGACGCGCTGGTCAGCATGCTCACCGAGGATGCGGCCTGGTCCATGCCGCCGATCCCCACCTGGTTCGCCGGGCGCGACCTGGTCAGGGAGTTCCTCGTCAGGTTCCCGCTCGCCGAGCGCTGGAAGCACCTGCCCACCCGGGCGAACGGGCAGCTCGCCGTCGGCTGCTACCTGTTCGACGCGGGCACCGGCAGCTACCTTCCCGCGGCGATCGACGTGCTGACGCTGGAAGGCGACAAGATCCGCTCGGTCGTCGGCTTCCTGACCGACGCCCATGCCGAGGCCCCCGATGCCGACGCCTGGACCGCTGCCGCCGAGGTCTTTGCCCGCTTCGGCCTGCCGGCCGAGCTCACCTGAGCGGGCGGAACGGGAGCAGACCATGTTCGTGACCATCAACGGCAACGACCTCAACGTCGAGGTGCTGGGCCCGGAGAACGCTCCCGTGCTGATCGCGCTCCACGGCGGCGGCGGGATCGGCTCGCTGGCCGAGCCGAAATCCACGTTCGGCCCGCTGGCCGACGAGATGCGCGTGGTGGTCTTCGACGCCCGTGGCTGCGGCCGCAGCGAGGGCAAGCCGCCGTTCTCGCACGCCCAGTGGGCGGCGGACGTGGACGCGCTGCGGCAGTGGCTGGAGGCTGAGCAGGTGGTGGTGGCCGGCGGTTCCTACGGCGGGTTTATCGCCATGGAGTACGCCATCGCCTATCCCAACCGGGTGCGGGCGATGATCCTGCGCGACACCTCGGCCGACAACTCCAACCTGGAGCGGGCCTTCGAGAACGCCCGCAACCAGACCCGGGTCGCGATCGACTGGGACAACTTCAACCGGTACTGGAGCGGCCAAATGCGGGACAACGAGGACCTCAAGGCACGGTGGGCCGAGATCATCCCGCTCTACGACTTCGAGTACGACCCGGTGCGCGCGGCGGCCCGTGTCGAGGCCGGCAGCTACCGCTACGAGGCGCACAACTGGTGCTTCCAGCAGAACATGCCGGGCTACGACCTGAAGCCGCAGCTTCCGGGGATTCGCTGCCCGACGCTGGTGACCGTCGGCCGGACGGACTGGATCACGCCGGTCTCATCGGCCGAGACGATCGCGTCGCTGATCCCCGACTCCCGTCTGGTGATCTTCGAGAAATCCGGGCACTCGCCACAGATCGAGGAGGCCGACGCGTTCCAGGCGGTGGTACGCGAATTCCTGCACAAGGTGGCCTGAACGGGACGCCGCGCGGCCCGTCCGGCACCGCCAGCGATCACAGCGGGTCGATCTCCTCGAGGCAGGCGCCGAGGCGCAGCCACCGGGTGAGCCCCAGTTCCCGCAGGAACGGCACGTCGTGGCTGGCCACGAGCAGCGCGCCGCGGAAGCAGCGCACGGCCTCGATCAGGTGGCGCACGCTGGGCAGGTCCAGGTTGTTGGTGGGCTCGTCCAGCATCAGCAGCTGCGGTGCGGGCTCGGCGAGCAGCAGCGCGGCGAGCGTGGCCCGGAACAGCTCGCCGCCGGACAGGGTCGCCGCGGTCTGGTCGGCGCGGCGGCCAGGGAACAGCATCCGGGCCAGGTTGGCGCGGACGGCGTTGGCGGAGGCCTGGGGCGCGAACCGGGCGGCGTTGCCCGCCACGGTGAGCCCGGGGTCGAGCACGTCCAGGCGCTGCGGGAGCAGCCGGGCCGGTACCGCGAGCCCTACCTCACCGCCGGCCGGGGGCAGCTCGCCGGTGATCGTGCGCAGCAGCGTGGTCTTCCCGGCGCCGTTGGGCCCCACCAGCGCGACGCGTTCCGGCCCGCGCACATGCAGCGTCACCGTGGGCCCGAACCGGGGGCGCACCGCGTCCAGGATCAGGACGTCGCGGCGCGCCGGCACCTCGGTGGCCGGGAGGTCGAGGCGGATCTCATCGTCGTCCCGCACCGCTTCCTCGGCCGCCTCCAGGCGCTCCTCCGCCTGTTTCACGCGGTCGACCTGCAGGTTGCGGTGCTTGCCCGCGGAGACCTGCGCCTCCCGCTTGCGCGCGTTCGCGACCATTTTCGGCAGCCGCCTGGTCTCTGCCATCTTGCGGCCGTAGCGCTCCCGGCGGTCCAGCTTCACTCTGGCCTCGGCGAGCTCCCGCCGCTGCCGCCGCAGATCCGACCCGGCAGCCCGCACCAGCCGTCCGGCCGTCTCCTGCTCGGCCGCCAGCGCGGCCTCGTAGTCGTCGATGTTGCCGCCGAAGCTGCGCGCCTCGCCCCGGTACAGCTCGGCGATCGTGTCCATCCGCTCCAGCATCGCCCGGTCGTGGCTGACCACGACCAGCACCCCGCGCCACGACTCGATCGCTCCGTACAGAGCCTGCCGGGCGTGCAGATCAAGGTTGTTCGTCGGCTCGTCCAGCAGCAGCACGCCGGGGCGGCGGATCAGCACGGCGGCCAGGGCGAGCAGCACCGTCTCGCCGCCGGACAGCTCGCCGACCGTGCGGTCGAGCGTGACGCCGAGCAGGCCCAGCCGGTCGAGCATGGCGCGGGCCCGCTCCTCGGCGTCCCAGTCCTCGCCGACGACGGTGAAGTGCTCGGCGGCGGCGTCCCCGGACTCGATCGCGGACAGCGCCGCGCGCACCCCGGCGATCCCGAGCACGTCGTCGACGCGCCGCTCGCGCTGCAGGGTGATGTTCTGCGGCAGGTAGCCGACCGCCCCGGAAACGGTGACGGACCCGCGCGAGGGGGCGAGCTCGCCGGTCAGCAGCCGCAGCAGCACTGACTTCCCGGCCCCGTTGGCGCCGACCAGGCCGGTGCGGCCGATCCCGGCGGCGAAGTCCAGCCCGTCGAAGACGTCGCCCCCGTCGGGCCAGGCGAAACTGAGGTCGGAGACGACGACCGAAGGCGTCACGGCAAGCTCCTGAGGTTGGGAATCATCCGGGACTCGGCAACCTCAGCGGTACAACGGTCTCCCCGATCTGGCGACGCCAGGAATAATGCCCACGCTACCCCCGCCCGCGGCTCACGCCAACGGCGTTTCGATCAGGAGCCTGGAGTGCGGCCTGCACCCCGGCTTCCTAGATCATTAACGGAAGGGGACGACCCGGGGCGGCCGGCGGTAACGGGCGGCCTGCCCGGCCCCGCCCGAGCGCGGCGTCGTCCCGGCGGGTCCGGCCCGGCTCCAGGGGTATCACCGGCGCGAGCCAGTCCGGGGTATCCGGGATGTCCGGCCCGTCGAGGACAGGCTGCGGCCCGTCGATGAGCAGGGTCTCGATCACGCTGGCCAGCCTGACAATGCAGCCGCGCGTCTCGGCGAGGTCGTCCTCCAGCTGGGCTATCCGGCGGAGCAACAGCGTCCGGGACTCGGGCGCTTCGTTGGTGTGGGCCATGGTGGCTGTCCTTGCCTGCGAGGCTGCAGTCGGCTGTTTGACTGACGCTTCGCAAGGGACTCAGGTTCACCGGCGGTCAAACTGTGTGAAGAAATCACCCGTATTGTCGGTAACGGGCAGTGACCAACGTGCGGCGATTACTGCCCGATGGCGGTCTTGTAGAGATCGGCGACAAGAGTACCGAATCGGGCGGAGTACGACACGCTCGGCGTGTCTCCGCCCTGCTCATAGCCCCCGATCACGCCGATCACCGTACCCAGCCCGGTCGCCGGGTTGACGTTCTCGAGCAGCGGGCCGCCGCTGGTCCCGTCGGTGTAGCCGCCGCAATCGAACACGAGCTGGGTCGGGCTGAACCCGTGCACGAGGTTGTCGCACCGGATCGGGGCATTCGCGCCTTCCGGGTAGCCGACCACGCTCACGAACTGCCCGGCCGCCTGGCCGATGCCGAGCTGCTCACCTCCGGTGACGCCCTGGATCTTCGCTCCGCCCTGCCCGGTGACGACGAGAAAGGCGACGTCGGCATTGGGATTTGCCGAGGCGATCCAGCTCGAGTCGACGATGACCCGGGTCACCCGCCAGATGCCGTAGGGCATCCGGCCGTTGTCGTATCCCGGGACGAACGCGATCGAGCCGCTTCCGCTCCCGGTGACGCAGTGCGCCGCGGTGATAACCAGGTCCTGAGCGGGGCTGTCCACAACGCTCGCGCTGCAGAAGTGCGCCCGGAGGCTCCCGCCGTCCATCGTGAAGAGGGCCCCAACGGCAGGCGTTCCGGTGAACGCCACCCCCTGGGTCTGCAGCGTGGGCGCCAGCGACTGGGCGCCGGCAGGCGTGGTGTCCAGGTCCTGGTCGAGCGGGGTTGCAATGAGGCCCACGGCGGCCAGGGTGAGCCCGGCAGCCATCGTCAGCACCAGGCAAACCCGGCGACAGGCCCGTGCCCGCCGCCGGCCAACCCCCGCACCACCGTCATCGCGGACCGATGGCGCGGCACTCTCTGCCAACGCTGCCGGTTCAGCGCTCACGTTGTGTCCGGCCCGTCCCTTGCATAACCCTCCGCGTTGCTGCGTCACGCTTCTTGCTATTAGACAGCCATGCCCGAACATATGAAAAGAGTGCCCTCTGGTGGATGGCCGGTTCCCGGCGCTGCCCGCACGCAAACAAGCGCGGCCGGATCGCTCCGGCCGCGCTTGCCGTATCTGACCTGCTACGAGCCGGGCGTCGGGGTGGAGGTGAGGACGATGCCGGTCGGCTCCTCGCCGTCGCCCGCGTTGGCCTCGCCGCCATAGCCGACGTTGAAGCTGCCGACGAGGCTGTCATTGGCCGTGTCGAACACCGTGACGATGCCGGAGGTGAGGCCGCCCACCCACAGCTCGCTGCCGTCGGGCGTCAGGGCCACGCTGACGGGGTCGCCCGCGTCGGAAATCGTGTCCGTGACCGTGTCGGACTTCGTGCTGATTACCGAGACGGCGTCGGAGTCGCCGTCGGCCACGTAGATGGTGCTGCCGTCGGATGAGATCACGAGCTGCCACGGCAGCTGGCCGACCTTGATCGTGCCCGTGACTCGGTTGCTCGCGGCGCTGATGACGTCCACCACGCCCTGGACGGTGTTGGTCACGTAGACCGTGTTGCCGTCCGGTGAGACCGCGACGCCCTCCGGACTGCCCAGCCCGGGGATTGCGGCCACCACCTTCTGGGTGGCGGTGCTGATGACCAGGAGGCCGTCGCCCGTCGTCACGTACGCGGTGGCTCCGGACGGCGAGAACGCGATCTCCCTAGGATCGCTCGGCAGGCTGATCGTCGACGTCACCGAGTCGCTGGCCGTCGAGATAACGCTGATCCCGCCCAGCGATGGCTGGCCGGTCTGCGGGCCCGTGTCGGCTACCCACACCTGGCTGCCGTCCGGGGTCACGGCCAGGTCCTGGGGGTCGAAACCCACGTGGATGAGCGTCTCAGCGGGATTTTCGTAGTTGTCCACGTTGAGGTCGGCGGAGTCGATCACCGCGACCGTGTCGCTGCCGGTGTCCGCGAAGTACAGCGTGTTGCCGTATATCGCCACGCCCTCCTCGCTGGAACCGTAGTTGAAGTCTTGAGTGCCAGTACCTGGCACCAGCGTGTCGCCCACGTTGTACTGCTGGATGAGCTTGCAGTTGCTGGTGTCGACGGCATCGAAGGCCTGATAACCGGGGAGCGCCACGTACGCGGCCCCGGCCGGCCCGCTGCAGCTGGCTGCGGCCAGCCGGGCCTTGGCGGAACCCGCATGGCTTTCAGCGGCGGAGTGATCAGCAACGAGAGCCGTCGCCGTGCCGGCGGCTGCGAGCGCGACGGCCGCCGCGCCCGCTATGATCACGCGCCGGCTGAGCCAGGCCGGACGGGAACTCGATGATTCGCGCGGTGTCATTGGTCACACCCCCACTACGGCCGAGGCGGCTGCTGAGTTCCGCACCGGTTTGGACCCGGGCGGCTGGACGGGCGGGGTCTGGTTCGCTCCTGGGTAGGGCGGGAGCTGGAACTGGACCACTTGCTGTTCGGCGAGCTCGAGCTGCTGCTTCGTGTCCGGCAGCCGCGCGAACCGTCCGCTCGGGAACGCCCCGAGCGCCGACGTGAAGTCGCCGACGGTCTGGCGCCGCCAGGCGGTGATGTTGGGGTTGACGACACCGGTCACCAGCTCGAGCAGCCGGGTGACCGAGGTGTGGTCGAACGTGTCGTGGCAGACGAAGCCGCCCACGGTCCACGGCGAGATGAGGATGCAGGGGACCCGGAAGCCCAGTCCGATGGGCCCTGGCGCGGACTTCTCGGCCGATGCCGACGAGGTGATGTACTCGCCCGCAGTACCGGCCGGGGCGGTGGGCGGGAGAACGTGATCGAAGTACCCGTCGTTCTCGTCGTAGACGAGGATGAAGAGCGTCTTGGCCCAGACGTCCGGATTGGCCGCGATCGCGTCGACCTTGCTCTTGACGAAGTCGGCGCCGGCCGCCGGCATGAAGTCGGGGTGCTCGGACTGGTAAGAGGGCGGGAGGATGTACGACACGGTCGGCAGCTGGTCGTTGATGGCGTCGTACTCGAACTGGCCGGGCTGGTAGAACCTCATCGCGTTCTGGTACAGCGGTGACGAGGTCGACGCGTTCTGGTACTGGTCGAAGTACTCCAGCACGTTGAATCCGTAGTTGTCGATCTCCTGGTAGACCTTCCAGGGCACGCCGGCGGCGGTCAGCAGCTCCGGATAGGTCTGCCACGAGAAGCCCTCGGGGGGCACGTAGTTGCCGTAGGCCGGCCCGCCGTTTGTGCCAGCGGGATCGATCTGGCCGGTCATGAGGTAGAGCCGGTTGGGCCAGGTCGGCCCCAGCACCGAGCAGTGGTAGCCGTCGCAGATCGTGAAGGCGTCGGCCAGGGCCCACTGGAACGGGACGTCATCCCGCTGGAAGTAGGCCATGGAGTACTGCGCGGCCTTCCCGTCATACGAGTCGATCGCGGTGTTGAGCCGCGCGGTCACGAAGCCGTTCATCGCCCCGTTGTTCCATGAGTCATGCTGCGGCAGCCAGCTGTGGCTGGTCGAGGGCAGCGCCTGGGCACTCGTGCTCTGCGTGTCGGCGTGGAACGGGTACAGGTACCCGTCAGGGTTGTCTGGGTCCGCCTGCTTGAAGACGCCCGGGATCGCCTGGGGGTCGCCGAAGCCACGCACGCCTGGCATCGCGCCGAAGTAGTGGTCGAAGGAGCGGTTCTCCTGCATCAGCACCACGACGTGCTTAATCTCGGGAATCGGCTGCGTCGACCGATTGCCAAGCAGCGATGCTGGCACCCTTTCGACGGCCCTTCGCAGATTGGACGGAAGGGCGAAGGACGCGAGCACCATTCCCCCCGCCGACGCCATGAGCTGACGTCGGCTTATCTCTATCGCCATGCGGGACCTCCAGATTGTCTGGCTGGGCTGGCTCAACCCAACGGACGAACGTAGTCCGCAAAGCAAAATGTAAGCTGACAAAAAATAACGTTCTAGTGAGAAAAGGGTGAAAGGTGAGTTACCCGGGTCCGGCACTCGGTGACCGGCGTTCGGCCGCGCCGTGATCGGGCGCGATGGGCAGACCGCTCAGCTGGCAGGCTGCCGGGCGCCGACCGACCGGATGATGAGGCTGATCCCGAGCACGCCGGCGGGCACCAAGGTGACCAGCGCGGGCAGCTGATAGCGCCAGGAGAACTCGAACGTATCCGACACCAAGATCACGCACGCGCCGGAGAGGAAGCACAGCAGGCAGGCCAGGGCGAGCTGGCGGGTCCCGGGATCCAGCCGCCTGCGCAGCAGCGCGGCGGCCGTGCCGGCCAGCCCGGCCAGCGTGAACACGAGGAGCAGCGGGCCCGGTGTGTACCCGCCGTCGAGCTGGTACGACCGCAGGAACGCGGCGACGGGCCGCCAGACCGCCGGCGCGCCGCCGCCGAACCGGGCGGTCGCGGTCTTGACGACGGCCTCAGAGGTCCACGGCGGGTAGTACGCGTACTTCGTCTGGAACTGCCATCGGGTGATGGACGTGTCGCCGGGCCTGGTGTTGCGGGTCAGCGCGAACAGCTTGACCACGTCCTTGGCGTACGCGCCCGCGATCCGCAGTGGCTGCTGTGCCAGCACCTGGTGGTTGAAATTGGAGATCAGGCTGTCGACCTCGCCGCGCGGCAGGTGGTCGTAGTAAGGCCGGATCGGGGAGCCGCTGCCGTACTCGAGCCAGTCGGGCCCCTTGGCCTGCTCGGCCTTGGTCGGGCACATCCCCCGCTCGGCGGACGGCAGCTTGATCGTGGCGCAGTCAACGGCCGCGGCCGTCCGCCCGTAGAACGACGTGACGCCCGAGTGCGACAGGAAGAAGGCCCCGGTGAGCAGGAAGGAGACCGTGCAGTACACCAGGATTGGCAGCACGAACGCGCCGCACACGGCGGCCGCCTTGCCGATTGCCCGCCGCCAGCCGCCGCCGACCGCGAGCAGGTAGATCACGGCGGGCAGCAGCAGCGCTTCGCCGACCTGGGCAAAGGTCGCCGAGGTACCGAGCACGATGCCGCCGATCACGACGCGGCGCCAGCCGGGGCTTGGCTGCCAGAGCAGGGTCGCCAGGCCCGCCACGATCAGGGCCTCGAACCAGACGTCCGGCATGATCAGCTGCTCGATCTGCAGCTGGTAGCCGTCCAGCAGCACCGGCGCGATGGCCAGTGCGGCCAGCCAGCGGGACACGCCGCGGCGCAGCAGCAGCAGGTAGATGACCACGGCCATGCCGAGGCCGAGCAGGTGCTGGACGGCGGCTACCGTGTCGAAGTTGGCGACGAACAGGATCGCCCGCAGCGGTCCCTTGTAGCCCACCGGGTCCATGCCCTCGGCGTTGTACAGGTACCGCACCGAATCGACGAAGAACAGCGCCGGGCGGTAGGCGAGCAGCACCAGCACCCGCAGCGCGGTCCCGGCGGCCAGCAGCGCGACCGCCAGCCAGTGCCGCCGCACCGCGGCCAGTGCCGCCTGCCGCCGGGCCGCCTGCCCGGGCAGGGACTGGCCGACCCGGTCGTCCAGCCCTGCCTGCTTCACCTGGCTCATTAGTGCCCCGGGGCCGACTGCCCGCCCCCGGACAGCCAGACGGCAAGGAAAACCGTGACGATCGTCAGCCACCGGGTCATCCGGTTGCGCGGCACCAGGGTTAGCGTGGCCCAGGCCAGCGCGGTGTACCAGGCGAACACCCAGGGGGCGACCAGCACCCAGGCGAAGGCCAGGGCGAACGGCGCCACGATCTCACGCGGCTGGTCCGAGGAGATCCGCCGGTAGATGACCCAGGCGAGGACGAGCATGGCGAACGGCCACAGGCAGGTGATTTCGGTCGGCGTCAGATTCAGGCCGAGAGCTTGGGCCACTATCTGGAGCAGCCGCCACGGCGACGGCATGATGACCCAGCGCGTGCCGCCGATCACCGGCTTCAGCGCGTTCAGCCCGGAGAAGCTGTACTCGAACGCCACAGTGGCCAGGGCCACGGCCGCCATCCGGGCGGTGCGCATCCACTCGCGCCGGCGCAGCAGCGGCCACGCCAGCCCGAGGCCGATCAGCACCGCGTTGACCTTTATCCCGCAGCCCAGGCCGATCAGCACGCCGACCAGGACGTCGCCCCACGCGCCGGAGAATCGCCGCGCCACCTGGATCGAGCAGATCGCGACCAGCGCCACGAACGTGTCGATCTGGCCGCCGGCCACCAGCGCGAGCAGCAGCACCGGGTTAGCCACCCAGAACAGCGTCGCCCGGACCGGGTCGTCGGAGGTCTTGAGCAGCAGGTAGCCGAGGCCGATGAACGCCAGGCCGTTGAAGATCATCAACAGCCAGATCGTGGCCGCGGGGCTCGGGCCGCCGAGCCACGCAGCGAACGCCTGGATCACGGTGGCGATGGGGCCGTAGACGGAGGACTGCGTCTTCCACACGTAGCCGACGACCTGGGTGTAGGGCGAGTGAGCCCCCAGCCAGGCCGCCGGGCTGGCGGTGTACGGGTTCCCGCCGAGCACGGCGATGCGGCCGTAGGCGGCGTAGCTCGCGACGTCCGACGAGCCGACCGGGGTGAGGCTGACCATCACCGCGACGACACCGGCGCTGACCAGCAGCAGCCGCCGCGGGTTCGGGCGCCATCCCTGGCTGTGCGCCCAGAGCATCCCGGCCAGGCCCAGGCAGGCGAGGATCGTCCCGGTGTACAGCAGCGCCATCGCGATCGCGTTGTCGTGAGCGAGCGACGGGAAGAAGCGCGACAGCCCGATCTTGATCGGCAGCGTCTCGGTGTTCGGCGCGGTCGCCCCGGCCAGCATCCCGAGCAGCAGGCCGACGCCGGACACGGTGACCGCGACCGTGGGGTTGGACAGTTTGCTCCACGCGAGCTTGCGGATCACCGTGCTCATGACCCGCTCGATCGGACCAGCCGGAGCCCGCTCCTCTACCGGGGCATACGCGACCGACTGGCTGACCGGCTCGGCCCCATCGGAGTCGGCCGAGTGCGTGTGGAGCTGCGTCACCTAGGCCGTACCTCCATTGGCGGTCTCGCGCAGCCACCGGCTGTGCAGGGAAACGCCGGGCCCGCCCGGTTCGATCCCGGGGTGCCCCAACTGCTTCTCGGCTGACCCTGCAGAGGTGTCTCTGCCCAGCGTAGGGCGGTGGCCGAAGCCCCACGCCACATTCGCCTGAATCATGCCTACGAGTCCCCGACCTGGTAGCCGACGCGATGCCCACGACGGGCTGGCCAAGCTGGCAGCCCGGTTAATGGCTCAGCAGCAGGCTACCCGCGGAAGCTCAGAGCACTCTGAGGTATGGGGCATGGCATACCTGTCGTTAGCCTGGACCCAGGGATGGGAACTATTTACAGCATGCTGCTGACGAGCAGATGGGCTCGGCTGGCGTGGCGGTGGCTGACCGGACTCGTGTTGCTCATCGTGGGAGCCGGCGCTGCGATCGCCATCGCGCTCGAGGTCACGCCGCAGCAGACGGTCATCGTCGCAGGCCAGGTGATCCAGGTAGGGGCGAGCGCGCCAAGCCTGAGCCTGTCGGGCCCGGGAGAGGTCGACCTGTTCGGCCAGAGCCTGCCGACCAACGTGCAGTTCGCCGGGCCGGTGCGGCCCAGGCTGCAGCTGAACCAGATCACCATCAACAGTGAGCTGACCACCTTCGTCCAGGGCGACCACCCGGTCGCGTCGGAGCGCGTCCTCGGCGCCAGGCTCGCCGACGGGTGGAAGCGCTACTTCATCTGGGAGACCGTGGTCACCGGCGCGACGGCGCTGATCCTGGTGGGAGCGGTAGCGGGCTGGCGCCGCACCACGCGCCGCACGACCATCAAGCTGCTCGTCTTGGGACTGATCGTGGCCGAAGCCATCAACCTGGGCGCCATCATGTCCACCGCGTACACGGCACCCACGCTGCTGCGCCGGGTGCACTCGCTCAACGACCTCGTGGGCACCGAAACGCGCCTGCCCAGGATCCGCCCGACCGGCCCGCAGCTGCCCGGGGTCCAGGTCGTGGTCATGGGCGACTCCACGGCGGCGGGCGCCGGGCTCGCGCCGCTGCCTGGGTCGTCACCCGTGGCGCTGAACTGTGGCCGCAGCTCGGACTCTTACGCGGCCGACCTGGCCGCCGCCAACGACTGGAGGGTTCTCAACCTCGCCTGCGACGGTGCCACGATCAGCAACGGGCTGCTCGGGCCGCAGACACGCAACGGGCAGACGCTGCAGCCGCAGCTCGCCGTGGCGGAGCGCGCCGGAAAGGCTTCGATCATCATCATCAGCGTTGGCGCCGACGACCTGAACTGGGCCGCCGAGGTGAAGTACTGCTCGACGACGCCGAACTGCGACGACAAGGCCACCACGGCCTACTTCCAGCAGCAGCTCGCCGAGTTCAGCAAGAACTACCTGGATCTGCTGAGCCGGCTGGCCGGGCTGCCCAGCCACCCGCAAGTGATCATCAACCAGTACTACGACCCGTTCGGCCCGGAGCCGGGGTGCCTCAGCCAGGCCGGGCTCAGCACGGCGAACCTGCAGACCCTGGTCTCGCGGCTGAACACGCTGAACGCGGTGCTGGCCAAGGGCGCGGCCCAGTTCGGTTTCGCCTCGCCGCAGCCCGACTTCGCCGGGCACCAGCTATGCACGCCACAGCCCTACGTGCAGGGTCTCGACGCGGCGGCGCCGTTCCACCCGACGGTGCTCGGCCAGCTCGCGATCGCGCTCGCCGACCAGGCGGTGCTGCACCGGCTCAGCGCGTAAGCCGACCGCCACCGCAGCTACGTGCGCGGCCGAAGATCTAGGAGGCTCGCGTGCAGATGGTGCTCGCAGCGAAATAACCCGTTGCTTTCTGTTGTAGCGTCCTGGCGCATGGTATGCACGGCGCGCCAGAGTGAGCGCTTTGGCCGAATCTACGTTTGACTTGCTGGCGTCAGACAGCGGTTTTCCATGATCGCGGTGGATTTGTTGTCGTATCTGCGAAAAACCCACCGCGATCATGGAAACGGGCTCTGGCGCGGATTTGGTGATCGGGTCACGGCCAGTGATCGTCTCCGGGCCAGGCGGCGGGCAGGACGCGCTTGCGGAGCAGGGTGAAGCCTGCCCGGCCGTACATCTGTCTTTTGATCATCTTGATCCGGTTGACGTTGCCCTCGACCG